>JBARPZ010000001.1:0-9941 GCA_049643445.1 Sedimentisphaerales bacterium
ATAAACCCATAAATGTTTCTTTCTATATAAGAAGTTCCCGTCGCTTCATCAATATTTATCCGCCTATGGCGGACTCGTACAATCTCTTGCGTTTCAACGAATTACGTCCTGTTGACACTTTTATTACAAGCGATATCTTTCTCAAGCGATTCATGTGCTTTCATAAATGCTTCTTCCGCCTCATTGGCGAATCGCCGCAAGATATCGTAGACAACCAAACAATCCATGTTTGGCTCAATGGTAAGAAGCGTCGTCGTGGCCTGGAGGATTGATATTGCAGTGCCGTGGCCAGGATCGGCGAGGCCGAACATACTCGGACCAATGGGAAGAACACCCGAATTTTTGGAGTGCAAACACAACTTGAAGAAAATCCCCTTGGGATTCGCATGTACGTTGTGGCTCGCCATCTTGTATAAGGGACGCATATGTGACATCTCAACGCTGCACTCTATATCTCGGAAGGTCGGGTACTTCTTTTTCAATGCGCCTTCTGCCCACCCGTAATCCCCAGCGAAGCTCTTTCCAAAACGTGCAATAAGAACATCTTTAGTCTGCTTCATTTGTGTCAGCTCGTCTTGTGTCATTGGCTCATATCCAAGACAATCACAGTGTTCCTGATATGACAGTGCAGCCTTGTGCGACTCAATTGCTTCGTGAAGCAAATACCGTTCAGCCGTCTCATCTTCGCCTGATGCGAGGAAGAAGAGAACTACGGCTATTTCGTGTAAGCATCGCCAGCGCGCGTGAGCGCCATCTGCGTATCCTCCCTTCAGAAGAGTCAAGACTTCCGAGGACACTTGGCAAGCTCTAGCGTGCAATCGTGTCGTTGCTTCAATGAGATATCCCTTGCCTAGTGGGGGGGACTTTCTAATCTCCTTGTTGAAATCCCCACCAGCTTCGGAGGCAATCACAATCATAGTATCGAGCAGATCGAACGCGGATTCCCAATGATCAGTGATGTCCGACTCGAAACGTCTTGTATTTTTGCGTCTAATGCGAAGCATACGCTTGGCTTTCTTCCTCAAGTCCGACGTAATGATGGCACCAATGTCTGTTGCCATCTCCGGAATTGCTTCGGTGAACTGATCAAGAAATTGATCGGCAATCTCCGTGATGACGGGGTCTGTATCACCAATATCTAGGGTAATACGCCCATGTTTGGGTGGATTCATGGCAAGGAGTTCAGTGGGAATCTGATCGTCCTCAATCGAGAGAGAGAAACTGTCAATGTCTCCTTTTCCAAGTGCGATGCTCAATTCCTTCCTCTGGGTGTCTGTCAGCTTTATGCCGAGTTCCTCAAAGCGACGCTCGATGACCTTAATCCCCATCTTCTCGATAGAGAATTGTTCCCTGATCGTTGTGTCGAGCATGTCCTGTAATATTTTCATCAAATCACTCACAGTCTTAATATTAGTGTGGTGCAGAACAACGATTATACAGTCTGTATAATAAGTTCCCGTTGCTTCGTCAATATTCATCCGCCTATGGCGGACTCATCCAATCACTCGCGTTTCAGCGAATTACGTACTTTCGTCCTTTCCGACTTATAATACCCAAAATCAGCACTTTCCGTCAAAGAAAAACCTTGTATTAATGTCGCAAATTCTTATAATCGCAAACAAGGCTGGAGAAGATTTGTCAAGAAAAGATAATGAGTTTTGTTTAGAGGTAAAGAAATAAATTCGATGGGCTTTGACCATGTTTATGCAGTGTGTATAAGCCGGAATGGCCAGAAAGAAAAATGAGAAAAATAAGAGTAAAGACTAATGAATTTCAATGTTGAGATCCCATTTAGCTTGGAAAATCTGAACCTTCTTTTTAAAACCTCTACAAAACATCCGGAAAGACTGATTTCGAGAGAAGGAAAAAGGCTTGAGTTCAAAGAGAAGTTCAGTTTCAGTTCACTTTCCAAATATGCTAAGACCATGGCAGCGTTCTCTAATGCGCAAGGAGGATACATTGTATTCGGTATCAAAGACAGCCCTCACAAGATGATCGGTATAGATGAGGAAGGATTCAACCGTATTGATCCTCAAAAATTAACTCAGGGTTTGAATGATATATTCTCACCGGAGATAGGTTGGGAAAGGCACATTTACGACTTCAAGGACAAGACTTTTGGTCTTATCTACACCTTCGAGTCTAGAAACAAACCAGTTATTGCAAAGAAGAACAGCGGCGAGGTGAAGGATGCGGAAATTTACTATAGATACCGAGGACGGTCAGAAAAGATCAAGTATTCAGAGTTGATTGGAATTCTTGAAGACCGGCGAAAGCAGGAGCAGTCGCTCTGGATGAATCTCTTTGAAAAAATCGCCAAGATCGGCGTTAAAGACGCGGGAGTATTTGACATTAATACGGGTGAAGTATCGGGAACATCAGGCAGCTTAATCATTGACGAGAGCCTTCTTGATAAGATGAAGTTCATTAAGGAGGGGAAACTCGAAGAGATGGATGGCTCGCCAACCCAAAAGTTGATTGGGAAACTGCAAACGGCAGGAAAAGGTTCAATACTACCTGTAAAGAAGATCTACACTGACAGGACCAAAGTAATTCGGACTGTAGATATAATAAACGACTTTTTGAACAGAAAGGCCGTCGATAACCCAATGGAGTACATAATACAAATCTGCTGGGAGAGTTCTTTTAATCTCCCAGTGTACTACTACATTGTCCAGAGCAAAAAAACACTCCAAGAAGTCATCTATAAGTTGAAAGAAGTGAGGACGAGAAGTCTTGCTCACACAGGATTACTTGACAGGCTGAGTACTCCAAGAAACTACTCCATCGTGATTCCGAACAGTGGATCGAGATCTGCTATGCAAAAAAGTCTTTACCGCCAGATGATTCTTGACAAGAAGGTAGATTTGAATTCAATCGATAAGAACACAAGGGATCTTGTATATCTCATCCAATCTATAAAGACAATTGGCAAGGACGAACTAGACTTAAAGTATGTATTTAAACTTTTGAAGAAAGTTTTCGATTTATACTTTACCCAAAAGAGTCCCGATATATCCGCAGATATTCGTTATTCAATTTGCTATGTAGATGTACTTTTGAACAGGGATCAAGTCAAAACTATATAGGAAAATGGAAAAATGATGACACCCGACGGTGGGGGCTAACAGTCTACCGGCGATACAATGTCAACGTTGTTGTATTGTTCGAGCCCTGCTGATAGGCCTTCCCTTCGGCCTTGCTCAGGATAAACTCCCAAGCTCAGGATAAACTCAAGAGCGTATTACAGCAGGTCTCACTTCGGCAAGCTCAGTGTAAACTCACTTAACCCCCCAAATAAATTTGAGGGGCTAAACAAAGACAACCCCGCCCAGAGAACGGGGTTAAATATAAAGGCACCCCCGGCCGAAGACCGGGGCTAAATACGCTCGACGCGTGGCGTCGAGAAATAATGGCAATAATCGTGAGAACAGAATGAAGAATTTTGAGGTTTTTATGAAATGTCAACGCAATAGTAATGAGCGTTACTGGAGGGACCGCACATATCAATATGCTTGATAGCCAAGCGTAAAGGCTTAGAGGGCGGCCGCCATAGCCACTACAAACGAATAATAAAAGCCAGGCAGAGAAATAAGTGTTCAGGGCAATAGCAGTAATTTTGAGAACATAAGTAAGAGACTTCATTATAAATCTCCAAAAGGCCGCAAATCCCTTCAAACAGTTTAATATCTCATATTTCGGCCCAGTTAGAAAGTTGACAAGTGCCTTCGGCAACTTACTTCTAACGGGCTAAATCTTTAGTAGCCGGGCCCAGTTAGAAAGTAGACAAGGCTTATACGCCTTACTTCTAACGGGCTAAATCGTTAGGCGGCGTTTTTTAAGCGAAAATCCCAGTTGTCAATCAAGCCTTTATGGGGAGAGAATAGCAGAAGAAGTGAAAAGTGAGAAGGGAAATCAAAGATTAAAATGCAAAAATGTGGAATCCCGACTACGTCGGGATATTTTTTTGAAAGATCCCTCCACTCCGCTTCGCTCCGGTCGGGATGACGGAAAAATGGTGGGCAGAGTACACCCTACCAAAGAATAAGAATGTAGGTGTAAGCCCCCCTACAAAAGAATGGTATCAGAAACAATAAGAATTAATCAATTTTATGAGCAGCCCATTGAGTTTCCGCAGTTAAAGCATTTGTAGCAGGTTCCGTTTCGGACGGTAAGTGAGCCGCAGACATCGCATGCCGGGGCATCGCTGGAGAAATGCGCGAATTGGGCGTTGAATTGCTCCAACACCTTCGCTTCAGAGAGCAACGGCCCGGAGGCGTCTGTAACGGCTGAACCGACCAGGGTCCCGATTAGATTGGCAGGGCCGGAAAATCTATCTGCCAACGCCGGAGACGGCTGCTTAGCTGCCTGCTCTGAGAGTGAAAAATCCATTTTTTCATGAACAGCCGTTTTTGCTTTATTTTCTACCCTGGCCTTTGTTTCGGCAATCTTCTGTGCCAGGTCTTTTGTCTTTTCAACCAATTGCCTGGCGGTTGTCGTATTCCTGCTTACCTTTTGATCCGGCCCTGCCGATCTATTAGGGGTGTTCTTGTCTGCATAGCCGGGTATAAACTGACAGCCCAGCCAGCAGAAGATGTAATCAATCAGGCTTTTTGCAAACGGTATTTCCTTGCTGGATGTCATTCCGGAGGGCTCAAATCGAGCGTGCCGGAACTTATCCACTAAGGTGATTAGAGGCACACCATACTGCAATGCCATTGAAGTACATGTGCCTATAACATCCATAAGGCCACCGACGGTGCTGCCCTCCTTGGCCATAGTGATAAACAACTCACCAGGCTGAGCGTCCTCGTACAGCCCCACCGTCAAGTAACCTTCATGCCCTGCAACAGAGAATTTATGTGTAATACTTTGTCGAGTGTCCGGGAGGCGGCGTCTGAACGGCCGGGCCTTGCCGGACACTTCATCAGCTTTGGCCCTGGTTTTCCTGTGCTTGTCGGTAGAGACAGGCTGCAGTTGTTTCGAGCCATCGCGATAGATTGCCACTGCCTTTAAACCAAGCTTCCAACCTTCGGTATAAGCTACGCCAATTTCTTCAGCTGTACTTTCCTTTGGCATATTAACCGTTTTGCTGATAGCACCGGATATGAACGGCTGTACCGCCGCCATCATTTTCAAATGTGCCATGTAGTGAATATGCCTTTTGCCGTTACGCGGCTTAAAAGCACAATCAAAAATCGGCAAATGGTCGGGGTTCAGCTTTGGGGCCCCTTCGATAGTTTCATTTTCATCTATATAATCGCAGATTGATTTGATATCGTCGGCACTATAGCCAAGCCTATCCAGAGCCATCGACACGGTTTTATTAACAAGCTTGAGCATCCCGCCGCCAGCCAATAATTTGTATTTGACCAGTGCAATGTCGGGCTCAATGCCCGTAGTATCACAATCCATCATAAAGCCGATAGTTCCAGTCGGCGCAAGGACAGTTGTCTGGGCATTGTGAAAGCCAACTTTGGAACCGGCATCAAGAGCCTCATCCCAGGCATCCTTGGCAGCGTTGCGGAGATAGTCCGGACAATGAGATTCGGGAATATCATGAGCGTTCTGGCGGTGCATATTTATAACCTTAAGCATGGCATCGGTGTTCTTATCAAATTCCTCAAAAGGCCCTTTCAGCGAAGCTATTTCTGCACTTGCCGCGTAAGCGGTTCCGGTCATAATAGCGGAGACTGCGGCAGCAAATGCCCTTGCCTGGTCAGAATCATAAGGAAGTGCCTGGCTCATAATAACAGAACCGAGATTGGCGTAACCAAGACCAAGCGGACGGAACAAATGGCTGGTTTTGGTAATTGATTTGTCCGGATAGCTTCCGTTATCGACAAGAATCTCCTGAGCGATGATGAAGAGGCGAATCGCCTTCTTAAAGCTGTCAACGTCAAAAGAGCTATCCTCCCTGCAAAACTTCATAAGATTCAGGGAAGCTAAATTGCAGGCCGAATCATCGATGAACATATATTCGCTGCATGGATTCGAGGCGTTAATGGGCCCGGAGCTGGGGCATGTGTGCCAGCGGTTGATAGTAGTGTCGTATTGCAGGCCCGGATCGCCGCAAAGCCTTGTGCCTTCGGCAATTAGCTCCATTAATTGGCGTGCCGAATGCTCCTGCATTTTATCACCAGTTGTTACAGCATAGGTATCCCACTTTCCATCTTTTTCCGCCGCCTGCATAAACTCATCGGTTACTCGGACAGAAAGATTGGAATTTTGGAACATCACACTATCGTACGCCTCATTGTTGTAATCCCCACCGTAGCCGGCCTCAATAAGTGCCCTTGCCTTTTTTTCTTCCTCACTCTTACAGGTTATGAATTCTTTAATATCGGGATGCCCGACCTTGAGTGACTGCATTTTAGCGGCCCTTCGGGTTTTCCCTCCGGATTTAATCACCGCTGCTATCTGGTCATATACCTTCATAAAGCTCAAAGGACCCGAAGGATTGCCCCCGCACGATAGCTTCTCTTTACTGCTTCGCAGTGTTGAAAGGTCAGTGCCGGTTCCAGAGCCGTGCTTGAACAGCATCGCTTCGCTTGTCGCCAGCCGCATTATATCTTCCATCGAGTCCTTAACCGACTGGATAAAGCAGGCGGATGCCTGTGGATACTCATAGCTGTTTTCACAGGGAACCACTTCTTTGCTCTGTGTGTCCCAATGGAAATTATGTTTGCTGCCGGCAATCCCATAAACATCAAAAAGCCCCACATTAAACCACACAGGCGAATTAAATGCCCCGTACTGATTGACACACAACCATGTTAGCTCATTGTAGAAAACCTCAGCATCTTCATCAGTGGCGAAGTAACCGTCCCGTTTTCCATGGTCCGCGATCATCTTACAGACGCGGTGGACAAGCTGCTTTACCGAATGCTCCCGCATGCCGGATCCGACATCACCATAGAAGTATTTGCTCGCCACTACCTTTATCGCCAATTGGCTCCATGAAACCGGGACTTCGATATCGTCCTGCTCAAAAATCGCTTTTCCGCCATCGCCGCTGATCCTGACCGAACGGGTTTCCCATTCGAGCTGGTCAAAGGGATGTACACCCGGGTTTGAAAAGAAATGCTCTATGCTCAAACCACTTGATTTGGCCGCATCCATGGCGGTTTTGAGCTCAGATTGCTCACTCTTAAATGGATTCTCAGGCTCGAAATTATAGGACATTAATACGCCTCCATGCGACCTATAGAAACAACAATATGTAGAGAAAATTGCACGAGGTACACAATATATAGTCGGAAAATACAAGTTACAAACTTAATTGCGAATCGGGTTACTGTAAAGATAAAAGTAAGAAATTTTTGGCCAAATTCGTTCGCTCTGCCGTTAGTCCTTATAGCGATTGAACCTACGAAAGAAAAAATTTTTTTATAGAGCCGCAATCTGTTTTTGATAATTTCACAATGATGTTAACATGGTGATATGTCCACTCAAACAGTTGACAAATTTGCGGCGATTCGGGAGAAAATAAAGGGCTTTCCAGGCGGTCCCGGCCTTTATTTTATGAAAGGGGCGGCCGATAAAGTCCTTTATATCGGCAAGGCCAACAATCTCCGCGCCAGAGTGAGCAGTTATTTTCAGCAAAGCAGAGACCTGGCCTTGGCACGCGGGCCGAAAATCACCGAAATGATAAGCAAAGTCAAAACCGTGGACTTTCTGGAAACCGAAACAGAGGTTGACGCTTTGCTTACCGAAGCCCGGCTGATTAAGGACATTCGGCCGCCCTATAACACGGACCTGGCCGATGACAAAACCTTTCCGTATCTGGAAATCACGACAAGAGACGATTTTCCGGGGGTCTATATCACTCGAAAACCGCGGCCAAGCGGCAGCAGGCTATTCGGGCCCTTCGCAGGTGCAAAAGACCTGCGGGCCGTTTTAGTAATATTGCAAAAAATATTCAAGTTTCGAACCTGCACTCTCAATATCAAAGAAGCAGACCAAAAGCGTAAATTCTTCCGCCCCTGCCTTTTATACAGCATAAAGCAGTGTACCGCGCCCTGTGCGGCAAAAATCGGTAAAAGCGAATACAAAAAAATCACTACGGACCTCATAAAATTCCTGCGCTCGAAGCGTTCAACTATCCAGCGTCAGTTGAAAAAGCGAATGTCGGAGGCCGCCCAAAAGTTTGAATACGAGAAAGCCGCGATGTATCGCGACCGTATCCGTCTGATTGAGCGACTTGACCGCCGGGGCACTCCCGACGAACATGTTCAGCCGGAAGTCTTTGCCGCTGATCCCACAGAAGCCCTCCTGCAGTTGCGAAAATTACTGCAAAGCAGCCAACCGGTCAGGATTATCGAGGGCATCGACGTTGCCAATATTGCCGGGGCTGAAGCTGTAGGCTCGCTGGTCAAGTTTATTGACGGCAAACCATTCAAAAGCGGCTACCGGCGATTCAAAATCAAAACGGTCAAAGGCATCGATGACTATGCAATGATAGCCGAAGTGGTAAAACGCCGATACAAATATGCACTGAGGGGCGAAGAACTCTGGCCGGACCTGGTTTTAATCGACGGCGGCCTTGGCCATTTACACGCCACTGAGGAAGCTTTTCGGGAAATGAACGCACCGACAGTGAAAATCGCCTCGATTGCCAAGAAAAAAGAGGAGATTTTCCTACAGGGAAGCTCTAAACCGTTGAAATTGCCCTCCCATTCGCCCGTCCGCAAGCTGCTGCAATACGTCCGGGATGAAGCTCACCGCTTCGCCCAGCACTACCACCACATCCTGCGAAGCAAAAAAATGCTAAACAAAAAATCCTAAAAAATATATTAACGGCACCTTGACATCAAGACGTTATAATGCTATGATATCGGCAATGAGGCGATAATATGAAGCAAACTAATACAAAAAGAACTACAATTTACCTGGATTCTGATTTGCATCACGCATTACGCATAAAAGCAGCGGAAACGGAACACTCTATGTCTGAGCTGGTTCAGGAGGCGATTAAACTTTCTTTAGCGGAGGATTCCATTGACCTGTCGGCTTTCGAGCAGCGCAGGAAAGAGCCAAGCCTGCCGTTTGAGGATGTTTTGAAGAAGCTCAGAAAAAATGGCAAAATATAGAATAACTATCAAAAAATCCGCTGCAAAAGAGCTGGAAGCTCTCCCGAAAAAAGACCTGCAAAGAATCATCAAACGCATTCAAACACTGGCCCAAAATCCAAGGCCTGATAGGTCGCAGAAACTTTCAGGTAAGGAGCAATATCGCATTCGACAGGGCGATTACAGAATAGTCTATTCTATAGAAGATAAAGATTCGTTAGTTGATATATTCAAAATCGGCCACAGACGAGAAATCTACCGCTTCTAACCAACCGACCCCTTTCCGCAAGCTGCTGCAATACGTCCGGGATGAAGCCCACCGCTTCGCCCAGCACTACTACCACATCCTGCGAACCAAAAAAATTATAGGCAAAAATCATTAGCCTGTTTTTGCCTATAATTCAGAGTCAATGCCGAGGTATCTCGATAGCATTTTTTGAAAAACATCCCCTCCAAGCTCCACAACAAAAGTCAACCGTTGTTCTTACGGGGCTGACAGCACTATGGCGCAGCTTCCAGTACCATTACTATCAATACAGCACAGTCAGCACAACTGAGAATTAAGACACTTTTGCGATCGACTTTGCCTTAACCGTGTCTATAACCAGTTCCAAATGCCCGCAGTCATAACACATGATGGTATCAACAGGAACTCCCGTCGTGAGCACCGTTAATAATTTAGCATGCTTGGGACGAGAATAGATTTTCCCGGTGGATTGAAACTCGCCATCTTCAAGATTGGAACTACCACATCTTAAACATGTTCTTTCTTCGCTCATAATAGAACCTTTCACCTGATATTTTTGATACAAATTCTATACAGTTATATTAGTACACTCGACTCTTTCGTGTATTCGAACTTATCTCAAT
>JBARPZ010000002.1:0-16425 GCA_049643445.1 Sedimentisphaerales bacterium
AGCTTACTGACCAGGGTGTTTCTCTAAATGATATTGCGGTATTCTATCGTGTTAATTCCCAGAGCCGCGTGCTCGAAGAAGCATTTATCCGCAATAAAATACTATACCAGGTTGTTCGTGGCGTGGAATTCTACAGAAGAAAGGAAATTCGCGACCTGCTCGCTTACTTGAAAATCCTCGTCAATCCTGATGATGAAATTGCACTATTACGCATAATCAACACACCTGCCCGCGGCATAGGGAAAACGACAATTGACAGGGTCCGTGCCCATGCCGTTGAAAATAACATTTCCTTCTTCGAGGCCCTGAAGAAAGCAAAGGATATTGATTCTCTCTCCAAAGCTGCACAAGCTAAGCTCGGCGTCTTTGTCAATATGATAGAAAACTTCAAAAAGGATGTAGCCGGCCAGGTAACACCGCTCGCCCAGCGTGTTTTTGTCGAATCCGGCCTGGAAAATTTCCTTAAAGACCAGGGCGACCAGGGCGAGGACGCTCTCGAAAATGTCAACGAGCTGATAAATGCCGCCGCTCAATATGACCAGTACACCGAACAGCCGTCACTGCTCGATTATCTCCAACAAATCTCACTCTTTAGTGATGCCGATGCCTATGATTCTTCCGGTGGCAGTGTTGCTCTGATGACCCTGCACGCCGCGAAGGGGCTTGAGTTTGAGAACGTCTTTATTGTCGGCGTCGAACATGGCTTATTGCCCCACGAAAGGAGCACTACTAACGAAGACCTCAATGAGCTTGAAGAGGAACGCAGGCTATTATTTGTTGGTATTACACGTGCCAAAGCACAGCTTCATATAAGTCATGCCCGATATCGAACGATACGAGGCCAGCAGTTGCGAACGATACCTTCGCAGTTTCTTTACGAACTCGGCCCCACCGTCACCGAGCAGACTGAAGGGGACCAAGATTTTGATGATGATGCCGGCCTCGTTGAAATTCCAGATTCTAAATTCAAGAAGGGCCAACTCGTTCGCCACAAAACTTTCGGCCGCGGAATCGTCAAAAACTTCGTTGATATGGGAGAAAACAGCATCATCGAGGTCGAATTTAGCTCTGGACGCACAAAATCTCTGATGTTAAAATACGCAAACCTTTCAAAGGTTTGATAACTATCAGAGGTAATTATAATATGGCTGAAGAACGGCCGAGCGAGAGCGTACAAAAGCAATCCAAAAAGAGAATATCTTTCTTCTCTCGGATTCTGATAATTCTTGTTGTGATATTCGCTTATTTACTTGTCAAAGTATTCCTCCTTATGGCCGCTACCCCCACAATATCCGTAGACTATGTGGCCGAGTGGAACAAGCTCTCACGTCCGGATGATTATGACCCCAATGTTAACGCTGCCGGCTACTACGTCAAAGCCTTTGAGCTTGTTGTAGATAAGCCGAAGAAACTGAGTAACTCGGATATCAAAGCCTGGCCGAATGACTTGTCAGAAGAACAACAAATCCTTTTACAAAATTGGATATCTTCTAACATCGCAGCACTTGAACAAAT
Source organism: Sedimentisphaerales bacterium (assembly GCA_049643445.1). Lineage (GTDB taxonomy): Bacteria > Planctomycetota > Phycisphaerae > Sedimentisphaerales > Anaerobacaceae > CS2-K091. The sequence goes on from JBARPZ010000002.1 coordinate 1,516, forward strand.
AGAACTGGGCACTCAAAAACCTTACTATTAGCTCGGTTATAAAGGGAAGTCAATGTTTACTGTTGACCAGTCCAATCTCCGTAAAGTAAGAAATTTATCATATGTGACTCGTGTACGATCAAAGTTAAATGCAATGGAGGGTGATCTTAAGGCGGCTTTCTCAGACCTGTTGATGTGCTATAGATTTGGCAGGCATTTTACAGGCCGTAAAACTCTAATCGAGCAGTTAGTGGGAATAGCTGTTTGCAAACTGGTTTTTGACTCTTGTTTCCAGATTCTTGATGAGACAACACAAGACCCAAACTTATTAAGATATTACCAGCAAAAATTTTCAGAGCTTTCAACCGAGCAAATTTTTATTATTGATTTCACCGGAGAAAAATTGGCCTTTTATGGGAGTATCCAGAGGACATTTACCGATGATGGCAGAGGTGATGGATACATTCCTAAATCTTCCATTGAGCAGATGGTGGGTCAGCTGGATGACTTAAAATCCCTTTTACCAGATTTCAACGAAGAACCGAAAAGCGACTGGGAAAAACTCCGGAGGAATGAGACTACCGAGCTTGTTGATGAGGTTTTCCAATATTATAACGTTATTAGGGATAAATCGCCTGCACGTTTGCGTAAAGAAGGCAAAAGCCCTGAAAAAGTTATAAAAGACATGACAAAGGATAATCCTTTTGTCGATATTCTTACAAGAATTGAACTCTGGACCATAGAAACGTCTTTCCGTTGTCGAGTTAGGGCCGATGCGTTGATAACAACATTTGCCCTTTTGCGGTATAAAGCTGAAAAAAACCAGTTGCCGGAAAGTCTTGACCAGCTTGTCTCGACCGGGTATCTTAAGCAGTTGCCGATGGACCCATACAGTGATGGCCCCTTGGTGTACAGGCGACAGGGCAGTGATTTTATACTTTACAGTCTCGGAGCAGATTTTGATGATGATGGTGGCGTGCACAGCAAATGGGGCGGGGGCGAACAAGGAGGCGACCAGGTATTCTGGCCTGTGCAGAAACAAGAGGAAAAACGAGCAGAATAATGGCCGTAAAACTTTATTTTCTGTTGGTTTATGTTTTTTATAAAATGCTTAATTAAAAGTAGGAGAATGCGATGGAAAAGGAAATGAATCGAAGAGAGTTCATTCAGTTAACAGCAGGGGGATGTGCCTTATGTCTTGCCGGTATCGGCTGTCAGCAGCAGGCGGTTGCGCCCGCACCGATGACGACAAAGCTTATAAGTCCGGGCTGCAGAAGGTCAAAGGTCAAAGTCGCCAGGATATATATGGGAAAGGCGGCTAATGACTATTGGCCCAAACCCAATATTGATTTGAAAAAGGAGGTCCGTTTTTACGAATCGGAGTTTGCGAAATTAAATGATGAATTGTCCGATGTCGAGTTCGTTGTAAATGAACTGGTCGGCTCGCCGGCCCAGGTGGCCCAATTCAAAGATAAATTACAGGATGTTGACGGCATCCTGATAATACATCTTACGATGCGAACCGGCGGTGTTGTGCAGGAACTTCTCAAAGCACAGAAACCCACAATGATTTTTGCCGTTCCGTATTCCGGGCATGGATGGACCGGATTTGGCGCGATGCGCAAGCAGCCCGAGGGGGCCAAAATGGATTGTATGCTAACAAAGGATTATACCCAACTGGCCGCCGCGATAAGACCTTTCCGCGCCATTCATCATTTAAGAGAGGCGAAAATACTTAATGTTACCACAAGGTCGTTTGATTCATATGCAAACAGTGTGAGAGATAAATTTGGAACGGAGATTAAACAAATTGGCCTCCAGCGGGTCGTCGATGCCTATAAAGCCGTTGACAATAACAAGGCCGAAGCTGAGACACGGAGGTGGATCAAAGGGGCCGAGATGGTCGTAGAACCATCCAGAGAAGAAATATTTAAGTCCTGCAAACTCGCGCTTGCCTTTGAAAAGATGCTGGAAGAGGAAGATGCGACCGTGATGACCGTCGATTGTTATGGCACTATGTGGGACAAAACAATAAAACTTCCTGCGTATCCCTGTCTTGGCTTCTCGAGACTAAACTGTATGGGCTTGGGCGGCATTTGCGAATCGGACCTGCGTTCTGCCATGACGCACATTATTTTCCAGGGTCTTGCTGGAAAGCCCGGCTTTATCAGCGACCCAACTGTGGACGAATCCACCAACACAATCATTCTCGCTCACTGCATGGGCACTCCGAAGATGGATGGTCCAAATGGCCCGATGGCATCATACAAGTTACGCACCGTTATGGAGCGTCGGCAGGGGGTCGTTCCGCAGGTCGAAATGCGAATTGGCCAAAGGGTAACGCAGGCCGAGCTCATTGGGACGGACCTCATGCTGTACTTTACGGGTGAAATTACTGATACCCTTGTTAAACTTGAGCACGACAGGGGCTGCCGTACAAAGTTTGCTGTCAGGGTGGACGGCGATGTGGAGAAATTATGGAAAAACTGGTCACATGGCTTGCACCGCCAGACTTGCTATGGAGATATCACCAGGGAACTTCAGCATTTCTGCAGATTTAAAGAGATTGAATTGATAGATGAGGTGACTGGAGCAAGTGCATTAGTTTGACCGAGAAACGATAGCTTCAGATACAGCTTGCTCATAGTGTTTATAGGAAGTGATGGTGGTTATTTGTAGGCCAAAGGCACAGCCGGGACAAGGTAGTGCCTTTTGTTTTAGATATTGAGTGAGAAAAGAAACTTTGGTAAAATGCAGACCATTGATATTAGGCTTTTCAAAACTCATTTAAAGGAGGACTTTATGAATCGCCGTGATTTTCTAAAAGCCGCAGGTTTGGGTGCAACATCTCTGGCAATGCCAGGGTCCCTGTTTGCCGCCGGGGAATCCACAGAACAAATTCTCGATGGGGCCGACGCACGCATTGAAAAACACAGAAAAGGTGATGCCGTCTTGAGGCTTCTCGGACCGAATGGTAAGCCGCTGGATGCTTCTTTGGAAGTTAACATCGCCCAGACTAAGCACAAATTTCTCTTCGGGAGCAATATCTTCAAGTTAAAAAAGTGTAGAACACCCGAGGACAATGCCGCCTATGAAAAGCACTTCGCAGCGATGCTAAACTTCGCAACCCTTCCTTTCTACTGGTGGAATTACGAGCGTCAGCAGGGGAAACCCGATGATGCCCGCACTGATGAGATTGTCCGCTGGTGCAAGGCCCACAACATAACAACCAAGGGCCATCCCCTTGCCTGGAACTGGAGTGAGCAAAAATGGCTGCCTGAAGAACCCGAAGCGGCGATGAAGCTGCAGTTCAAACGAATCGAGCGTTGTGTTCGCCGGTTCAAAGGCGATGTCGACATCTGGGACGTTGTCAACGAGGCGACGCATTACGACCGGCCTGATGCCAAGCAGAATGCCCCGAAATTGACCGAGGGTATACGCAGAATGGGCGTCGGAGAATATGTCCGCCAGGCATTCAAGGCGGCGCGCAAGGCTAATCCAAGCGCCACATTGCTCATAAATGACTATCGAACCGATCAGGCCTATCCTGACAAAGTAATTTCCAAGCTCGTCGATGACGAAGGCAAACCGCTTTACGATGTCATCGGTATCCAGTCACACATGCACGGAGGCTGCTGGCCGGTCAAAAACGCATGGGATGTCTGTCAGCGATTTACCAAATTCGGAAAACCGCTGCATTTCACCGAGACTACAGTCGTGTCCGGCCCCAGGACAGACCAGGGCTGGAACACCACGCCGGAGGGCGAAAAGTATCAGGCCGAAAAAGTGCCCGAGTTCTATACTGTTCTGTTCTCGCACCCGGCCGTCGAGGCCATCACCTGGTGGGACTTTACAGACCAGGGCGCATGGCAGCGGGCCCCGGCCGGGTTCCTCCGTAAGGACCTGACGCCCAAGCCTGCTTACGAGAAATTGCATGGCCTCATAAAGGGCAAATGGTGGACGAAAACAAAGGCAACGCTTGCAGCCGGTGGCAAAGCAAGCTTTCGCGGTTTCCTCGGCCAATACAAAGTCACTGCGCGCGTTGCCGGACGCCAACTGACCGGCAAATTCTCGTTCGATAAGAGTGTAAAGAAAGCAATGGATGTCCAATTGACATAATCAAAATTGTCGATACAGGAAAAGCCGGGCCAAGGGACTTCATAAATCATACGGTTCAAAAAAGTTCTGTATTGTAAGAACTCTGCTTTTCTAATGTCTAAAGTCTTTTTTATGCGCGCGATGTTTTTTGTTTATATTCTTTGCGTGTTTTTTATGCCACAATAGCCAATCCAAATTTTCTACTACCTTTCTTGCGAGTGGCTTCACATCATTTGGTCTGTACACTTTATAGGGGCTTTCTGAACTCGTTCGGTGAAATTCTCAAAAATGGGAAAAATAAATTGCGTATTTGATTATGTACGCTATAATGCAAACACAACCTAAAGATAGTGTTATAAGTCTTACTGAAACGCTAAGTGTAATATATCGCTGTATTTAAGGAGGAAACACAATGCATTCTGACACAAACTGTACCAAATCCTGCTGTTCCTGTACAATGAGCCGTCGCGGCTTCCTCGCTGCTGCTGGCGCCATGGCAGCGGCAGCGCAGACCAGCCTGTTAGACTTCACCTCTTCGCTTTTTGCTGCCGAGCCGAAGTCCACCAAAAAGCCGCTCGTCCGCACGGTGTTTATCCGCCCGAATATCGACAAATACTGGATGGGCTGGCCCGGCGCCGCCTACGATATCAAAGCCCGCCAGAAACAATACACTAAGATTCTCACCGATGCCGCCAAAGAATTAGGCGTTAACCTGCAGATAACCGCAGAACCTCTCCACACCGATAACCTCGTCAGCGCATTCCTCAAAGAAGTCAAAGAAAATCCCCCGGATGGCCTCATTGTTGTAAGCATGTGCCTTCACCACTCCGGCTTCAGCTCCTGGAGCAAAACCAACAACATCGCCAAGAATCGCGGCAATATCCCGACGATTGTTTTCAGCCCAATGGGAACTTCTTTCACAGGCGACCTCCAGGGGACCCGCAATATCCCAGGCGTCTTTCTGGCTGCAACCCAAGACCTGGACTGGCTTGCCTTTGGCCTGAAAATGTTCAACACTATGCACGAAATGAAGAACACCCGCCTCTGCATTATCGCAGGCAACAAAACCTATGACCGAAAGCTCGATGTCATCGGCACCACCCTGCACTATATCCCCCGCAACCGCTTCCCGGAGGAGTTTAAGAAGACTGAGACCACCGAAGAGATGAGGGAAATCGCTAAATTCTACACCAGGGAATCCGAAAAAATTGTTGAACCGAACGAACAGGATATCCTCAATTCTGCAAAGAACTATATTGCCGCCAAACGGATTATGGATGCCGAAAACTGTCAGGGCATCTCGATGGATTGTCTGGGTTTGATTGGAAGTCGCCAGATTCCCTGCCCACCCTGTATGGCCTGGCTGAAGCTAAACGATGAGGGCTCCGTCGGTTGCTGTGAGGCCGACGTCGACGCTGCCATTTCTCTGCGGCTCACGAGTCTTCTTTTCGACCGGCCCGGTTTTATGCAGGACCCCGCGCCGAACACTGTCAATAATACCCTGATGGGCGCCCACTGCTCCTGTCCGACGAAGCTCGACGGCTTCGACAGCTCGCCCGAGCCTTTAATTCTCCGCAACCACTCCGAGTCCGAGCTTGGCGTTGCGCCCCAGGTGCTCTGGCGAATCGGCCAGAAAGTCACTGTTATGGAGTTTGCAGGTCCGGGCCAAATCATCCTCGGAACAGGAAGTGTCCTTCGCAACATCGACACGCCACCGGCCGGCGGCTGCAGAACATCCGTCGAGCTTGAGATGGACGATATGGCAGACACACTCGACACAAAGGGCTTCCACCAGTTGTTCATATACGGCGACCTGGAGCTGCCCTTCAAGGCATACTGCCAGCTTGCAGGAATCAAGGTTGTCCACATTTGATGACGAAGGTGTGTATTTGTCGCGGGCCTAAAAGATATCTGAACCAAAGCCATTAGGCTTGTAATAAGTTGCGATATTGAATCGTTGAGTTTTGCAAACGACAGAGAGATCTGCGCTGCCGAGCTTGTCGAGCTCATAAGAGGTTGATGGTCGCAGACTAATATGAAGCGACTTATTTTTACATGCAGCTTGCTGGGTCAAACGATGACAAATTGGCTCAGCAGGTCCTGAAAGATATAGCAGATAAATAGTGGGGCCATGCCTACTTTTTTGTGCTCAGAGGCGATAGCCATTTCCAGTTCTTCGCTCTTTGCTTATAAATGCCGATATTATTCTGGAATCCAGGGTAATTTTTTTGAATCTGGCCGACAACCGAATAACCCAATAACATGAAGCCCAGAGGACCAAAATCGTCCGGGACATCAATATAATACTTCCTTTCTGTGGGAACAGGCTCCAGCATTTGTTCAAAGACCTCTTTTTCGTCTTTGCTTAAGCCCAAGGCAATATAAAGCTCTTTATTGGCGTCGTTAATCGCAGCCCCATGCATGTAGTTCGTAAGATGTGTGGACATAGAGCCTATACATCTTCCTATATTTTCTCCTCTTAATTTCCAGTCGACCATCTCTGCGACCTCGGGCATCCTGTCTGTTAATATAACGGAGAATGCCTCGAACTGGCCGTACCCGCCTTTAGGTTCTTCCAATGACTCAACGACTCGCCTTATTTCTGATAAGTTTTCATGCGTTACCGCCTGAATCATCGTCCCATAGGTCGATGTGTTGATCGTTGGGGGCTCTTGTAACGCTAAAAATATTTTGGCGTTTATCCTCTCGCCGAATTTCTTCACGAGTTCGGATTTGTCATTACATAAGACCGCATTAACCCGCAGCCCTTTATCCAAAGCGTACCGGGCTATAGGAACCACCTGGCGCGAGCCAGTGGCAGAGACAATCGTAACATCCTCAAGTATATTTCTCTTTGCGTCGATTTCAGATTGTGCCAGAACTTCCTTTGCGTGTGAGAAACTCCTGTTTGCAAAGCGATATATAATCCTGCCTGCCAACAAACCGGTCTGGCTTCCCACCACAAGTGTGTTGGTGCTTTTCGGAAGCTCAAGCGTAGGATTTTTATTTTCCTCAAAGAAGTCCAGTGCTTGTTTTACATAGTAGTCCAGTGTCTCAATTTTTTCCGCCATAGTCCTTAACTTAATCCATAGAACTCAATATTTCCCATTTGAACTTAATTCAGCCTGAGCTTTAGGCAACTGCCGTATTAAAATAAAAAAAATTAATCGCGTCAATTAAAAACTTCCTTTGACGCAAATGATTTATATACTTTATCTTAATAAGATAAGCAGGGCGTTTACAAGACCGGCTTAAAATATCAAAAATGGGCAAGGGAAATTCGTTCTCGCACTAAAATTGACAAAAACTTCTTGGTTTGATAAAATGCTTCGGTTCTGATTGTTTGGTAGTTTAAGGACTCTGGCGATGAACTATGCAGTAATAATGGCAGGGGGCTCCGGCAAAAGATTATGGCCGCTCAGCAGGGAAAAACGCCCCAAACAGGTCTTGAAACTCCTCGACGGGCAAACGCTGCTTAGATGTTGTTTTGAGCGACTCACACCCATCTTTGATACGAGAAACATTATCATTCTTACAAACGCCGGCTATGCAGACCTCGTCCGCGAAAACCTGCCCGAATTACCCTATGACAATGTCATTGCTGAACCCGCTATGAGGGATACCGCCGGGACCATCGGTTTGGCTGCCGCCATCCTCACCAAATATGACCCTGATGCAACGATAGCTGTACTTACAGCTGACCAGGTAATAGAGCCTGTTGATGTTTTCCAGCAGACATTGAAAGATGCCCTGACCTTTGTGAATAACAATCCAACCGGTATGATAACTTTCGGAATCAAGCCCACCTTCCCGAGTACCCAGCTTGGTTATATAAAGTGTGCTGATCCAAAAAAATGCCCCGACTGTAAAAACGAAATATACGAAGTCGAAGCGTTCAGCGAAAAGCCGGATGAAAAAACCGCGAAACAATATCTCGATACCGATCGGTATTTTTGGAACTCCGGTATGTTCGTCTGGAAAGCCAAAACGATATTGACCAATCTGGAAAAATTCCTCCCTGAAGCGACCGAACCGCTCAAGAAAATTCAAATAGATTGGGACGGCCCGAATCAACAAAAAACGCTTCAGGAATGGTACTCAAAATTACCCAAAATCAGTATCGACTTTGCAGTTATGGAAAAGGCCGAGCAGGTGTACGCCATAAAGTTGGACTGTCGCTGGCTCGACATGGGCTCTTTCGCCGCACTCCCGGACATTATCAGCTCTGACAAGGACAATAACATCGTTGTCGCCGGCTCCAACGAAGTGCTTGATTGTAAAGACTCCATTTTTATCACAGAAGAAAAGGGGCATCTAATCGCTGCTATTGGCCTGGAAAATATTGTCGTAGCCCATAGTCCTGACGCAACACTCATTTGTCACATAGACCAGACTCACAGACTAAAGGAGCTGCTTGAGCTGATAAAGCAGCATAACGGCGAAAAGTTTCTATAGCAAGATAGCAAGTAATACGAAACACGATACTGATAAATCCACTTTATTCTGGCGGATACACACAGCGAAAAATGAGATATTTGGCAATAGATTATGGCAATAAACGCACAGGATTGGCAATCTGTGATGCCGCGGAAACAATCGCTTCACCGTTGACTGTAATCCACGGCCAAAAAGAGCTGCTCAAAAAGATTAAGGATATCGTCGAGGTCGAAAAAGTCGAAGCCGTTGTGCTCGGACTTCCCTTGAATATGGATGACTCACAGGGTCCCCAGTCAAAGCTAATCTTCAAATTCGCAGACCAATTAAAAGCTCATATTGACATCCCTATCCACTTTCAGGATGAGCGGTTAAGCACTTTCGGCGCTGAAGAAAAACTCGCTGCTGCCGATTTTACAAGAGGCAAGAAGAAAAAGCGTCTTGACGCCGTCGCCGCCGCCCAAATCCTCGAGGCCTTCCTCGAACAGAAACGCCCGGAATAAATCACTTTTGCTTTTGCGTAAAAATATTTACACCCTGAATTTATTACGGCGTTCTTATGTTTAGCCCCAGGTTTTATACTGGGGATTTCTTTGTTTATTCGTCGCTTGCATGGCGAAATGCGGTTATTCTTCGAGAGATTCGAGGATTTTTTTTCCGCCGGCGGAGAGTAGGTCGTTTGCGATGTTTTCGGCGAGTTGTTCGGCGTCGGAGGCGGGGCCGGTTGTCTGGCGTCGGATGAAATTGGTGCCATCGACATTGGAAATAAAAGCGGTGATTTCTATATCATTTCCGTCAATCTTTGCAAAGGCGCCTACGGGGGCGTGACAGCCGCAGTGCATTGTGGTTAGAATCTTTCTTTCGGCGGAAGTGGTCGTTCTGTTGTTTTCGTTATCAATGGCGGCGATGAGATTGTTCGTCTGAGTATCATCGGACCTGGTCTGGATGGCAAGCGCTCCCTGGGCGGGGGCGGGAATGAATTGGGCAGGTTCGAAACAAAAAGAGATTTTATCAGTCAGGTCGAGTCTTTCCAGGCCTGCGCGGGCCAGGACGATAGCATCAAATTTTCCTTCTTCAAGTTGTTTTATTCTTGTTAAGACGTTACCCCTGATATCGGCCGGCTGTAGGTCGGGCCTTATATATCTTAGCTGAGCGGCGCGTCGCAGGCTGGAAGTGCCGATTTTAGCTTCGCCGGGGAGCTGGTCGATTGAAGTAACAGAACCGGCGGCCAACACGGAATCCTGTGGAAATTTTCGCCGGCATACAGCGGCGACGGTCAGGCCGGTGCGGTACCGGGTGGGCAGGTCCTTGAAGCTGTGGACGGCGAAGTCGGCTTGTTGGGCAATGAGGGCATCTTCCAGTTGTGAGGTGAAAAAGCCCGTGTCCTTCAGGGTCCATAAGGCGGTTCGCCTGTCGCGGTCGCCTGTGGTAGTAATGGTTTTGATGTCGATTTTGAGGCCGGGGTGGATTTGCTTTAGCATGGAACAGACGGTCTGCGTTTGAGCAAGCGCCAGGTTTCCACCACGAGTTGCACAGGTAAGAGTATTCATAGTCAGCTTTGCCGGTCTCCTGACAGGAACATTTTGTTTATCAATTCAAGCAGCACTAATTTACAATTGAGCGTGTATTTTTGCCGGTTTTTTCGCCACAATTTTGCGATTGTGATAAATTGTAAGCAACGCAATTATAAATATCAAGCGCAAAGACACAATACAGATGATTTGAGGGGAGTGGCGGCTTTTGTGTAATAATGGTGTCACAGTGCGAGCGAAAATGCTTGTAAATAATCGTCTTTTTGTCATAATCATTGTTGTAGTCAGCCGTCGCGGCAGGCACGGCTAAACAAGCCCCGAAAAATAAAGGAAAGGGAACAGTCCTATGAAAGTTTACTTGCTTTTAATGACAGGTTTGCTGCCGGCCTGTATCGCAGGCCCTGCATCAGGCAATCAGGCAGTCAAACGTATTATGGACAACGAAAACATAACAATTGACAACGGCATTTTGTCGGTCTGTTATAATTCGAAGGACGGTACATTTACTGCCGGACGGAGTAAAAAATTATTTTTAGAAAAAGGGAACTTTCAAGAAGCGGGGAGCGCAAATACGGCGACTGTTGGTGTTGCAAGAATCAAGGACACTCTCGGCGTGGGCAAAGCTATCCAGGTGAAATTCCCATCAGGATATACTTACAGCCTTGCGCTATACGAGGGTGTGCCATTTGTGTGCGTCAAGCTAAGTATACACAATTCAACCAATGATACATTAGTTATCAACAAGATTACGCCGGTTAGGGCGGCGGTCAACGTTGGAAAGGCGGCGAAGGAGCTTCGGATATTAGGCTGTGACGGGCTAACTGGGGCAGACAAAAAGCGAACGAGCTATATGTTTCTGGCGATGGCTGACCCGGACACGCGGACGGGAGTTGTGGCCGGCTGGCTGACGCACGGGCGGGGAAGCGGTATCGTTTTATCAGAACCAATCGAGTCCTCTGTGCTGATTGAGGGGCGGAGTGAATACGGCAAGCTGTTGATAGAGCCGGGAAAAAGTGCCGAGGGTGAAACGTTTGCCGTCGGATACTTTGACGATACCCTTTTGGGCCTGGAAGCATACGCCGACGCAATTGCAAAAACATACAAAATCGAATTGCCCAAAATTCCATCCGGCTACTGTACGTGGTACTCCAGTCCGCATGGCGGGGCATCGGACGAAAAGTCTATGGGCGAACTTGCGGACTTCTGCGGCAAAGAGCTGCGGAAGTATAGCTTTGAGGTGCTGCAAATCGACGACAAGTGGCAGCTCAGCCGGCGGGACTATACGAACTATAACCCCAAGGGACCTTACCCAAGCGGTATGAAGCCGACCGCAGAAAAGATAACAGGCGCCGGTCTGACGGCGGGGATATGGTTTACACCGTTCGGATGGGACTATAAGCGTCCTGTCTTTAAAGACCATCAGGACTGGTTCGTCCATAAAGAGGACGGCCCGGTTTACGCGGTCCGCTGGGGAGGAGACTGCCTGGACATGACACATCCCGGGGCACGGGAGTTTTTGGATGGGGTTATCCGGCAAATGACCCGAGAGTGGGGATACAAGTATATCAAGATTGACGGTCTGTGGACGGGTATGGCTGTGAAGATATTATATCCGAACCCGGATTACAGGGATGACAATCTCGGAGACGCGGTTTTTCATAATCGGGCCAAGACGAACGTCGAGGCATATCGAGATGGGCTCAAGCTCGTTCGCGAGGCATCGGGGGATGATGTCTATATACTCGGCTGCAATATCGCCCAGAATATGCGGACCTTGGGCGGCTCCATCGGGCTGGTGGACTCCATGCGAGTCGGGAGCGATATCGGAGCAAAGTGGGGAGGAATCCTGAAAGGCGCAAGCATGGGGACACGGCTGTACTTTCTGCATAACCGGGTATGGCACAACGACCCGGATTGCCTGATGCTGCGTGACCCGCTGACGGTCGACCAGGCCCGCGCGTGGGGTTCGTGGATTGCGTTAAGCGGGCAGTTGAACATAGCCAGCGAGTGGCTGCCTGGCTTGCCGGCTGATAAGCTCGACGTGGTCAAGCGTTCGATGCCGAACCACGGTCTTTGCGGTCGTCCTGTGGATCTGTTCGCGAGCACACTTCCGCAGGTCTGGCATCTTACGGCGGGTACGGGCGAGCAGAGAAAAGACGTGATCGGCCTGTTCAACTGGGACAATAAACTTTCCGACTCGGTGAGTGTCGAGCTGGCCAAGCTTGATCTGGCTGGCGGTGGAAAAGGCACTTATGTCGGCTTCGATTATTGGGACAACAAGCTCATCCCGCCTTTCAGCGGGGAATTGAAAACCGAACTACGACCAAGCTCGTGTCAAATCATTTCCATCCGTGAGGTGCTTGACCGGCCCGTGCTTGTCAGCACATCGCGGCACATTACGCAGGGCATTGTGGACGTAATGGAGGAAGAATGGAACGGAGGAGCCAGGATACTTTCGGGAAAATCGAAAGTTGTCGGCGCCGACCCTTATGAAATTCGTATCTATGCGCCGACGAAGGAATGGCAGGCAGTGCGGGCGAAGGTATCCGAGGGCGACCGTGGAGCGAAAGTGACAGCCGGCATACAACAGGAGGACCAGAATATTCGCGTTACAATAAAGAGTCCTGAGAATCGAGAGGTTAGCTGGGAGGTTGCGTTCGAAAAACGGTAGTTGTGATAGTATAATTGTGATGTTTCGGTTCGATTGATTTGAAAAGACAAATGGGTGAGGTCTGATTTATTATGGAACATATGAATCGAAGAAAATTTATCAAAACAAGCATAGGGGCAGGATTAGCGGGAAGCGCGGCATTCGGGCAGACGAGAGGACGCGGGGACAAGCGAAAAACGAAACGGCCTAATATACTTTGGATTATGATGGACGACGGCCGGGCGGACGCCGTCGGATGCTATGGTAAGAGCTGGGCGAAAACACCGAATATGGACCGCATTGCAAATCAAGGCGTTCGATTCGCGACCGCGATTGTGCAGAATCCGGTTTGCGTTCCATCGAGAAAATCCATGAAATCAGGTCACTACGCTCATACATTCGGCAAGACAGCTATGGGTAAGCCGGCAAGTGTCCCTCCCGCCTATATGAAAAAAGCGGAGCTGAATGTTAACAACCTGGTGAACTGCTGGAAAGAGGTCGGAATCAATCCGGTCAATGTCGGTAAGCGGCACGCCTATCAAAAAGACTGGATAAACAAGGGCGACAGAGGAGCGTTGATAGATTTCTTCGGCAATCCGAGGGGGGTCGAGGGCAAAGAGAAATTCGAGAAGAGTAAAAACAAGTACCAACCAGTGAATATCAAGACGCACCGATGGATGATTGGAGGGGTGGTGCCGTATGCGCCGGAAGATACGCAGACGTGGCGGCTGGGTGACCTTGGAGTGGAGACCTTAAAAGAACTGGCGGCAAAAGAAGAGCCGTTTTTTCTGCGGGTTTCGTTTCACGCACCGCATGTGCCCTGCCGGGTGCCGCGTGAATATTTTATTGACCCCGAACAAATCACACTGCCGCTGCCAACCGAAGAGGAATTGAAAAGCAAGCCTCGCTTTGAAAGGGAGAACCTCCATATTTACGCCGGGGGCCTGGATTTGACGAAAGAGCAGATCGGGATTTGCCGGGGGACATACTACGGGATGGTGTCACTGGTGGATGCACAGGTGGGCAGATTAGTGGAGTGCCTTAAGAAAGCCGGCTTGTTAAATAATACTATTATCGCCATCAATTCGGACCAGGGATTTCAATTGGGCGAGCACGGGTTGTGGAAGAAGCGGGTTTTCTATGAGCAAAACGTATGTGTGCCTTTTATTATGAGCTGTCCCGGACTTCTGTCATCAGGTAAGGTCATCGATGAGCCTGTTGAGATGATAGATTTTCTGCCGACGTTGATGGAGCTGAGCGGGATAGATGCGCCGGACTCAATCCGCGGGCGGAGTCTTATGCCTCTGATAAGAGGAGAGATAAGTGAATGGAGGCCAGCCTGCTTTTCTGAAATTGACCACAGCTTTTCAATGTATGAAGAACTTCGGGAAGGGAGCGGGCGACGTGTGATGGTGCGAACGAAGGAATGGAAACTGATATATTTTATGGATGAACGGGTCGCGGACAAGGACGGGGCCCTTTATAATTTGAAAAAAGACAGTGATGAAAAAGAGAATCTTTACAATAAGGGACAATATAAGGATATAATAAAGCAACTTGAAGGTCTGGCAGAAAAATGGGACCAAAACAATTAACCTCGGAAGATGCTTTTTTGTTAAAGGAGGTCATATCATGATGTCACAAAAAGGTAAAATTGCATTATTGTTTGCTGTTGTATTTTTCTACTTCTGCGCTTCCGGGCAAGCAGATGCGTTGACGATTGCGGAAGACGGCGTGGCCAAGGCGGTCATAGTTGTTTCGCCGGACAGTCCTGAACCGGAGCGGCACGCGGCGACGGAAATAGGTGAATTTCTGAAGCAGATAACCGGTGCCAAGTTCGAGACTACATTCGGATTTGTATCCGGAAAATCACGTATTCTTGTGGGGCTGAAAGCCGCTAAGCTTGCTATTCCCAACTTCTCCCGCAAGGGACTCGGCAGCGATGGAATAGTAATCCGCACGATTGGCAACGATTTGATTCTGGCCGGGGGAGAACCTCGCGGGACACTCTATGCGGTTTATACATTCCTCGAAGACCATCTCGGCTGTCGGTGGTGGTCATCGAAAGTCAGCAGGATTCCTAAAAAACCGACGCTTAAAGTGGGCAAGCTCAATATCCGCTATGTGCCGCCGTTAGAATATCGGGAGTCGTTCTGGTTTGACGCTTTCGATGGGGACTGGGCGGTACGGAACAAGTGCAATGGAAACTCTGAAAGG
>JBARPZ010000003.1:0-22056 GCA_049643445.1 Sedimentisphaerales bacterium
CGATAGCCTGCTCATCCCCGGCATCGGCGACCGGAGGCGTGTTCTCCGTTGAGAATGACCAGTCATTTCCGTCGACCGCACCGCAGCAGTTCTTCGCTACCACCTGCCAGTAGTACCTCATACCGCGCTTCAGTGTCTCACCCGGCTCCGGCGTCGGGTCATATCTCGGTTCAGTCAGGTCACTTCCAATCAACTCTAATGCGTTCGGCTCTGTCCCGAAGTAAACGTCCCAGGTCGTAGGACACGGCGGCTGGTACTTGAACAAAACCGCCAAACCGGGATGCAGCCCCTGTTCGTTGCACAGATAGTTCAAACCGGAACTGAAATCCCTCTGAATGCCCACAGTTGCACCAGAACCAGCTTCTATGCTGGGGTCCACGTACAGCAGCAGGATATCACCGCTGCCTTCGAAAAGCTGCGCCTGACAAGTCACCCTGTTTTGCGATCCGAAGTGCCTCACGTTCTCCCACTGCACGACGACGATGCGATTAGGTGCCTCCCCGGCAACCGCATAGTATACGTTGTCATCCCCGTATCGATCGGGATAGAGGTCGTCCCAGTAAACCGCTATGAATCTATCAACTCCAACACCAGGGTCACAAGGAATGCAGCAGTTCCAATAGTACATGTTCCTGTCCACAAAGGAAATCGTTCCATTCGAGCTAACCGCCACGCGATTGTATTTTCCCCCATAGAAAGGGAACTTGAACGGCAGCGGAAGGTAGAACCAATCGTCATCACCGAGTTCGAGAGAGGTCCCGGCCACTGTCTCTGTGGATTCCGGCGAGACGACATCAGCCTCACCAGGCTCAGGTGCAGGTACACCTCCTGGCCCTGTCCCTGGCGGAGACCCTGGTAGTGCCCCTGGTGAAGAGCCTGCTGAGATCTCGATCCAATCGAAAGACGGACCATTAGGCTCATCGCTGTCGATGAATATATAATCACCGGCATCAGGACCACCACTATGCAGTACACCTACACTCTCAACCACTGCCATTGTTTCAGGTACTTCTGTCTCTTTCACACCGTATTCAAGGACGTCTGGTAACAAGCACTCGGGCCACACCAAATCTGCCTCTGCCTCTTCTGCTTCAAGCAAGAGGTTAAAGTCGGCATTAGTGCCGTTCACGTCTTGTTGCTCCCCGCCTTCTCCCTCAACTGCGTCTTCACCCTCGTCTTGTGCTGCTGCCTCCGGCAGCGCCCCCCCGGGAACTGGATTGTACGTAAGGTTATCCAGCAAAAACCGCTGGAAATCCAGGTTGGGATTAGAAAAAGTAATGACAACATGCGCTATCGGCTTCGTGCTTGTACCACTATTCATCCCCTCCATATAATAGAATCCCATATCATTGGCATCGACCGAAACAGTGTCAATCACCCTAAACGAACTGTCAATCAAATACATTGTACTTGCATTCGGTTGGTAGCCGGGGGCACTCAATAGGAAACCATAGGAGACACCGTAGACAGGAATAGCAAAGTCCAGCGCCAATCTCCCTTCAGAATCACCTTCGATGCACGGAATTTGGATGTATTCGGCATCAAACAAACCACCACCGACGATAATCGCATCGTCACTGGGTCGATCGTCCACAAAGAATCTGAACTTCACGTCCTCAATGTTCATTCCGTCAACCGTCATGCCAAGAAGTACTTCATCAAAAGTAATCGTCACAGGTTCCAAACCCCCGAAGTTCCACTCCAGGCCGGTGTCCAACGGAACATTGGCCTTGCCATCGCACGGGTCCGGAAAACTCGGCTTTATAATGGACGGACAGAACAACTCGAAGTCCTCGTCACTTACATCGCTGTACGTTCCGTCGGTTATCCGAATCCGGTAATCTGAGTCGGCCGGCAAGCTTGCAGGTATCTCCCAGGCGAACTTGTTGTTGTTGGGTACGTCATCCGCCAGCTGCTCGTAAACGTCTCCTCCTTTGAGAAGATAAATATCAACGACCGGGCCGCCGCCGATCGAATACCATCGGATATTGTATTTGGATGACAGTCTCCAGATCTCTCCACCATTAGGAGCAACGACCTTCAAACCGGTTGACGCGGTCAGCGCATTGTACGCATTAAGGCGATATCCGGAGACTGTTTTGCCGTCCAGCGCCGGCACCGGATCGCCCGTCCACACGAGTCTCGTCTTCAATTCATCAAGCGATATTGTGGTCTCAGCAGCAACAGACGCATTCGCCATAACCAGCGCAGCTACACCCGCAACGTGTGGCGCCGCCATCGATGTGCCGCTGTTCCAGGCGTAGCTTTCGGCGTGGTCCTCGATACATTGAATACGAATATTGTCTACTTCCGCCCCGAAGTAGCCGTTATACTCACCATCGGTGAACCAACGGAACCTTACCTTCATCCCTGAGTTGCGATACGAATCAGGGATATCAATCCGCGTCCAGAAGTAATAGCCCTCATAGTAAGACCACGGGTCGGATACCGAAAAAATCCTCTGCCAGACCGCACCGTCCCACACGTAGACGACCAACTCATCACCATCACCAATTTCGTACATGAAATCGAACTCCAGCTTAAGTCCGCGCAGACCCCGTGTATCGATGGGAGGCGTTACAATGGAGCCGTAACTGCCGCTGCTATAAGGCCATGAGTGATTCCAATCACCGCGGGCGGCTATATTGTCTTCGTCATAATATGTTGGCGACAGCACTGTTCCCCACCGGTTTGCAATCCCCTCCAGACTCATCTGTGTACCTGTAAAAGTCGGCCTGGCCGCGCCCTGAAAATTCTCAAAGAACAGGGTTCTGTATTGCGGAACCGAACTGAGTATGCTCACTCCCGGCGCACCAACGTCCACTGACTCATCACCATAATTGGAGAAGCTGGCCAGCAAATCTTTATGGTCGGTTGCTGCGACCGAAATCACGTTGGAAACCTCGTAACCCGCCGGGTAGTATGGCTCTGAGTCGGTGTTCCACCCGTTATTACCCGCTGCAGCCACGAATAGCACGCCGTGGTCGCGTGCATAAGTAATCGCAAATTTCATTGACTCAGAGTAAGGGTAACCGCCCCAGCTATTGCTCAGAATCTTGACGCCGTTATCTACCCCGTAGTATATCGCCTCGATAGCATCTCCCATATCACCCCAACCACTCGCATCGAAAATTCGCAGCGCCATCACCTTGCATTGCCAGTTGACCCCGGCCACTCCAAGCCCGTTATCGCCAACACCTGCTATTGTCCCGGCACAGTGTGTCCCATGGCCGTACGCGTCACTGGGGTCACCATCGTTTCCGAAGAAATCATAGCCGTAAACATCATCTTTATATCCGTTGCCGTCGTCGTCGATACCGTTACCGGGTATCTCTCCGGTATTGACCCACATGTTATCGACCAAATCAGGGTGAAGATAGTCTATGCCCGTATCGATAATTCCCACGATTACACCTGACGTACCCGGCACACCGGTAGCGATATCCCAGGCCTCTGGCGCGTCGATGTCTGCGTCTTCTGTCCCTCCCGTCTGCCCGGTGTTGTGCATACCCCACAATTCAGGGAAGAACGGGTCGTTTGGAATCCGCGCTATGCGCACACGGTAATTGGGTTCAACCACCAGGATGCGTCGGTCTATCGCCCCCCAGTTCTCTGCTATTGCAGTCTCCACTGATTTCCCATCCGGCAGTTTGACCCGCAGCACCTCTTTTCCGCGCGAAAAAACGACACGCCGCTCGATTTGACCGTCCACCGCGGCTTCAACACCGGACAAGTCCTCCGCTGCCGCAACCACACCGTTTCTATCCACGTCCGCCGACAGCAGCACAAGGACCTCACCCGGAACATACTCATCTTTTGGCTCATACATCCTGGCCATCCTGCCTTCCGGTTGAACTGCCTGGACAGGTTCGATTAAGCCCTGCGATGTGACTATGGCCAGCGCACAGAACACTACTGCCGTAAGTGTTATGGCACGCCTGCCGAACAAAAACATCGAATTTCGTCGTTTCCTGTAAGCACTCATTTTCTTCTCCTTTTTCCTTGGGGCAGTCATTCTTACTGCCGGTTCTTATTTTCTCCTAATTATTTTGTTGATATTGATTGTGCGCTTATCGCACAGAAGTTTCGCTCCAAACCCCGGCCCTTAAAGTCAATATCCCGGTTTCCGTCGCCGGCACAGGTGACGGCCCATATATCAACTCAGACCATAACCCATCTACATATATAAGACGTAATAAACATAAAATTGTTACAATAATTTCGTCGATTTTTTTTACGCATCTAAGACCATAATTTAATAACACTATGAACTTCAAAGGAAACTGACTGTGGATTCCATAATTCGTTTCTAAAAAAATACGTTGCTCATTCGTAGTTTTTTCACGCTTAAGGTCTTTGAAGTTGGCCCGGCAGAAATGACACACGAGGATAATCAGATGAAATTCCCCTTGTTTCTCCGGATCAACCATTCGTAATACCGGTCCTTATTTTCTCCTAATTCTTATGTTGATATTTACAGTGGGCTTATTGCACAGTAATTTCGCTTCAAGACCTGCATATACTCAAAATGGAATTGCACATTATCCTCCTGATTTCAGTGCCTTGTCACTTCCCGGGAAAATCTTATACGATTTCAATTAGAAAAGAACTGGTTTTTCTTCCCGGAAGAAAACCTGGCAGGTGGTGAAAAATCTTTTTCACCGCCCTTCTTCAGAACATCAATTTAACCAAGCGAGAAAAAAAATGTCAAGAAAATTACACCTTTTTTCGTATTTATCCCTCATTTTTACAAAAACTTTACATAAAAGCCCGCAAAACAACCGGTGAAGTCTTTGGTTTCGTTCTTTCATGCATTTGTCCTTTTTCGAAAAAGACTGCTGGTTGCTCATAATGCTTTGGTATTTTAGTTGTGTTTACAGATATCCACCAGCACGGTTCTCAGATTAGCCCATAGCACATCTAAACATATATGACGTATCGAACCTGAAAATGTTTCAGTAATTTCTTCGATTTTTTTTCGCCTTTAAGATCGTAACTTAATAACCCTATGAACTTGAAAGAAAACCGACTGTGGATTCCATAATCCGTTTCCGAAAAAGCCGCTGTTCATTCGTGGTTTTGTGACGCTTAAGGTCTTTGAGGTTGGCCCGGCAGAAATGACAACCAAGCGTGGTCAGATGAAAATCGACATAATCAAACCATTCTGGCTCTAAAGTTTCCAGCAAAAAGCCACCAAGCGTGCTGCGTTTTGGGCAGCTAAGTCGATGAGTCTCCCAGATTTCTGTTATGAGATGTTCGAAATTTGAAGATGCAAAATTTGTTAAGCCGTTAAGTTTCGTGATCTTTCTACGTATCTGCTTAAGACGACGATGTTTGAATACTCTGATTGTTGTCTCTTCAAGATTGAATAAATGCGCCACGTTCTTATTGGAAATATTACAGTAAAATAACAGTTCTATCATCTTCAAATCACGAAACTTCT
Source organism: Sedimentisphaerales bacterium (assembly GCA_049643445.1). GTDB lineage: Bacteria > Planctomycetota > Phycisphaerae > Sedimentisphaerales > Anaerobacaceae > CS2-K091. The sequence goes on from JBARPZ010000003.1 coordinate 5,444, forward strand.
GCGATGACTTGAAAACCTTAAGAAAGTCCCGAAGCGACTGCATCAGCGCTTTTCGCTGAAGTTTGTAATCTTCAACCTGGCTGATATACCAACTGGCCGTGGGATCAGGAGCCGACATCTGCTCAAAAATATTAACCCTGTCATCATCGCGTACACCAATATAGACATCCTGAATCAGGCAGACTGATTTTGACCGTCTGCTGCGGTAGCGATCAAAAATCTTGTTGCGTAAAATGATAAACAGGTAAGTTTCCAGGCTGACTTCGCCGCGGAAATTGCTCAGTCCCCTGATGAAGGAGACGAACGTGTCTTGAACGATATCCTCTGCGTCTGCATGTTGAGGCAGTCGAGCGGTCGCAAAGTTCAAAAGCCGCCCTTCGTATTCCTCTATAAGGTGTTCCCACGCGCCGCCCTTTCCTTTGCGAATCTGGCCTAACAGAAGCATGTCCCTTTGGCTCATTTCGCTCATATCATTACACCCGGAGGATTCTGCTGCATACCTTTACTGATTACATAATTCAATATTTTCATTATTCAGGAGGTTATATATCTTTGTTCCCGACGGAACTGCAACAGACGTTCTCTTAATCAAATCTTATTTCAAATACATGATATTATTTTTCTTTGTAATCTACTATTTGCCTGACAGGCCCGAAATAGGAATCAAACCATTTCAGACTCTCCTCATTGACATGTTCTCGCGGTAGATGTCCTGTGTCAAGGAGCAGATGCCGTTTATCTTTCTCATGCGTACCGAGAAGATCAAACATCGGACGCTGGGATTTTTCAACCAGTAGCGCACCATCGTACCGGCCGTTAATCATTAATACCGGTATCCTTACATGCGGTGCAAAGTTGATTTGATCAACCTCAGGAAGAGTTGGTTCAAAGTAGAATCCGCCACCGACTAACACACAAACTTTGAGGCGGTCCTCTACTGCCGGAAAAATCGCCGCCAGAGCCGCACCCCAGCTCAAACCGAAAAAACCCACCTTTTCATGGTCAATATCCTCGCGAAGCTCTAAATAATCAATTGACCTGCTCAGGTCTTTAGACCACCATATCACGTGGTCTCTATAGGACAGCGAACGAGTCGGGCGATTCGACTGTAAACCGCTGTTTCGCTCATATGTGCCCTTGTAAATGGGGTAAAGCACTGCGCGCCCGCTTCGTAGAAGAAAGTCGGGAAGCCCCCCGGAGTGATACCGATGTAAGAAAAGCGCCGAATTCCCCGGAAAATAAATCACCGTTTGATACGGAGGCGAGGAGTTTCGTGGAAGATAAAGATGCGCAATTACCCGCTCCTCACCATAGGCGGCATCAAAGACTATCGTCTCGTGTCTCCAGTTTTTCTCCGAGTCGTCAACTGATACAACCGCCTCATTCAAAGCATCTTTCTCGTAGGAGTAAAGGGTCTTTTTGTAGAGCAGAAATTCCTCATCAGAGACAGGTGTTTCCTTGCTGTAATTCCGAGTCTCAAAGGCTATGTCCTCGAAGGCCTTTTCCGGAACGGCGCTGTCCGAGGCGTATTTTACACAGCGGAATCCGTTCGTTGTGGATCGGTCAAACGGGTTGAAGGCGGCCGGCACCACGAACTTGTATTCCGGCTCGTCCCACGCACCGCCCAAAATATAACGCTTGTTGTCACTGGCTTTATTCCAACACCACTCCCTCACATTTCCAGCCATATCGTATGTTCCATAACTCCCCATACCCTCGTAGCCTCCAACCGAAGCGACGCACTTTTGGTCGAAATTGCTGTGTAGAAGAATAGTCCCCGAATACCTGCCGCCGATTATGCCTGCCCTGTTCCAATGATATATCGTAGGTAATTGTTTGCCTGCAAATTCAGCATAAGCGGCGGCCTCATACCAACTAACCCCCCCTACAGGATAATGCTCTTGGCCAACAGGATAGTTGACGTTGTTCCAACCCGAAGGCCCTGCCTGGCCGCCCTGATCGACAAACTCATGCATAGCCTCCGACCACGAAAGAACCACACCGTCCTTAAGGAACTCGTGTTTCCAGTGCTTCTCGTCGCGATAACCGCCACTGTCCACAAATTCCTTGAAATGCTTATTTGTAACCTCATATCGGTCAATGAAGTAATCGTCCAGCTCTATCTCGTGATGACTCATACCGCTGAGTGACAAATTGAAACGACCTCCCGAAACACGCACCATTTCCGACGGAACTTCATCTTTGGTGTAAAGCTGAAAGTTGACTGCTCTATTCGACGTAGGTCTGCGAACCTCGACTGTGGCGTAGCCCGGCTTGGTAAGCTTCCAGCGATAGAGCCCACGAGCAAGTCTGATTTGACCTGTCGGAGACTTACCCAAACGCATCCACTTGTCGCCGGGTGAGCTGTATCGTTTTATATATATCCGGGCCCCGGTTGGAGTGGTACCGATCGACATTGTATCCGAGAATTCAGGCCATAAAGCAGCAAGACTCGGGTCGCCTCGGGCAAAGCGTTCCGCCTTACTGGCAAGTTCAAACGCCTCAAAGTACTTGCCTTTGTCCACCAGACTTCTGATTTCCGGAATAACTCGCTCCTGGGCCCATCGTGATGCAAAGTACTTCCACGTTGCCATACCTGCTATTGTACTTGCCAACACAATCCCGGCTGCCATAGCAACCGGAAGCTTGTGTCTGCGAACAAACTTGATAATCTTATCTACGGGGCCCGACCGCTTCGCACGGATAGTATAGCGGTTGATGTACCGGCGTAAATCTTCGGCAAACTCACCCGCCGTCTCATAGCGACGGTTAGCTTCTTTTTCAATAGCCTTGCAGCAAATGGTGTCCAAATCCACGGGAATCCTGTCATCGAACTGGCGAGGTCTGCGCGGCTCCTTGCCGAGAATCTGCGTGGTGATTTGTTCCTGGTTGTCGCCGGCGAACGGCAGCTTAAGGGTCAATAATTCATACAATGTCACACCAAGAGAGTAAATGTCCGTACGGTGATCCGGTTTATTCCCTCCACCTCGAATCTGTTCTGGACTCATGTAGTGTGGCGTGCCTATGAACGAGCCGGTAATGGTTATCCCCTGGTCCTCCAACATGCGTGCTACACCAAAGTCCATAAGACTCAACCGCCCATCCTTGCCCAGCATAAGGTTGGATGGCTTCACGTCTCGATGGATGATGCCCTTGTTGTGGGCATAGGCCAGGGCATCAGCAACATCAGCAATCAGACGGGCAATAGTGTCAAAGTGCCTCTGCAACGAACCACCCCGACTCAGGGACAGCGCCGTTTTTGTATCACTTCTTACCGCCTCTGGCGACTCAGGTTCATCGCAAGTGGCCCCATTTTTCATGGATATGAAGTCCTCTGGTGCGGATTTGTCCCCTTTGACAGCACGAAAGTCATCGATGATTTGGTCAAGGCTTTGACCTTCGATCATCTCCATCGCATAGTAACAGGTACCGTTCTCCTCTCCCTCGGCGTAAATCGCGACAATATTCGTGTGATGAAGTTTCGCTGCTGCCTGGGCCTCTCGATGAAAACGCTCAACTGCCGCCTCTTGGTTAATTGTCAATCCTGGCGGGAGCACCTTCAATGCTACACGACGGTTCAGAGAAACCTGGACCGCCTGGTAAACAATACCCATTCCCCCCGTACCTAACCGCTTTTCAATGCGAAAGTCCCCGATTTGGACATTAGGTTCCAGGTTGCTGATTGTGTGGACTTTGCTGAGCTTGTTCCCTTGACTGGACGCCTCCAAAGTTGACTCAGGAGCACTTTCGAGTCCGACACGTATTCGAAGCAGGACAGTCGCGCACGAATCACATTCTCTCAAGTGCCGACGCCACATCGTTGAAGACTCTGCCGAGGCTGAACCATTAACAAAGGTGGAAAACTCCTGGCTTGATAGACAATCGCCCATAACTCATGGTCTCCGTATATTACCTTTCTTCAGCTAATGTTAGCTCTGTTACTATACTTGCCAAAGCCCATTGCCTGAAATATTTCAACCACATTATTATAGACGCAGGAGGTTAGTCGGTGTTACAATTACTCTTGAGATATTTTACGCCAGAAACCATTTTGTGCAGCCCGCTCCCAACGGCGCGCGGATTCGTGTATTTTTACGGCCAAAAGGCGGCAAGCGTCATATTCACGGCCGCTTTAACTTCGTATGACATGGTGACAAACCACTTAGCCCGGCCCCGGTCCCGTAGTCCTGAAGCTCCAGACCACACCTGTGAATGTGCCATATGCACTGACCTCGTCGATACGCCAATAGTACACAGTGCTATAATCCATCGTGCCGGGGTCAAATGTTGTACCAGCCTGGTTCTGAATGGGCGGCGGTGGGCTGCTCGTGCCGAAGTACACATCGTGCGATGTGGCACCACGACCAGCCGTCCAGCTTAAGTCAGCGGTTCTACTGACAACGCTTGCACCATCGCCTGGATTCGGATGACGGGCCGGAAGTTCAAAATAGTGGGCAAAAATCGCAAAATCGGTGAAATCGACAATCCCATCTCTGCTCAGGTCCTCAGGCAGCAAAAGAGCTTCATAAAGCCATTTTTCTATGAACAGTTTCGTGTCCCTGTAATCTGAACACCCATCAAGATTCAAGTCTGCAGCACTGCCCGCATTCGACAATGACATACTTGCCTCCGGTGTGCCACCATAAGCTCCCATATTTATGCGTTCGCCATGAGGCCAAAATTCCCCGGTACAATCCGAATTGGGGTCACCTGCATCGATACAAGGGCTCGTGTTGGTATCATAAACCCAGGTTTCACTATTCGCATCCCATCTGCCAGCCCGAGATTTCAAATGATAATCACCATCAACCCAAATAGCGTTTGGATCATTCGGCTCAACAATTATATTTAGATCATTACTATCCCCCCAGTACCCGGGCAAAGCGAAGCACGGGTCGGCATCAATATTACCCAATCCCCATACGATTGCCCCACAAGGGTCGTAGCAAGCTGCTTGTCCACCCCAAAGATTCGTATAGCTTATGTTGATTGTTGAGCCGTCGTTGTTCCATATTTCATCACCATCGTTAAAAATACAATTGCTGATTTCATGGTTGCTCGGATAATCCTGATAGTATGAATCGCACGCAAGGGCGTTTCCGTTAAGCGCGAAATTACCAATGAACGTGGAATTAGTCACCGTTGTCACTTCTGACGTGTCGTAGCCATAGTTGTATATCCCACCACCATCTTGCCCGGCCCAGTTGCCGGTAAATAAGCAGTTCTTAAGCTTTGGGCTATTTCCGAAGCAATTGGCTATTCCCCCTCCATTTTCGCCGGCAGAGTTATTGCTGAATGTGCATTTTGTTATTGTGGGACTGCAATCCCCGAAGTTGTATATCGCGCCACCATCCACATCAGAGTGATTACTGATGAAAGTACAATTGGTGAAAGTCGGCCTAAAACTACCATAGTCATTGTGTATTCCGCCGCCTCTGAAAGGGGCGAAGTTATCCGCGAACGTACAATTAGTAAGTGTGGGATTGCTCCAGTTGTTGTACATCCCACCGCCACAGTACTCAGCCGTGTTGCCACTGAACGTGCAGTTGGAAAATGTTGGGTGGCTATAGTAGTTGCGTATCCCACCGCCGCCACAGTTATAAACAGCCGCGTTGTTACTGAAGATGCAATTTATCACCGTTGGGCTGCTGTAGTAATTATACATCCCGCCACCGCCGCCGAGGCCGTCATTTCCTGCCGAGTTGCTTCTGAACGTGCAGTTGATGACCGTCGGGCTGCCGTATTTGTTATACATCCCGCCTCCGCTATCCGTTTCTTCTTCATAGTGGTTGGCATTGCCGCCTGTGATAGTGAAGCCATCGATTGTGTACATTCCGTAACAGGTAACCACGTGATAGCTGTTCTCAGCCCTGCATGGGTCGTTGTATGACTGAGGAGGACCGTTCACGTCGATGTCGTTGCCCTTAAGGTCGCCTCTGAGGATGGTTTCGTATAGTTGGATATCGCGGGCATCAGGGTCCGGCTCACCAAAACCGGCGTAGCCGCCTTTAATAGTCACGCCGCTAATAGGCTGGAATGTGGCCTCGCGGTCGCCGCTGCCGTTAGGATCGGCTGAATTAATATCAGGCGTGTAAACTCCCTGCGCCACACGAATCTCGTGCCCGGATTTGGCAGCAGCCAATGCGTCCTGCAGGTAGTTATAAGCATCCGACCAGCTCGAGCCGTCATTTGCACCATTGGCATCCCCATCAACTCTTATTATTATGGTGGGTGGTTTGGGAAGCATCGCAATCCAGGCCTCGTTATACCCCTGGGGATTTGGTCCATAACCAACAATAGTTGAACCGTCGGGAGAAATAGCCATCGCGACAGACAAATGCCAGCCATTCAAATTTAAACCAAAATCATTTTCTAACATATCCTTAATACTGCGCATACCGTTTTGCTCATCCCAGATGTAAGCACCCAAAAGGCTGCTTCCAACAATCATCGATCCATCTGCTGATATGTCTTGGGCACTACCACGACCCAGATTCAACATTCCTCCAGATTCTGTCCACCGGAAGGCTTCAGTCCAGAGTTCGTAGGAACATATTCCTACAACGACAGAACCGCTTGCTGACACAGCTTCAGCCCAGCCGTTACCTGCGCCTGGCAGCAATCCTAAGCCAACCATGTCTCCAAATCCTCTCCAGAGGAAAGGTTCTGGCCTTGAATCAGTTCGTCCTATTCCCACTATAATCCAGCCATTATGCGAGACACCCGAGGCTTGGCTATTGAAGGAACCACCCGGCAAGTCACCAATCCCGACCATACCTCCGGATTCCGTCCATCGAAATGCTTCATAGCCTAACGAAGAATAAACCTGCCCCACAATAACCGAGCCATCATATGAAATTGCTTCCGCCGTGCTGTAGAAAAGGCCGCCGCCAAGGTCGCCGAGACCAACCATACCTGTAGATTCTGTCCACCGAAAAGCTTCTTGGCCGGAAGCGCCTTCACTATGTCCTACGACAACTGAACCATCACCGGAAACACCAGTAGCCATACTGAAGAAGTCGTGATGACTCCCACCAGGAATGTCACCCAAACCTTTTATGCCGCCTGATGGTGTCCAACGAAACGCCTCTCTGTCATATGAGTCGAACAAGATCCATCCAACAACGACGGTCCCATCGGCTGAGACATCAGAGGCTACACAACGGGTACTCCCGGAAGGAACACCTAAACCCTGAAAGCTGGCTCCGGCTCCAAAGCTGATTGATAAAGAATGAGACAACAAAAATGCAACGGCCAGCACGAAAAAATGTCGCCTTGTCATTTTCATCTCATCTCCACAGGATTTCTTCATATTGATTGTGCACCTAATCCGCGAGGATACTACAGTTGAAATCGAATAAAGGAAATTACTCACCCTTTTCTCCTCATTTTTTTCCTCCTGAAAAAATGTGCCTGTTTTTCCGCATTTATGCATTATAAAACCTCGCTGGCCTTATGGCTATTCAGGGGAGGTGCTAAAGGAACCATATTTTAGCTGTCCTCTGCCTGGATAGCCGCAAAACACATAAAAACAGCATACCATATTTTCGCCACATTTCAAACAAAAAGATTATTGTACAGACTCATATATGCTCCACCATCGCCGCTCAGGATGATATAAAACAGGAAAGAACAGCAAAAAAACACCTTTTCGCACACACGCGGTTGTATTCTGTTAAATTTCACTTGACAAAAAGCCGGGAGTAAACTATTTAGGCAGTTTTTAGAATTTGTTTGTTAATAAACAATAGTAATTTTGAAGACTTTTTTAAGTAGTGAGCAATGTTACCCAAAAGAAAAACCAGTAAGTGCAAAACACGTACTCGTCGCAGTCATCATCGGCTAAAGGCCGTTAACTATGCCCTATGCCCACAGTGCGGACAAGCAAGGCTGCCCCACGCAGCATGCGCGAATTGTGGTTATCTCAATCCAAAGATAACCTTAAAGCTCGGCAAGGAAGAAAGTAGCTAAGCATGCGAATTGCTATTGACGCTATGGGAGGCGACAATGCGCCCGGTGAAATTATCGCAGGTGTATTGGAATCAATAGACCTGCTCGACGATAACGACGAGATGATAATTGTCGGCCAGCAGGATATAATAGAGCCGCAATTGCTCTCTGAGAAATCTCGCAAAGGTGCCATCAGCGTTGTTCATGCTCCGCAGGTCATTGATATGGACGAACAACCTGTCGAGAGTTTGCGCAAAAAACGCAAGAGTTCAATTGCCGTTATGGCCAAAATGGCAAAACAACAGCAGGTCGATGCCGTTATTTCTGCCGGCAATACAGGTGCTTGTGTTGCCGCCTTTCAGATGAGGATGAGAAATCTGCCCGGTGTCAATCGGCCAGGCATAGCCGTTGTCTTTCCAACCTTCGAAGGCCCCGTCACCATTTGTGACGTCGGTGCAAACATCGCGTGCAAGCCCATAAATCTCTATCAATATGGAGCTATGGCTAAAATATACTCAAAACATCTGCTTGGCATTGAAAATCCAAGGGTCGGTCTCATGAGCATCGGACAGGAAGACGCAAAGGGCAATGAGATCGTTAAAAAGGCACGCGAGCTGATAAAATCCGACCCTAATATGAATTTCGTTGGCAACATTGAAGGAAGAGATATCTTCAAAGGAGTCTGTGACATCGCAGTGTGCGATGGTTTCGTCGGTAATGTAATCTTGAAGCTGACCGAAGGCCTTGTCGATGGTCTGTTCAAAGCCATAAAACATGAGCTTTCGACTGAGAAACTCAGGCTCGCTATGAAGTTTAAGCCCGTCATATCGAGAATTTACGGAAAGTACGACTATAATGAATATGGCGGTGCGCTTTTATTAGGTATTAATGGAACAGCATTAATCTGTCACGGCTCAAGTAAAAGCAGAACCATCAAAAACGCTATCCTGGCCTCCAAAAAATTCTACACCGGAAAAATAAACGACAAGATCATTGAATATCTGTCACAAACCTCCGTAAGGACGGATGATGAATAAGCTGATTAACGAACACCCTAATCCTTATCGTGCTGTTATCGTTGGTTGTGGTTCATTTGTGCCGGAAAAAATATTGACAAATGATGACCTTGCTAAGAAGGTCGACACCACGGACGAATGGATTACCTCGCGGACCGGCATCAAACTCAGACACATTGCTGATGATAGCGAAACGACCGCCCAGTTGGCAACAAAAGCTGCAAAAAAGGCCCTGGCTGATGCAAAGCTGAATCCCTCCGACCTCGATCTTCTAATTTTAGCTACCGTCACTCCAGAGATGCCTTTCCCCGCTACCTCCTGTTTTGTGCAGAGTGCTATCGGCGCAAAAAAAGCTTGTGTCTTTGATTTGCATGCTGCCTGCAGCGGTTTTATTTACTCACTCGGCATTGTTCAGCAGTTTTTGGAAAGCGGCCGTTACAATAACGCCCTTATTATTGGGGCTGAGACCTTGACCAAGATTACCAATTGGCAGGACCGCGCCAGTTGTATCCTTTTTGGCGACGGTGCCGGAGCCGTCGTATTCGAACGTAAAAATAATGGTAGCGGCATTCTATACAGCACCATGTCGGCTGATGGTGATAACTGGGCCGCACTTAATTGCCAGGCCTATGGCTCTCGCCATCCACCCGATAAAAAGTTAGACAACCCAAACAAAATCTACATGGAAATCAAGGGCAGGCAGGTTTATCAACAGGCCATTCGCCGGATAGTCGAGACTGTCAAACAATGTCTCCATGTCTGTGACCTGACCCTGGACGACATTAGCATGCTGATTTCCCATCAGATGAATGGTCGCATTATTGAATCGGCGGCCAAGCGACTGAATCTGCCTGACGAGAAAGTCTTTATAAATATCGCTGACTATGGCAATACCTCGGCCGCCTCCGTACCCATGGCATTTGATGAGTGCGTAAAGCAGGGCAAAGTAAAGAAAGGTGATATCATTATTTTCGTGGCCTTTGGCGCAGGCCTGACCTGGGGAGCAAATGTAATTCGCCTTTAATGGTTCTATTCACACCCACAATTGATTAGGGGATTTATTGTTCCGCTTTTGTTGCGGTTTCCAAACAAGAAACGTTTCACGAGGTACGAGACACGAATTATGAAGACAGCTTTTTTATTTCCGGGACAGGGATCCCAGGTTGTAGGAATGGGCGCAGATATTATCCGTGCTCACCCCGCAGCCGCGCAGATTTACCGGGAGGCAAATAATATTGTTGGTTTCGATTTGAGTCATATCTGTTTCGAAGGCCCTCCCGACAAATTGAACACTACAACCATCTCGCAGCCCGCGATTTTTGTAACCTCGGCTGCCATCCTGGAGATACTCAGAACACTTCCTGAAACCAAAAACATAACTGCCAACGTTACAGCAGGCCTTAGTCTGGGCGAGTATACTGCACTCTACGCCGCAGGGGTTATCAGTTTTGAGGATACGCTCATTCTCGTTCAAAAACGCGGCCGGGCAATGCAGGCAGCAGCCGATGCCACCGACGGCGCGATGGTCAGTATCATTGGCCTTGATGAAGAAAAAGTACTCCAGCTTTGCACCGAAGCAAGCCAGGACCAGCTTCTAAAACCTGTTAATTTCAACTGCCCGGGCCAAATCGTACTAAGTGGCACAAAAGAAGCTTGCCGGCGGGCTGCGGAATTGGCTGAAAAACACGGCGCCATGAAAGCCGTGCCCCTGCAGGTAGCAGGCGCCTTCCATACAGATATGATGGCAAGCGCAGCAGATGCCCTCAGCGAAGCGCTGCAACAAGCCCACATCTCGGAACCTTCGGATAAAAAGAATATTTCCACTTTGGATATCAAGATTATTGCCAATATAAATGCTGACTATTACACAAGCGCAGAAAAAATCCGGGAAGGCCTGACAAACCAATTGACTTGTCCTATTCTTTGGCAAAAATGTATGGAAAGACTCATGGAAGATGGTGTCGAAAAGTTTTATGAGATTGGCCCCGGAAGGGTCCTGACTTCTCTAATGAAAAGAATTAACAGAAAAACAAAGGTCATCAATGTAAGCAGCCTGGATGCTATAAAGAACATCGTCAATAGTGAGCCGCCAATTAATTAACCATTTAACCAGGAGACCAAGTAAATGTCGGAAAAAAGACTCGCCGTCGTTACCGGTGCTGCCAGAGGCATAGGCCGCGCAATCGTTCTTGAACTACTTAAACAGGGCCGTGTCGTCGCAGGCCTCGACATAATCGCCGACCAGCTTACAGAGCTCGAAACTATCGTCAAGGAAGCCGGCTTCTCCGTTATCACAAAATGTGTTGATATTACAGATACCCCCAAATTCATCGAGACCCTCGAATCTTTAGCCGCCGAACACGAAGGCATAGGCATCCTGGTAAACAACGCCGGCATCACGCGTGACAACCTGCTCCTTCGCATGAGCGATGAGGAATTCGATAAGGTTATTGAGGTAAATCTCCGCGCTGCCTTTGTCGCAGCCCGCACAGCCGCAAGGTCTATGGTCAGAAACAAGTTTGGTCGCATCATCAGTATCAGCTCTGTCTCCGGCGTTATGGGCAATGCAGGCCAGACAAACTATTCCGCAAGTAAAGCCGGCCTCATTGGCATGACAAAAACGATTGCTCGCGAGCTGGCGAAAAAGAATATAACAGCCAACTGCGTAGCGCCGGGCTTCATCGAAACAGAAATGACAAAAAAACTGCCCCAGCCCGTCATTGAGGCCGCCAAACAACTTATACCACTAAGAAGGGTCGGCACCGTCGATGACATTGCAAAGGCCGTCGCATTTTTTGCAAGCGACGATGCCGCATACATCACAGGCCAGGTACTCCCAGTCGATGGCGGTATGGCTATGTAGCAATCTCGTCCCCAAATGTGAAATCTGAAATTCTATCCTCACCAATTTACTAATTCACACTTTACGAGAAAAGCGTCATTCTTCCAATCGAAGGATCTCTACCTTTCGGAATTCAACGGGATGGCTTTCAGCCTGAAGGGATATATAGCCTTCGCTCAGCATCTTGTCCCCGTTCTTGACCAGTTTCCGGGCGTCGAAGTCCTTCTCGTCAAGCTGCGGCTTCTCGTATTTCAGAACAACTTGGCCGTTAACGATATGCTTGATGATGGAGTTGCCGTGCACCTCAACTTCCATTGTCACCCACTGGTCGCCATGATAAGTTTTTGAAGCCGATGGGATACAGTGTTGGGTAACGAGTTTGCCGTCCATCACGATATGCGTGCCGGGTGTGCACACATTGGCGGTTGAACGCTTATCCCTGCCGTTGCCACCGAGAAGCTGCACCTCCACGGAAACCGGAAAATTCTGGTCTTTCCTCATGCTTTCGGGCGATTGACAGTGTAACATAATCCCGCTGTTTCGAAAGGCCCATCCCGGACCTCCGGGACTCTGCTCTCCAACGAATCGGTACTCCACGCGGAGAATGTAGTGTGAGAACTTGTCCTTGTAGAAAAGGTGCCCGAATTTTACGTCGAACTTCTCGTACTCATCGTAACACACCTTCAGGATTCCATCCTCCACTCGGAACGTGTTTCCATAATTGTCATTCAGTTTGTGACCGACGATTTTGACCTTCCAGTCTCTGAGGTTCTTACCGTTGAAGAGCTTTATCCACCGGCCCTTGCTCGATTTGTCCTGCTGCACTGCACAGCCAGTACTCATCACAACGACACACAGGACGCACAACGCCCACAGGATGCCACGCCACTGCTTCCCGGTCAAGGCCGGCTGCCTCTTGAGAAATTGTCTCTTAGTCATTTTCAATTGCTCCTTATTAGTATATTCGGTATTTATACTCAAGATAGAATAATCGTCCAGCGCCGATAGTGCAAACAAAAACCGACCAACGCAGTTGGTCAACTCCAGCGGAACGCAGCGGAGTCGAGGAATATGGCCAACGAATTGAATGAACCTCCACATGTGCCATTCCTACGAAGGCAGGAATCCAAACGAAATGAGCTACACGAGATACGAACGACGAGAGACAAATCTATTTGGCGGGAATTGCGGAGCTAATAGTTATGCGAAGAAAACCATGCACCGATTTACACCGCGCTAATTAGACGTGAGTTCGCACTCAATTCGTGCAGGGCATGTGCATTTCCTGTCGAATTTTATAATTTTGCTTAGTTGGTTAACTGGTGACCACATTAGAGTGGACAACACTCTAAGCAATGAGGCAGGTTGGTTGATTTGTTAACTGGGCATCCCTCACTCACTAATTACCACTCACCACATACTAAGCCCTCACTAATCTTTAATTCCCTACTCTTTAGCCCCATGCTTGAGCAGCAGCTCGACAATTGCTTTGCGTCTCTTTTTTGCCGCCGAACCCAATCGCGTCGTGTCCCTGGCCAATTCCAATGGGGTCCGGCCGTCGGCGGTTTCGGCGTTGATATCGAGACCTTTTTCAATCAGAAACTCGACTACTTGCTCATTGCTGCTTTTGCTCGCTTTCAGGCTGTGTCGCAATAGTTCTTGTGGACCTTTGTTTTTTGGCTGGCATAAGTCTTAATCTTAATAATTCATCATTGGCAGCACGAATCAAGCAGTTATTTGCTCAAGTTCTACCCTTAATATGGCTCCTTTTACTGCTAACGTATTATCACACTGTTACTGGGCCGACCAGCTTTGCAATCAATCCCGATACGCTCATAATGCTAATCATCCGCGCAATATTAAAGCAGCTAGCCAACAGCGATGTTTCTGCTCTGACGCCGTCCAGGCCTCTTAACAGAAAGCTATCAACTTTTAAGTTACGCTTTATATGGCCGAACGGCAGTTCCACTTTCTGTTTACGAAGTTCATAAATCTTCTGAGAATCAGGCTGTTCGTACTGAGCTTGAAATTTTTGTACCAGTTCTTCTTTCAATAAGCGAGTCATGGTTCTGCCTCTTGGGTTATTGGTACATACGCCAAAATGGCAGCATCGTTTGCAGACAGAGCCACCAATCCTATAAACTTTATGACGCTTTTGACAGTTGGTACTGCTATATCTTAAAACGTGGCCCTGCGGGCAGGTATAACTATCATTAGCTTTGTCATATTTAAAATGTGATTTGTCAAATGGAGGTGACCGTTTTACTCTCTGTGCCTGTTTGGCCGATGGAACTATAACTTTAATACCCTGACTATCAATCTTCTCAAGCTCGTTAACATCGGCATAACCGGCATCAGCACAGGCTATATCGCATTGTTTGCCTAATGTCTCATGGGCCTGTTCGATTTGATCAGCAAACTGATGAAGGTCATTGTTTTCATTGACAACATCGCTGCTTATGATAAGCCCGTGTTTCTCATCAACTACTGATTGTACGTTATAACCGGCATGAGAACCCTGCCTGCCGTGCATCCTGGCACAATCTTTATCCGTGGTGTTTAATGACTTTTTATCCTCAGCATCGAGCTTATTAAGAATGTCTGCAACTTTGGCCTTGAGCGTTTCTTTCTCTGACAATTCCTTTTTCATCTGAACCATCGACGAATTGTCACGTTCAGCCTGATCAACTGATTCACACTCGGAAAGTATCTCAGCGATTCGACCATCAATCTTCTCAAGACGTTTAAGAGATTTCTGCCTGGTCCAACTGCTATTTATAGACGCGTTCGCCCTGACCTTACTGCCATCAACAAATAACGTGTTGCCCTCGATCAGTTCCAACTCGATGCAAAGCCGAGCACATTGCTTGAGCACCTTTTGCAATGCCGATTTGTTTCTCCTTCGAAACTCTGCAATCGTCTTGTGGTCCGGCTTTAAACCCCCAACCAGCCAGATAAACGAAAGATTATAATGGGCCTCTCTTTCGATCTTGCGACTGCTGCGAATCCCGTAGGAGTAACCATAAACCAGCAGCTTGAGCATGGACTTCGGGTCGTATTGGGGACAGCCGACCTTATGAGCATCCAGGTTGATGCCGAGTTCGTCAAAGTCCAGCGAATCCACAAACGCATCGTATGCTCTTACCGGGGCTTGCTGCGGAATGTATTCATCGATGCTCTGTGGAAAAAGTGACCTTTGTTTGCGGTCTCCATGTCGATATGCCATTATAAAATCCCTTTCACTTGGTAATCCCTATTGTGACATATCGGCTCAAATATACAACTAACTTTGAAAACTTAATTGCGACACAGTCTGTTTGCTCCTGCCGCATGGGCAGCTTCGCGAATGTTAGTGCCTTTGGCGGGCACTGCCTGTCCCAACATGCCGACACCCACCGCAAAAACAAAAGCCAGTCGCAGGCTCAGGATTAAACTTATGGCAACCCAACTCCAGAAAAGAACCTTACGCCAAGGAAATTCGTAGCCTTGCGAGGAAGCCACAACCGAAGGGTGATATTCATAAGCAGGAGCCCTGGCTGACTTGATTTCAGCAACTTCGGTATACCCATGGATTATAGGCGGAAGTCCGGTGACATCAAACTCATTTTCGATGGGCAGATGGTTTGCCACAGATTCGACAGGCCGATGGATTTTCACAGGCTTGCCGGCAAACAGGCCCAGGCCCAAGTGTTTGGCCGATGCGGTTCCAATGGGTACGATAACTGCTGCAATGATTGACAGAAGGAGTATGTGATGTGTCCGGCAGGGCCGGCGTCGAAAAGCGAAACTGATTGCCAGGCCGACTGTAATAAAAGCCGTGCTTTGCCACAGATAGCTCCACAAGAAAGCATTTTCGCTCGCTATCATTTTTTGTTCTCCTTTCGCTTTTGCTCGGCCATTTCCCTTAGCTCGCGAAGTTCGGCGTCGCTCAGCTTACTTTCGCGCATAAGATGTTGGAACATCAAGACTGCGTCTCCGCCGAACATACGCTCCACAAACTTGCGCACCGACCTGGCGCCTGCTTGTTCGCGGGTCCTGGTCGGCAGATAAAGATAGCTTTTGCCCTGGACCCGGTGCCGCAGCCAGCCGGCTTTTTCCAGTTTTTGCATTGCGGTAAGGACCGTCGTATACACCGGTTTTTTTCTGCGCACAAGCCGCTTACGAACCTGGTGAACACTTCCTGCTCCGAGGTCCCAGACTATCTCAATGACCGCACGCTGAAGCTCGCCCAAACTGTCAAGTGATTGTTGGCCCATAAGATGTTCTCCATACATCAGAGTCAGATCCTTTATTTGCTACCTCGAACCAAAGTACTACGGTGCGTAGTAGCTGTCAACAAAAAAATAAATATTTTTAAAAAATTTTCAGACTCGGCTGGGAATGTAAAAAAGCCCCTGCTTGGAGGAGGAGAGGAGAGGGAAAGGTACAGGGGCTTTACATAAACAATATAGCATAATCCTTTCAAACACTTATACGAGTCAAGCAATGTTTTTGTTCGGGCCGGGCCTTCGCAGCCACAGGGCAGGCCGCCGGATTTCCCTCCTGCGGATCACGAAAAGGCCTTTTTTCGGCCAAATACTTCGATGGCAAAAAATCAAATTTACACATCATACTTGGCACTATCTCCGGCGCTTTTGTCTTGTCTTGCACAGATTTATCTGCTATAATATTTAATAACCAAACACAATGCCCCCATTCGAGGAAAGGGATCAAGTTTATGAAAGAATCTCATCAATCAAGAATGGTTCCCATCGCAGTGGTCGCCTGTGCCGCACTGACAAACCTTAGCGGCTCCTGCCTGGCAG
>JBARPZ010000004.1:0-5920 GCA_049643445.1 Sedimentisphaerales bacterium
GTAAAGATAACGTAAATTATAGGTTTTGTCAATGTAAATCCAGGCAAAAAAAGAAAAAAGGCAAATTACAATCACCTAATTTTCGTCTTCATCCGGAATATACTCAATTAAATCGCCGGGGGTGCAGTTTAAGGCTTTGCATAGCTGGTTCAAGGTGGAAAATCGGATGGCCCGTGCCTTGTTGGTTTTTAGGATGGAGAGGTTATTGACCGCCAGGCCTGTAGCTTCGGCCAGGTCTTTTAGCTTCATCCGCCGGTCCAAAAGTACGTAATCCAGTCGAACGTTAATCATTTGTTGCTCTCCTTTAGACCAGCGTTTTCGATTCTCCAATAACGGGTAAAATCCGTTTTACCACCTGGGCCAGACCGACGAGAATCAACACTTTTGGGACAGTAAGTACCATAGAGGCGAGCCTCGGTAGGAGCATTCTTGTAATACCGATACTCATCATACCGATAATAAGATGTCGCCATACGCCACCGGCTATGAGCAGGGATGCGTACAGATATAGGATTTTGTCCCCATTGCGGAGTATGTAGCCGGGTTTATATCCGCTTTCGAACAGGTACCTGATAAACTGGGCGATGCCGAGTACAAGGATGCCGGTAAGTACACCATCGAAGAGTACGGATTTTACAACAGACAGCCGGTAAGGAATTGTATGGTCGCCAAAGAGGATGTTCATAGCAAGTATCTGAAAAATCGCTCCGGCTCCAGCCAAGATTAAGATTCCCCACCCAACAATTCGAGCTGTAGTACAGTAAAGCTTCAGCCACGGCCTATTGTTTTCAATAAAAGTATTCATAATTTGAGTTCTCCTTTCTTAATTTATATTTCTTTTATCGTGTATATTTTAACGATTATCATTGATTTGTCAACCAAAAAAGTAAAATTTTATAAAAAAATTTGGATAATTTGGCTTTTGGCGGGATAAGACATTGTTATAGAAAGAGTTACGTAATTTTTTCTGTGGCCGCAAAGTTTATTGGTAGAGGGAGAAATCAAAAATTGATAGCCAAGGACTGTAAACCGGATGTAGAGAACCTAAGCCAAGCTTTGGTCATGAATCTTGTGTTTTGTTATTTTACCATTCGGCTTCGGCGTATGGGCCAATATAGCCTTTCGGTATGGCTTTAGCCCGGGTTTTGAGGATGGCTTCGGCAATAGGAACATCATTTTTTTGCGTAATTTTGATGTTCGAGGAGTCGGTTTCCACGATTGATACTTTGTGGCCAAGGGCTTCGATAAGCTGGGAATCATCGCTGATTTTGTTTTTATCCAGATTCTTGAGATTTTCGTATGCTTTTTTGAGCAGTGAGGCCTCGAAGACCTGCGGTGTCTGGGCCTCATAGAGACCAGATCTATCGACGGTTTGTTGTATGATATTATCCTTGACCTTTTTTATGGTAGCCGAGACGGGACAGGCCAGCATCGCTGCACCGGTTTTGGCAGCAAGGGCGAAGCAATCGTCAATCCACTTTTTTGTTACACAGCATCGCACGGCATCGTGGACGGCTATCAGGTCAACATTGTCTTGTAGAAGCTCCATCGCTTTTGTAACGGTGTCAAAACGCTCAGCGCCGCCAAAGCAGATTTGCACGTTGTAAAACTTCAGATTGGGGCCCCACTTGACATCAACCAGCTCCTGGTCTTCGGGCGAAATAGCAAGCAAGACCTGCTTTACATCGTCGCGGCTGGTGAACAACTCGACGCTTCGCAGAAATGCGGCCCTGCCTGCCACGTCGACAAATGGTTTTTTTCTGTTTCCGCCGAACCGGCTGCTGGCCCCAGCGGCACAAATTATTACTCCAACGTTTTTACTCATAGCGAAAGCTTTGCTCCGTTTTTTCCTTGTATTAGGTTGCTTATCCTCTGACTTAGAATTCGATTCCTCGCCGGGCAGATATCCCCTTGTCAAATGGATGCTTTACATTTTTCATCTCTGTCACCAAATCTGCCAGCGCTATCAGTTCTTTGGTTGCCCCGCTGCCGGTCAGTACGATTTCGACGGCGGGGTCTTTTCTATCAATGATATCTTTGATATCTTCAAATTTAACTAAGCCTTTCGAGAGGCAGAAAATAATCTCATCGAGTATGAGACAATCGTAAAATCTTTTTTCCGCGGTCTGTGCGATTCGCTCGAGGACCTCTTTGATTGCTTTCTGCATTTGCGAGACGGCCTTTTTGTCTTTGAAGGATTGGGACATGTCCCAGGGTACATCGAGGGATTCGACCCTGATTCTGACGGCGCCGAGCTGCAGGGCGAAGCGCTCGCCGATATCGAGCGATGGGGGTTTGAGGAATTGGTAAATCAGGACCTTGTTTCCCTGGCCTGCTGCACGCAGGGCCAGGCCAAAGGCAGCGGTGGTTTTGCCTTTGCCGTCTCCGGTATAAATCTGGACGAGTCCTTTTTCGAGCATGGCTGTATATTAAACAACGACAAACAAATTAGAAATCCAAAATGACATTGAGAAAGAACGATTATTTATTACTTATGCCTTATCGTTATTTGAAACCTGGTTTTTAGAATCCGTTTCTCCGGGGAGCACAGGACTGGTGCTGGCTGCGGGTAAATCTGCAATCGATATCTCCGTTGAGTACTCCGGATAGGAAAGAGAGACAATTTTCTTGAAGGCCATCTTTGTCTTGTCCTTGAGCAGGTCCAGCACGTAAAGTTCGTTGACATTCTGCAGGGCGTTGTTCCTGGCTTCTTCGTCGAGGGAGAGGACCTCATCGGAGCTGAAGTCTTCTATGATGTCATACTTCCAGGGGACGTTCTCGGCCTTTTCAAGCGGGAGCTTGTAGAACTTTCTATTATAAATCTCGCAGCTGAGCACCTTCGGGCTGGGAAGGGCGATTTGAATCAACTTCTGTAAATCATCCACGGTGCAATCCAATTGGTCCAAATTAAAGCCGACCTTTAACTTCGCGGTATATCTCAGTAAGCCCCTTTTCCAGCGAACGGTCATGAGGTGTGTTTTCTTTTCCTTGATTTCCGTGACGCCTTCGGTTCTATATTCCAGGACCGCCAGCTCAGCTATTGCCTGGATGGATTTGAGTAGAAAGGTCGTTGTTTTTGATTTTGTCTTAGGTTTTGCGGCCATCCTCCTGCCTATGAAAAAGGCGATGCCTCCCGCAACTGCTATAAGGCCGATGGAATATATAATGTCGTAGAGCATGTATCTATCCTTTCCGGTTTTTGCTCGCCAGGCGGCAGCGGTTTTCCAGTCACCAACTGCACGCTTTTGCTTTGCCTGCGCCCGGTGCGTTCGTTTTCAAAGCCGATTATCAGGTTAGACGATAGCCGAAATGGTGTGCTGCGTCAAAGCAAAAGTCCGCGTTCGAAAAGGAGGTGAATATCAAATGGCGAGCTACAAATTTTATTCTGTGTTAAATTTCTTGCAAAATGAGGGTCGATTGTATACATTGGAGCCGGTTTCGGCGGCGTAGCTCAGCTGGTTAGAGCATGGGATTCATAAGCCCAGGGTCGTTGGTTCGAATCCAACCGCCGCTAATAATTAGTTGTTAGTATTCAGTTTTTAGTATTAAGTAAATGCAAAAAGACTGCTTGCGGAGGTCGAAGAAATCAGTAAAATGACGATGTCTTTAATAAAGAAACTGGACTAAATACTGACGACTAATTTGCCCCCATCGTCTAGTGGCTTAGGATATCAGGTTCTCATCCTGGAGACAGGGGTTCGACTCCCCTTGGGGGTATTTTTTGCCCTTGGCAAAAAGATAGAGCAGGTGAAGAATCTATTTTGCTGCCTATTCAAAAATCAAAGTGCAAATTGTGGTATCCTACTACCCTTAAGAGTCAGATTTAATTTTATTTGGGAGTTATGATATGACGTCACTGGTCACTAATGTTTTTTTGTTTTGCCAGTTGTTTTTGTCGGTTTCGGCGCCGGCCCATGTTGTTTTGAAGGGACGGGTGCTGGCGGCACGGTATGCGGGCAGCAGTGAAGAAGTAGCGATGACGGCGGTGTATTGTTTTTCGAGTTTGGCCGGCTCCGACAGTCAGGCCATCGGGTTTCGTACGTGGGAGACGCATCCCGTTGGGTGGTACTATCTGCCGGGCGGTGCGGGAAACTATAGTATAGTTTTCTCTAACCCGGCGGGTTTTATGAGGCCGATCGTTCTTACCAACCAATTTACAAATCCGGGTGACACAGTCGACCGCAGGCTCTCTCCCGTATTTGACTACGGCGATTTCTATGAAGGGGCGTGGGACACGAAGGCGGCAACGGATTATTATCAAACTTTCATAGCTAAGGGGACGAGTATTACGCAGGTGGGCTTCAAGCTGGCGACGGATGGTGTGGATGGGGCAGGGCCGAAAGGGCAGAATATTCTTATATCCATCCATGAAAAGGGCGAGGGCACGCCGGATAAATGGAAGCAAACAGGGCCTGCGACGGTTGTTCTGGACGTGGATTGCGGCGGGCCGAAGAATTATTGGTGGTCGGGGGGCTGGGATTCGGGCCAGGTCCCGACAGAGCCGGGCAAAACATACGCAGTGCACCTTAAAGCGGAATCGCAGGGGGGCAGCTTCCAGGCTTTCTGGAGAGCGGATGAGGATGACAAGTCGGATTGTTACCGAATAGGTCGGGAAGGAAAAGATGGTTGGCAAGGACGGAAGATGTGTATGGCGGTCAGCTCGGATTGCGATGGTTTGTTGATACCTTATAATAAGCGGGTACAGAAGAAGTTCCTCGAGTTTGCGGGTTTTGACAAATCGTGGTCACAGACCTATGTCGCGAAGGGTAAAAGCCTGGCGTCGGTTATTTTGTATGCTGCCACCTCCGGAGTTCAGCCTTCGTTGATGCGTCAGCGGGTGAAGGTCCGAGTGAGGCAGGGGGGGGCGGCAGGGAAAGTTGTCGGCATTGAAAAGATAGCGATAGGCAATGGCAATTATACCGGCGATGCATCGTGGGGAGTTTTCGGGGTTTCTTTCTCGCCGGGCGAGGTGCTGCTTGAACCGGGCAGGCTTTATGCCATCGAGTTTGAATCCATTGAAAACTATAAGACGCTGCATGGCTATGTGAATATCAAGGGCATGGTCAGCGACGATAAGCCGGGCTTTAATCCCTATAGGAAAATTGGCCCCGACACATACGAGCGGGGCACGGCATATCGCAAGGGCACGCAGCGACAGGATTTTGATTTGGATATGCAGGTCATCGAATATAAGTACACATCTGAGAACTGGGAAGAGGCGATTGAGGGTGATAGCCTTGTCAAGAATGGCAGTATGGACTCTACCGAGGGAGATATTAAAGATGCCAATAATGCAAGGCTCCTTTTCTGGAAGAGGTTTTCAGTCGATGCCGGGACCGGTCACCAATATATTGCCGATGATGGCGACAAGGAGAACCATTTTGCCCGTGTTCTCGGGGGCAGCAAGACCGGCAAAACAGTGGATGGCGGGTATGTTCAGCGGATTGGTGGTTTGAGTAAACTGGAGACCTACCGGATAAATGGCAAGGTGCGTTCGACGTGGCCTGTAGATGATAAACACGCCTGCATGGTGGGTTTCGATCCGACCGGCCAGGATGTGAACCCGAAGGCGGATACGATTGAGTGGACTATCCTGCCGGGGCTGCATGGGTTGTTTGTTGATTACAAGAGCGGGCCTATCCGGCCCGTCGGCGATGCGATAAGTATATGGCTTCGCGGCCGGACTACATTGACGCAGGATTATCCTTATGAGGCGGATTTTGACGATTTCGCTCTGTACAGGGTTTCCACGGGAGTACCGATGAATTAAAATGTCGGAATGTTATGCCGAAAAACAACGAGTTGCATATTCTACGTGTAGTAAATAGATGAATGACCCGGCTGACAAGCAGGATGAGCGGTACATGCAGATGGCCATCGAGCAGGCGCGGATTGCCGAGGACAACGGTGATGTCCCCAT
>JBARPZ010000005.1:0-4412 GCA_049643445.1 Sedimentisphaerales bacterium
TCATTTGTTCTCCTGGAATTCTCTCGTTACTCGAAGAGGTCTCAATCCGTCGCATGGATCCGCCCTCCATTCTCGCTCAATCATTTCGCTTTCAGACGGTTGTTTGATTCCACTGCCGTCCGCGGACGTATAGGCTTTGTCTCTGCCAGTACCGTTTCTTATATCATCGATCACAGGAGATATTTCGTGTGGTAACCAGCAATGTCCGCCCTTATATTCTTCTCCTTTGCCATCAATATCCAGATGGAACTCGACCATCGAGGCGTTCCATTTATAAACAGCTCGATATATCACGGAGGCATTTACGCTATGGTCAGACCACCCCACACTGCCGCCATACCTGTCTCTCATAGTTTTAATTGCAGCCAGATTGCACTGTTGTGGGACAGCTGGATAATTCGAGACACAGTGAAGCAGCGTTACCTCTTTTGCGCCACAGGAGCTTACGACCCGCATCGCCTGGTCGGTTTCATCGATATTTGCCATTCCGGTTGATATTACTATCGGCAAATGCGTCAAACAGCAGCATTTAAGAATATCTGTCCATAACAATTCATAAGATGCCACTTTATAAAAATCGACATAAGGTCTTAGTTCTTCGACCGCTTCGAGATAAAAAGGTGTACAGGAAAACCTGATTTTCTCCTGCTTACATTTTTCGTACAAACGGGGGAGAAATTCCAGTGGTAATTCCCACGCCGCCCGCCTTCTGAGATCTGCGCGATTATTCAGAAGTTCAGGGGTAAATAATTGCGAGATTTGGAACAACTGAAACTTTACGGCATCACAACCTATCGCCTTGGCGGTCTCTATAAACCTTATGCACCGGTCAATATCCTTGTTGTGATTGCTGGAAAGTTCGGCTACGAATTCAACGTCCATCAAAGTCTTTTCCTTAAGTATTTTTTGCCATCGCTTCGTATACAGCTTGAATGACAGTATCCACGTCTCCATCTGTCATCATAGGGAAAATAGGCAAAGACAGTATTTGGATATATGCGGCTTCAGCGACAGGACACAATCCTTCTTTAATCCCAAAACGCCTGCGATAAAATGGGTGCAGATGTACGGGAATATAATGTACATTTACACCAATGCCGGCATCCCTTAGGAAACTAAAGACTTCATTTCTGTCGGCATCCAGAATTCTGACAACATATAAATGATAAGCATGAGAACCGCAGGGCGTAACGTCCAGAGATTTAATCTCAGACATATCATTGAAAGACTCATCATAGCGTAAAGCAATCTCCTGCCGTCTTTTTATCCACGCGGGCAACTTCTTTAACTGGCTTGTTCCCAAAGCACATTGAATATCTGTAATCCTGTAATTGTAACCGGGATACTCAACCTCATAAAACCACAGACCTTTTTCGGATCGCTGCCGGTGGTCCAGAGTGATGCCATGATTACGAAACATTCGCATTCGTTGATAATACTTCGGATTATTGGTTACAATCATTCCGCCCTCGCCTGTTGTAATGTGTTTTACAGGATGAAAGCTAAAAGCAGTAAGATCGGCTAATGTCCCCACTTTTCGCCCATTGTACTCACCGCCTATTGAATGACAGGCATCCGCTACCAACACGAGGTTGTTCTTGTCGGCTATTTCACGTAAAACATCGTACTGACAAGTCTGGCCGGTATAATCTACGGCAACTATAGCCTTGGTTTTCGGGGTGATTTTGGCTTCAACCTGATTCGGGTCAATGAGCAATTTGCCGGCATCAACATCACAAAATATCGGCTTGCCACCTTGTAACACAACGGTGGTGGCGGTGGCGGCAAATGTCATAGCTGGAACAATAACCTCATCACCTGGAGCAATGCCGATGGCATACATAGCCGCATGCAGGGCCGCCGTTCCACTTGATACAGCCACTCCGTATTCAGCACCTGTAAATTCGGTAATCGCGTTTTCGAACTCATCCACAGCGGGACCGGTAGTAATCCAATTGGATCTTAGCACCTCAACAACGGCCTTTATGTCATCTTCACCTATACATTGGCGGCCATAAGGTATGAATTTAGTCAATTTTCAGCTCCTTTACGATCTTTGCAAGCTCGTCCCGACTCAACCATGCATCATTAATGTCGCTTCGAAAAACAAAGCCTGGCTTTACGGAGGGATATTTCTCGTATTTTTCACAAGCTCCAGCATAGCCAGGAAACCAAGGAACTATTACATATATTCCGTCAAAAACTTTAGTGTTTTGTGCTTCATCGCAAGAAATCAAACTTTCATGGACTTTCTCGCCGGGCCTTATTCCTATATACTTGAACGTACAGTCCGGCTCAATTGCTTTGGCCAAATCTGCAATCTTCATAGAAGGTATGTTTGGAACAAATACCTCGCCCCCGTCGGTTTCTTTCAGCGCTTTTATAACCAAATCGGCCGCCTGGTCTAAGGTAATCCAGAAGCGAGTCATCTTCTCATCGGTAATAGGAAATTCTTTGATGCCTTTTTCTTTAAGCCCCATAAAAAACGGAATCACGCTACCGCGGGAACCCATTACATTGCCATATCTGACTGATGAGAACTTAACGCTTCCTCCACTGTAAGCATTCGCTGCGACAAATATTTTTTCAGCTACTAATTTCGTTGCACCATAAAGGTTAATAGGATTAACAGCCTTGTCCGTCGAGAGTGATATGACTTTTTTTACCCCCTTATCTATAGCGGCACTGACTATGTTACGCGCCCCCATGACGTTAGTATCGACCGCTTCGGTAGGATTGTATTCCAATGCCGGTACCTGTTTGAGAGCTGCGGCGTGAATGACATAATCTACCCCATCAAAAGCTCTATAAAGCCTGTCCTTGTCTCTTATGTCGCCGAGAAAAAATCTTATCTGACTCTCATATTCGGCAAATCGTTTTTGCATAATATGTTGCTTGTATTCATCCCTTGAATATATGATCACCTTTTGCGGTTTGTATTCAGCAAGTATCTTCTGTGTGAAGTTGTTACCAAACGAACCGGTACCACCCGTAATCAAAATTGTCTTGTTGCTCAACATATACCGCTCCCTACTTATTGGATTATTAATTTGCCTTTCATTCTTTTGCTTTTCTACCGGCTGGCACAGTATATATACTAGATATCAGGATTGCAACCCCTTTTTCATGTCACCGAGCTTTTATCCGGAGCGGTACAGATTTCTCGGTTTTTCAATCTCGATAAGTTTCCCCCCCCTTAATTTATAAACTAATTCAAATTCATGAAATATCCAATCACGTCTGAAGCATTACAATATAAACGTTCATTATTGTTCTAAAAAAATGATTTGATTGTCAACTTGGGCGTAGGTTTTTGTGCATTTGCGACACATGTAGGATTTTGTAGAGCGGTCAAGCTCTCCCTTGCAATGTGGGCACTGGACTATAGATTCGATGATTTGTTGTTTATTGTCGTATGCTTTATTACACGGGTGTCTTACACCTTCTTTTTCTGCCGTTAAAAGCCAACATTGCGGAAAATTATTTTCCTTACTATAAGCATCTAAATGGTCAAACAGGGGTATCAAAATTGACTTAAAGATATATCTCAAGCTTTTTATCAAAAGTTTTCACAGTCATCCCATAAGTCCGTAAACTTAGCTTTGTAACCTGATTTATTGTAATAAAAACCGCCTTTTCGTCAAGCATTTCTATGACCCCAGTTTGCAAATTTTATTGGCTATCCCAGTGTGGCGGCTTTTGTGGTCAACACTGCCGAATTGCATGCAATACCTCCCTGCGTAAATCTTACGACAGTTCAAAACCTGGCAAATAAGCCTGCTGAGGGCTGCCAATCATGCGGGGTGAACCACGTGCTGTCCCACAGAGCGACATAATTGATCAGCAACAATTATTCTTACCTTCCGGCGACAGTTAAAAGTTCCGGATATTAGTCGAAGACAATAGACTATCTGAATTTCCTTAAGTTGGGAGATTTCAGATGGTTACCGACTTACAGGTAAGGAGATTGTTCGCTATGAAAAATAAAGTCAAATACCTCTATCAGCTCGCAGACAAGGCTGGTATGAGTACTAAAACCGCCCGCAAGTATCTTAAATCCGGCTCTCTGCCGAGTCAATGCAAGGCCATCCATGACTGGGCCACCCACCCGGATGCATTTGCCCAGGACTGGCCCTGGGTTGAAGACTTCCTCAAAAACAACACCGGCCTTGAATCCAAATCACTTTTTGAGGCTCTTCAGCGTGAATATCCCGGCAAATATCAGGATGGCCAACTCCGCACTTTCCAGAGACGAGTAAAACAATGGAAGGCATTGTGTGGTCCCGGCCAGGAAGTTTTCTTCCCGCAAATCTATAAACCAGGCCATTGGTGTGAATCAGATTTTACCAGGATGAAGAAGCTTGGCATTACTATCTGCGGAGTGCCTTTTGATCATATGCTGTATCATTTTG
>JBARPZ010000006.1:0-3246 GCA_049643445.1 Sedimentisphaerales bacterium
GGCGGTTCCATGGTTGTCTGCGGCAGCCGGGGGCCGGGGAATCTCAAGGGTGATGCTTTGAAGGCGGCGGTCAAAAAGTTTATCGAGAAGGCCAAACCTCAAATTGACGCCGCCGAGCAGGCCGGCATCACAATTGGCATAGAAAACCACGGCAATAGCTTGATTCGGTCGCCCGACTCTATGAGATGGTTCGCCGAGTTCACAGATTCCAGGAATATAGGTATTGCGCTGGCTCCATATCATCTGCCGCAAGAGCCGGAACTGATTGCGCGGTTAATCGCCGACCTTGACAAGTCCCTCGTACACTTCTATGCGTGGCAGTATGGAATGGGCTGCCACAAGAAGCTTCCAAAAGAGCAGGAATTATTGCAACTGCCGGGACGCGGCAAACTGGATTTCGTACCGATTGTATCCGCATTGAAGAAAATTAATTACCGCCGCTGGACCGAGGTCTTTATGCATCCCGTGCCGCGAGGAATCCCAATCAGACAAACTGCGACACAGGTTACTGCTGAGATCAATCGCTCCCGCTTATACCTTGAGGCTTGCATGGCAACGGTCTCGAATAACGTTGGTGGCGGGTGATTCGTTAATAGGAAACAATAACACATTAGAAAGTAAAAAAATGTTGATGTTACCATTCATAAAATGATGGAGAGAAAATTATGAGTGTAAAAGTTGTTCTCAGGTTTTTATCTATAACTGTTTTGAGTTTGCCAACAATAGTCCAGGCGGCCATTCCCCTGCCCATTGATGACCAAAGACAGGTTTTCATCGACGGACGCCTTGTCCAGGAGCCGTGTGGTGTGGAAATGGTCGTCCACAAACCCCGCAAGACCGGGCAAATAGTCATTGCGTGCGAACGCCCGTGGGAAGAAAGGATGGGCCAGTACCACTCGGTACTATACGAAAACAAAACCTATCACATGTGGTACACTGTATACGGCGGAAAAGACAGCAACTCTGTGCCCGTAAGGAGCATTGCATACGCAAGGTCAAGTGACGGCGTACATTGGCAAAAACCCGACCTGGGCCTTGTGGAAATTTACGGCACACGCAGGAATAACATCGTACTGGGACACGGGTTTGGAGGTATCAAGGGAGCTACGCATGGCTGCATGGTTTTTCTGGACCCTCTCGCACCTTCGGACCAGAGATTTCGTCTTGTCTCAAATCCACAGGAGCTTGGCAAATACCTGCATATATTCTCGTCCGGCGACGGCATACACTGGAAGCTGACGCACCGCGATGTTATGAAGTTCCGCGGCGAAAGGCACCACCTCGATTCACAGAACGTAATATTCTGGGATGAACGCATTAACAGATATGTCGCCTATGTGCGGCGCAATCTCCGTCCTTTTGGTTCGCAGGGCCGCAGTGTGGCACGGGCCGAATCCAAAAGCCTGTCCCGGTTCGCCGATGTTGAGGATTGCTCTGTTGTGCTGGGATTTGGTGCCGAAGACCCTCAGTATTATGACCCGGTCAAAAAGGCAACAATCCAGGTTGCTGATTTTTATACAAATGGAACCTTCAAATATCCGTGGGCGCAGGACGCGTACTACATGTTTCCATCCGAGTATTTTCATTACATGACGTTTCTGAATGACTTCCGCAGGGGCCAGCCGGTTAACGCCGGTTCATTGGATGCCCGATTCGCCGCGAGCCGCGACGGTATTTCCTGGCAAAGATATGACAGATGTGCCTTTGTGGAGCTGGGCATGAAGCACGAGTGGGATTCCAGGAGCATCTATATGGCCTATGGAGTGGTGCCGGGTAATAATGAAAACGAGATGTTTATGTACTACTACGGCAGTAACACGCTACACGGCTGGGACAGGGAAGACCAACACAGAGAACGAAACAAACGCCTGCTGCGCCGGATCGGTGGAGCGCCGGAGACTGAGGTACATAGCATTAGCCGTTTGGTCATTCGCCGAGATGGATTTGTCTCGATGAAGGCTGATTATACAGGCGGCCGGTTCCTGACACCCCTCTTAAGTTTTACCGGTGATGAACTGGCATTGAATGTAAATACATCCGCAGTTGGCCAGGTACAGGTTGAGATACTGGATGAGAACAAGAAGCCAATACCTGGTTATACACTCGAAGACTGCGACCAAATCTATACGGCCAATGAAATCAACCACGTCGTAAGATGGAATGGTGAAAGCACAGTTTCCAGGTTAGCCGGCAAACCAATTCGGCTGCGTTTTGTCATGCGCGATGCAAACCTGTATGCTTTTCAGTTCAGACACCGCCCGCGGGAGGCGATGACTGGCTTGTCCATGTGATAGAAGGCACCTGATATCAACGGCAGGCGCTACGAGGACAGAGCTTAATTGGCACAGGAGGATCCGGTGCAGCGTGTCGTAATTTAGACTCATTTTGGTCGTTGCCTTAGCCGTGGAGGGTCCAGCCGGGGCGGTACTCTTTGCTCAGCAGCCCATTGGCCTTATCGCTGTTGGTGACGCGACCGTTTTTGCCGTCGTAGTTGATTTTCTTGTCGACGCGATAGGCCACCAGCCCCAGGAGCATCATCTCGATCACGGTTCCGCCATAGTCAAAATCACAATGCGTTTTCAGGTCACCCTTACAGGCGCGGATCCATTCCTCCACGAAGTGACCCAGCGGCGGAATCACATCGTCCTTTTCCCGTCCCTTGTAGTAGGTCAGGTCCGCATCATTGCCGAAGGGCAGCAAAATCCTCGAATCGAAATCGCAGATAATATAGCCCTTGCTGCCCTTGAACATCGCACCGTGTCCAATCTTGTTCAGATCGATATAGCCTTTCGGCGACCGCGGCATCATACCGCCCTGGTACCAGTGGACCCGGATAGGTCCGCGCCAGTTGTTCGCCGGAAAATCGAAAGATGTGTGCAATTCGACGGGAGTGACTTCAGGATTGAACTCCTGGCCTTCACCTTTCGCCGTCGTCGGACGACCCGCGTCAATCGCGTTCCACACCAGGTCGATCGTGTGGCTTCCCATGTCGCCGATCTGGCCGCTGCCGAAGTCCCAGTACATGTTCCAACTGAGGCAGCCGCCGAAGTAGCCGGGATTGTAAGGATGCCAGGGGGATGGGCCAATCCATAGGTCGTAATGGAGATTCCTGGGCGGTTCGCCTTTGGCGGGTAGGTAGCCGTCCCTGCGAATCTGGCGGTTGCCCCATGCATACGCATCCGTCAGCTCACCAATCGCTCCGTCTTTTACCAGCTCGCGCACACGCTCGAAGTTGGGCTGGGCGTG
>JBARPZ010000007.1:0-16521 GCA_049643445.1 Sedimentisphaerales bacterium
GGGCTTTTCATAATCGTTCTCCATAAAGGCCTTGATTTGGTTTCAGGTTGTTCCCCGCTTTTGTCAAAGGCAGAAAGCATTTGCCCCCGCAGACTTTCACGATGCCCGGGATTTGGCTTATCATCAATATTGAGCCGACTGACTATCGTTTTGAAATCATCTTCGTTCTTAAACATTTTATGCTTCTCCTTCGAAAGCGGCCTGCAAATGTTTTCGTAACTTGCCAAGTATCCGGTGCAGCGTAACACGCACAGTTGCTTCCCTGGCATCCAAAATTTCTGCTATCTGTTCAAACTTCATGTTCTCGAAAAAACGCAATGTAATGATGGTTTGGTGCTCTGGCTTAAGTTTCAAAATAGCCGCATAAAGCCTCGGCCAATCCGGCTCGGTAGAGTAGTCATCGCTTGTTGCAGCGGTGGCCCTCATCGACCTCACAGCTTTTGCGAGAAGCCTTTGACGGCGCGATGACTTTCTTATATATGCGTTTGCCTGGTTGGCTGCTATGGCGTACAGCCAGTTTCGAAAATCTCGTTCCGTTCGGCCCCCGAAGCTGCGAATCCCGCCGGCCACCTTCAGAAAGACCGTAGACGTTACATCTTCGGCAACCTCCTTACTGAACAGCCGGTGAACGCAAAATCGAAAAATCCGCTCATAGTACAGCTCATAAAGCTGCGACAGGGCCTCAGCTTCCACACGGGCACGCTGCACAAGACCATCAATGTCCGTTCGCTCAACGCTTTTTGCCATAGCACCAACCATCACTAAAGATATAATTGCGCGACAAGCCCTTATGTTACACAAATTTACAAAAAAAATCCCCCAAATTGACTTTTAAGCTCAGGATAGAGGGCAATTCTTATGATTTCCAATAAATCCTTGACAAGCCCCCGCCTTATAAATAAAGTAGCTCTCTCGTTCGCCCCGTACAGAAGACGGGAGCGGGATTCAAATAACAAAAACCGCGTTTAAAGTATTGAAAAGAAGGAGATTGATAAATGGCAACAAAGGTCGCAATTAACGGCTTCGGCCGAATCGGCAGAGCTGTCGCAAGAATTATTATGCAAAGAAAAGGCGATTTGGAACTCGTCGCTGTCAATGACCTGGCCGATGCAAAGAGTCTTGCGCATCTGTTCAAATATGATACCGTCATGGGCAAATGGGACGGGACAGTCGAGGCTGGCGAAGGAAAATTGGTCATCAACGGAAAAGAGATAAAAGTTTTATCGGTTAAAAATCCCGCCGAGTTGCCCTGGAAAAATATGGGCGTGAAAATTGTTGTCGAAGCGACCGGAATCTTTCGAACTAAAGAATCGCCTAAGGGCGGCTACGCTGACCACCTCAAGGCCGGTGCAGAAAAGGTCATCCTAACGGTCCCCGCGAAAGATGATATCGATGCGACAATCGTTTTGGGCGTTAACGACGAAAAACTCACCGGCGATGTTAAATGCGTCTCGAATGCAAGCTGCACCACAAATTGCCTGGCGCCTGTGGCAAAGGTCCTCAACGATACCTTTGGTATTGAGCAGGGCGTTATGACTACCATTCATGCTTATACCAACGACCAGAATGTGGCTGATATGATACATAGTGACCTGCGTCGTGCCAGGGCCGCCGCGGTAAACATGATCCCGACTACCACCGGTGCCGCAAAGGCAATCGGAAAGGTTGTCCCCGAGCTCGACGGCAAACTCGATGGCTTTGCAATTCGCGTTCCTATTCCCGTCGGAAGTATCGTTGACCTTGTGGTTAATGTCAAAAAGGACGTTACCGTCGATAGTGTAAACGCTGCAATGAAGGCCGCCGCCGATGGTCCTATGAAAGGCGTCCTGGTTTATTGCGATGAGCCAATCGTAAGCAGTGACATCGTCAATGATCCTGCTTCCAGTATCTTCGATTCGCTCTGCACTATGGTCATCGGCAGGACCGTTAAGGTCGTCAGTTGGTATGACAACGAATGGGGTTATTCCAACCGGACCGTTGACATTATGGAAAAGCTGGCTGCAATGTAAAAAAACTGCGGTTAGCGTCTTGTTAGGGCGGATAAGGAAATGGCCAAAAAAACCGTTGCTGATATCGATGTGCAGGGCAAAAAGGTCTTGATGCGCTGCGACTTTAACGTGCCCTTGGATGAAGATTGCAACATTACCAGCGACGACCGTATCGTCAAAGCCCTGCCTACTATAAAAAACATCCTCGACCGGGGCGGAGCCCTGATTTTGATGAGCCATCTCGGCAGGCCCGCTGGCGAAAGGAATGATAAAATGTCTTTGGCTCCGGTCGCAAGGAGGTTGTCCGAATTGCTCGGTAAAGACGTTGTTTTCGCCGATGATTGTATAGGTCCCGAGACGAAAGAAAAGGCGCAGGCTCTTAAAGCTGGTGACTGTATGCTCCTTGAGAACCTGCGCTTCCACAGGGAGGAAACCATAAAGGACAAAGCCGCAAAGGAAGATGAGCAATTGCGCCAGGCAAAAGACGACTTCGCAAAAGAGCTTGCGGACATGGCCGATATCTACGTCGATGATGCCTTCGGAACCGCGCACAGGGACAACGCTTCGATGTATACCGTACCCGCGGTCATGGAGGGAAAACCACGGGTCATTGGCTTTCTGATTGAAAAGGAGCTCAAGTTTCTTGGAAAGACACTCAGCAACCCCGAAAAACCGTTCGTAGCGATTTTAGGCGGTGCAAAGGTCTCTGACAAGATAGGCGTAATCGAAAATCTTATCGACAAAGTTGACTGCATACTGATTGGCGGAGCGATGGCCTATACCTTCTTCAAGGCTGATGGCCGCGACATTGGCGAAAGCTTGTGCGAAGATGGATTTCTTGACAAAGCTACCGAGTTGGTCAGGCAGGCCAAAGATGCCGACTGCGAAATGGTCTTTCCGGTTGATAACGTGGTTACCCAAAAGTTAGAACCGGGTGCCGAAAACAAGGTCGTTAGTGGTGATATTGAATCCGGTTGGCAGGGGGTCGATATCGGCCCGGAAAGCAGAAAGCTTTTCGCCGAAAAACTTGACGGAGCAAAAACCATTGTCTGGAACGGACCCATGGGTGTCTTTGAAATGCCGCCCTTTGATGAAGGTACAAAAGATGTCGCCCTCGCCGTCGCCGAAGCCACCGACAAGGGCGCACAAAGTATCATAGGCGGCGGCGATAGTGCGAGTGCCGTCCAGAAACTCGGACTCGAAGATAAAATCAGTCATATTTCAACCGGCGGCGGAGCCTCGCTCGAATTCCTGGAAGGCAAAAAATTCATTTGCCTTGAAATCCTCGACGAAAAGTAGGCGCCGGATTCGCAATTGGCAATCTAAAGATCGTATTAAAGTACTCCCTTTATGTCTGATTTGCGATTACCTAAAGCAGGTACAATTGAGATTGCACCGTCAATCCTCAGTGCCGATTTCGCCCGGCTGGCTGATGAAATAGTTGTCATCGAGTCCGCCGGCGTAAATATTGTGCATCTGGATGTGATGGATGGTCACTTCGTGCCTAATATCACAATAGGCCCGCCCGTTATCGCAAAGCTTCGCAAATGCAGCAATCTCGTTTTCGATGCCCACCTGATGATAAGCGAGCCGGCTAAGTTTGCTCAGGCCTTTGTTGAAGCAGGTGCCAACCACATCACATTTCACATTGAAGTCGCCGACAATGGCCCCGACCTAATCGACCAACTTCACGACCTCGGTGCAACCGCCGGAATATGTCTCAATCCCGAAACGTCCGTTGAAGCAATAGAGAAAATCGCTCCCCTTTGTGATATGGTCCTCGTGATGACTGTTCGCCCCGGCTTTGGAGGACAGAAGTTTATGCCCGAAGCCGCAAAAAAGGTTACCTGGGTAAGGGAAATCGTCGGCCCCGATATCAGAATCGAAGTCGATGGCGGAATTGACCCTGATACAATCCCGACAGTGGTCTCTTACGGTGCCGATACCCTTGTAGTCGGCAACGCGATATTTTCAAAGTCCGACCGTGTCGCCGCAATAAACGCCATTCGAAATGCCTGCCCCGTTAGATAGTCTCGTGCATTCCGGATTTATGTCCGGGTTTATCAAGAATCCCAACTGCAAATTTATTTCGAATTTTCTTTCTATCTAATGGGGCCTGCCCCTAATTTCTTACTCAAAACCGGCAGGGATTTCAGTGTTTGCCCAACGATTGAAGGAAAGATTACTGTTACCGCTCAAATCCATAGGTGTGTCAGCATAATTAAGTACTGAGCCCTCTAATGTTCCACCTGCATTCCCGGAGAATGTAATCCCATTTGCAGCTATGGCGCCATTTATAGTCTCGAAGTCTCCACCGAAAGAGACACTGAAACCGGGAGCCATAAGAAATGTGCCCATTTCCTCTCTCAAGTCGCCGAATTCTGCAGGCAGGTTCGAAACAGAGGAACTATTAACGGTGCCCATGAAATCTATCCGATTCGTTCCGGAATCATCAGTTACATCACCATCACCTACGATGATACCGGTTATGTTGACGCTGTACATAAAGGTGACTACGTTAGGAGTCTCGATAAACACTATGCCGTTCATCGTTACACCGCTGGCGAAACTCGGATTTGTATTGGGAGGTATCCTTATATTTTCAAATGTCGTTTCGGTTAAGTTTATATCCTCAACAACATAATGCTCGAAATAACTCGGATTCGGGACGGGGAATGCTATGGGATCGACGCCGGTGTGAACATGGTCGAGGGCAGCTTCACCGGTTTCCCCACCTATTGAAAACAGATCTCCCTGCAAATCAACTGTTGCATCCGGGTTTGTGATGAATACATCGCCGGCGATATGTGAGTTGCCGATCATTTCCAGGGCCAAATTGGAATTCTCACTTACGATATAGACGTCTGATTCAATCGAGATATTTCCATGTTCAGGCTCAATATTGCCGGCTATGTGCAGGGGGCCCTTTGTGGCCACTCCAAAATCGAAAACACTCTTTCCAGGGCTGGATCGAAGCCAGTTGTTCGCTAAAACTGCAAAGTCCATAAAGTTCGCAGACTGGCTTCGGTTAAGGTCGCTCGGAATACACTCACCGCTTTCAAGCCAGTAGCCAACGAACGCCCTCAGGTCGTTGGAATCTACTTCCCAGTCATTGGTCATATCGGCGATACTTCTCCAATAGGTGGGTGACTTGCTCGCCTCGGCTGTCCCGCCGAAGGCCCCCATATTTCTTCTATTACCGTTGCGAACAGGCTCATCGCCCAAAGGACAACCGGGATTACCCGCATCTACACAGTGACTTGTTACATTATCCTGAACCCAGCTTTTGCTGTTCGCATCAAACCTGCCTGCCTGTGATTTTAGATGATAATCACCATTATTCACATCGGAAAAACATGGGTCGGCATCAATGTTGCCCACTCCCCAGTTCAGCGTACTATTAGGATCCACATAAACCCCTGTAGAACCGCCCTGGACGTCGCTGTAGGTTATCGTAATCGTCGAGGAATAGTTCTGTATTTCGTCCCCACCGTCCCAAAGAATGCAATTGGTCAGTGTTGGGCTGCTGAGTAAGTTGAGCATCCCACTGCCCCAGGTAGCATCATTGCTGCTGAAGGTGCAGTTAGTCAATGTCGGGCTGCTGAGGTAGTTCAAAATTCCGCCACCAAAATCGGCCCAATTGTCGCTAAAGATGCAATTGGTAAGCATCGGGTAGCATCCCAGGTAGTTGACAATTCCACCTCCACCTAAAGCCGAGTTATTCCTACTAAACGTGCAGTTACTAAGTATGGGACTGCTGTTTTCGTAATTGCACATCGCGCCACCACATCCTATCAAATCTTCGGGAGGATCAATATAAATAGTAAGGTTCCAATTCTCGTTAAATGTGCAGTTGGTAATCATCGGGCTGCTATCCCGGCAGTAGATTCCACCACCGTTGTTGTCAACCGAGTTGCCCATTATAACGCAGTTGTTTATTATTGGGCTGCTGTAATAGCAACACATGATCCCACCACCGTCGGAGGTAAAGCCATTGGTGATTGTGAACCCATCAACAGTGGAATTTGCATCCTCACCAGAATGGAAATAGAAACCTCGATGGTATTCAAACAATGTGCCATTGATGTCAATAACGCAATTTTCGGGTCCATTGGTGCTTCGGAGCGTTATAGCCTTGCCAAGAAAATCTATATCTCGATTGCCGTTGCCGGTATAAGTGCCATCGGCCACGATTATGGTATCGCCATCGTTTGAATCGTCGATTGCGGCCTGAATGTTATTGAAATCCGCCGATCCATCGTAATCAACATAAATAGTTCTTCCCGCAGCAGCCGTGTAGGCTATTACAAGCAAGAATATCGATATTATCAGGCAGGCTTTTAATTTTGTTCCCCCAGTCATTCTTTTACCCTCATTTCTGACCAATGCGGCCATTAAATATTCGCAATAGTAGCAAGGTACCTTCGCGTGTTGAAAAATCCCGGAAACTCGCTGCTAATCTTCTATAATTTTAGTGTCTTTATGCATTTATGTCAACTCCTAAATGCGAAGGTTTCGTTGACTCTGCTCATAATCATTGATTTTTATCCTCAAAGCCGCATTCTGTCCAACTCCGACTAACTAATCTTTCTCCGTTATCTCTGTAGGAAGTATTCTTTATCCTTTTTGAGAAGTTATCGGGCCAGATAATAGCTGCCGGCATTCTTTCGCGTTTTTTTGGACCCTTTGTGGCGGGCTCCGAATCCGCACGAGTGATTAGCCCCCGATATTACGATGGCTTTCGATTACTGACCGCCTTAAGGGCCGTTTTCGTTCTCGCACTCTGCCAACGTATTGGACATCTCATTATTTGTTCTGGCTCTTCCTGCAAGATGTTTCTGAAAAAAGACTTATTAATAAAAAAGAAATTATGTACCCCACTCTTATTACCGATAAAACCATCGATTGTAATTCCGCCCCTTTTACGCGGAAACTAATGACAACAGCTAAAAAACAAACGAGCTCGTTAAAAATAAAATCAATTTGGAGGCATTATAATGGCAAAAAGAACAGTTAAAAGCAGAAAAAGGGCAACCGGAAAAAGCCCTGCCACCAGGGCAAAGGCGACCAGAAAGTCCACCACTAAGAAACGAACAACCACCAAGAAAAGAGTAATGCCCAAGGCAAAGGCTGGCAGAAAATCCACAACTAAGAAACGCACTACAACAAGGAAATCTGTAACGCCGAAGGCAACCAGGAAACGCGCAACCACCAGGAAAACTGCAACGCCCAAAGCAACCAGGAAACGAACAACCACTAAGAAAAGAGTAACGCCCAGGGCAAAGGCTGGCAGAAAATCCACCGCTAAGAAACGCACGACAACCAGAAAAACTGCAACGCCGAAGGCAACCAGGAAACGCACGACCAGAAAAACTGCAACGCCGAAGGCAGCCAGGAAGTCAACCGCCAGGAAACGCGCAACCACCAGAAAAACCGCAACACCCAGGGCAGCCAGAAAACCCGCAAGGAAAGTCTCCCGAAGACGTAAACCTGTAAGGCACAAGGGTGAGTTTGATTTCAATGCCTGGCTCCTGCCCCGTTTGGAGCTGGAACAGTATGAGCTTCGTGCAGAGGCTGAGACTGGCGTCAAGGACAATATCAAGGGTTCTACACGCTATGCCTGGATTGGTGCAGGCCAGTGTGGCGGAAGAATCGTACAGTCTTTTTATGACCTCGGATACAGGAAGGTCCTGGCCGTAAATACCACCCATCATGATTTGGATTTGCTCGATATTCCCAAAGGGCAAAAGTTCCAGATGGACATTGGTTCAAAAGGCGCAGGCAAGGATATGGGAAGAGGTAAGAACGCCGTCCTCCAGTATCAGCAGGAAATCTTGCACTTAACACGCCAGACATTTGGCACCGAGGTTGACCACATCATGGTTTGCGTTGGTGCCGGTG
Organism: Sedimentisphaerales bacterium; assembly: GCA_049643445.1. GTDB lineage: Bacteria > Planctomycetota > Phycisphaerae > Sedimentisphaerales > Anaerobacaceae > CS2-K091. The sequence continues at coordinate 7,890 of JBARPZ010000007.1, forward strand.
GAGGAACTGGCGGCGGATGCGCAGCCGATTTGATTGAGATTGCCAAAAGGTATGCTCGATACATTGGCATATCGGAACCGGACAAGAGAGTCGGTGCTATTATGACTTTACCTGCCGTCGGCGAGGCAAGCTCTCCAAAGGTTGCTGAGAACGCATGGAAACTGGCCACCGAGTTAAGTGAGATGGCCGCTGCCCGGCAAATTTCCCCCCTTATCTTTATCGACAATGATAAGATAAACAAAATGTATCATGGGATGACAGTAAAGTCGTTCTGGCCCAGCATAAACAGCACTGTGGCCGGTCTCTTTGACATCTTCAACAGGCTCAGTGCCTTGAGCAGCCGCTACACTTCCTTCGATCCTGTAGACTATCACAGTATTACGGAGGCCGGTGGTTGTGCCATAATGGGTCTGACCACGGTACCAAATTTTAAGGATAGATTTGCTATATCCGATGCGGTGAAAAACAACCTTAAAAAGACACTGCTTGCAGGTGGTTTCGATTTGGCCACTGCCCAAATTGCAGGCTGCATTGTCGTCGCCGGAAGAAAACTAATTGAGTCCGTCAAAGGGTTGCAGGAGAACATCGACTATGCCTTTGATAATTTATCTGAGATAACTGGCGATGCAACAGTACACCGCGGAATATACGAAGATGGCAGGGATTGCTTAAGGGTCTACACCATTATCGGTGGTCTGGATACTTGTACCGCCCGCCTCCAGGAGCTCAGATCTCGCGTGGTTGCTAAGACTCGTTAAAGAAGCAATCCAACGCTTGCCGGATGGATAATTGTTATATTCGCCGGGCATGTTGTTAGCCTTTTCTTTGGAGTGGGCGAGCGACATGCTCGGCGATTTGCTTTCCAACCTTCATTTCCCTCATTTCCACCTGTTACTGAAGAAAAGTTCCGGTTTGCGTGGCCCCACTTCCCCTTACAGTCTCCCTTTACCGGCCCTGATTGTGTGAAAAAACGCTGTTTTACAAACAAGAACACTACTTTAGCCCTCACGCTTCAAACTTGCCTTCTAATTTTTATGGCCATCTCCGCAAATTTCTGGTATGATTATCGCTTTATTGGTGGGATATTATGGCTATGGCTAAACAGGCAAAATCGAAATGGAATGGCTTCTCATTGAGGCCGCGAAAAGAAATGCCCGAAGGCCTCTGGACAAAGTGCCCGGCATGTGAGCACATGCTCTATAAAAGCGCCGTTGAGAAAAACCTGAATGTCTGTCCCGAATGCAATCACCATTTTCGAATTAGTGCTGCCACCAGAATTAACTATCTGACCGATGAGGATTCGTTTCAGCAGGTCCTCGGCGATTTGAAGACCTCTGACCCCCTCGGCTTCAAGTTCAGAGATACCACGTATAAGCAGCGTATAAAGGACGAAGAAAAAAAATCCGGCGAGAAAGAAGCCATGCTGATTGGCAAGGCATTTACAAAGGGAAGGCCACTTATCCTGGCCGTCATGGAGCCAAATTTCCTCATGGGCTCGATGGGTGCTGTCGTCGGCGAAAAATTCTGCGCCGCTGTTGATATGGCCATGGATGAGAAGCTCCCCCTGGTGGTCTTTAGCTGCTCAGGCGGTGCGAGGATGCACGAAGGCGTTGTCTCACTCGGCCAGATGGCCAAGACTTCTGCCGTGCTCGCCAAATATGACGAAGCGGGGGGACTCTTCATTTCAGTCTTGACAGACCCCACCACAGGCGGCGTCACCGCCAGTTTCGCAATGCTTGGCGATTGTATAATCGCTGAGCCCGGCGCCTTGATTGGTTTTGCAGGCCCACGTACCATTGCCGAAACTATAAAGGTCGAGCTCCCCGAAGGATTCCAGACTGCCGAGTTCATGCTCGAACACGGCTTCGTCGATATGATTGTCGACAGAAAAGATATGCGAAGAGAAATCGCACGACTCATCGACTACTGTCAAAAATAAACATTTCTTACATGAGGATGTAAATCGACTTCGAGGGCTCAATCTGTGATTAAAATGACGAATGACAATCGTATGCTGCGAAGATGTGTGTTCAGTGTCTTGGCCGGTGTGCTGGCGATATACGCGATTAGTAGAACTCAAGTTTGTTACCGTTTAACTGCAAAGTTATACGGTGGTGTGGGTGAAGATGCCTCCTCCACTCGTGTAGATGACCGGTATAAAAGTGATGTTGAACAGAGTGATGCTGTTGCGGTTTGTCGGCAGTCCTTTGTAATACACCCGGCGCTTGAGCAGCCGGAAAAGGTCAAAATAGAGCGGCTTTCGGAACAGACGAAAAAACCGGAATCTTTGCTGTGGACTCAGACAAATCACAATAAACCGTTAACGCTGATTGTTGTTCCTGAAAGGAATAAATGGCTGCTTGCAGCCGCTGCCCCGATAGCGGCAAAGATGCGCCGCCAGAACACAACTCCGGTTCTCCTCGCACTCGCCTCGGAGAACGTTCCGGAACAAACCAGACTCATAGAACAACTCACGCCTTTGGTGCGTTCTTGCGTGCTCTTGACAACAGAGCCCGACCTGCCTTTTCGTCTACCCGGCCTGAAGACGGCGAAAAGTATCGTCCCGGTAACTTCCGAACCTGCGAAGACAGGTTTACTCTTGGCCGAAACTTTTTGGAAGAAGGTGGATTTGGTGGTTATGGCTCGTCTCCAAAATGCCGAGGCGGTTGTCCTTGCTTCGACCTTGGCTTCACATCTGGGCGTACCGTTTATTCCTGTTACCGGCAGGGAAAGCCCTGAAACACTTTCACAGGGACTGAAAGCTCTGGGCGTCCAACGTCTTTTACTTGCGGCCTCCAACGCGGAATTTGATGCCGAATTTGTTCGTTTTCTTAAACCTGATGTGGAAACACTTGGAATAGCTGAAATTCAAAAACGGATTGTTCGGGCGATTGGCCCCGAAAATATACGGAATCTGGTTCTCTTTCGTGTCCCTGATGAGTTTGCGGACGATACGGTCTTGTCTTGGCTCGTGCCCTATCTGAGTCTGATGCGTGGTTCGGCGGTTGTACCTTGTTATTCGCCGGACCCTTTGACCGCCGAAGATAATGTTGATAAGCTGATTCGAACTTGCTTAATAAAGCCGCAAACGGTAACAATCTTGGGTGGTTATGATTCCATTGCGACGATCGACGTGGAAAATACCTCTGAAACCGGCGATTATGAAAGCATCGCGGAACCGTGTTCTCGAGCCGTTAAAGACGCGGCGGCGCCAATGGGGGTGGGTCGTATTCCACTGCGCGACTTGTGGGCTGCTTCCACGCTCATAGCGAGGGGTATTGCCGGAGATTATATGCTTGGTCAGACAGCTTCAAAAGTCTTGATGATAGCTAATCCAAGTAACAACTATGGTCCATTGCCGCTTTGCGAGACTATTAGCCGGGCGGCGGCGGCCGAGTTTAAAAACTTCAGTATTCATACCGATGAGTTTTATGGCGTTCCCTGCCACAACCAGGATATACGAACTATGGCTGAATATGCCCGGTTAATCATATTCGAAGGGCACATAAGCGACTTTACACTCTTTAAAAATCCTGCCGTTTTCGAGGATGGGGAATCTCTCTATGGTGGTGAATACGACGATAACATGGACGATTTCGTTGAACGTGACCGTTTTATACACGGCCCATTTGACGACTATTTCGAACAAAATGATGCCGAGACCACGCTGCCGGAAGACCGCCCCGATCCCCAGAGGCCAAACCAAAAAGAATACTCATGGGGAAATGGAAAAAGTGACAATCAGGAGCTTTCCGAACAGACTCCGCAGCCGTTAAGCCCTCTTCAACTTGAGGCGGCCCCTTTCATCATCCTTCAAAGCTGCCATTCGTTGGAGGACCCCATTTTGGAAATCCTGGCTTCCGGCTCTGTCGGTATATTGGGAAGTGGAACAAATATTCATAGCGCCTCCGGCAGCGCGTTTGTCAAGGCATTCTGTGATAGTCTGCTGTATAGGGGAAGCTCCGTCGGAGAGGCATTGCGCGATGCCAGGAACTACCTCTTATGTGTCAGTCTTTTGAAGACCGAGCGGGGGCACAAGGAGCAGACCAAAGTGAAACGCGTGGCCTATAGCTTTCATTTATGGGGGGACCCCGAAGTCAGGTTGTTTCATGGTTTGCCGAAGCAGCCGAACCTTCAACCGGTCTCGGCAAAGTTTGTCGAGCCGGATAAGATTCATATTAGCGTGCCCGAAAAGCGGCTGCCAACCGCGAGAACTAAAGAGTACTTTTTGCGTATATTCCCGGCAAGCGAAGTCGCAGGTATTGTGGCAAGACTCAAAAGCAGGGAAGAAAGGCGGGTAATGCCCATTTACTTTTTCAGAATCCCCATGCCTGAAAGCAGGGAACCTCTGCAACGATCCCGCCTTAGAGAGCTAAATGACACAACCACAAGGGCTGTTTTTCTTGCGGACCCTTGGGAGCGGTTCCTGTATGTGTTATATTTTCCTGAAAAAGACAGAATGGGACAAAATTTTACACTCCGGTTTGTAAACTGAAATCCGACAGCTAAAACCTTATTGCCGAATGTATTATGGAGGTTGAATGCTAAATCGTTATCGGGCTGCGATACTCACTGCCATCGGGCTTGTCATCATGGGTACGGCCGGGGTATACCTGCGCTTAAAATATGTGCAAAAACAGGATGGCTCTCAAGGAAATAATGTGTGGCGATTAACGTATAATATTGGCTTTCCGGTTATAAAAGAGGGAAAGATTTATATCGCGCTGCCCGACAACACGGCACAGTGTCGGGTTGTCCGGGAAAGCTTCTCACATAAAGGAATCTGGATGGATGTCCTCAGAAGCAAAAGGACCCTTGGACGAGAAGCTGTAATTGTACCGATTGTGGGTTATAAGCAGGGCAGGTTTATCGCAGACTTTGACATCACTTTGAAACAGGATGAAAAATCACAAGTGCCTCCGGTAAAGGTAAAATTGACCACGGAAGAAATGGCCTATTACCTCAGGGAGGAAGAGGCTGTCCAGATAAACAGTCCGGAGATGTTCAATATTATCAGTCAGTTTAAGGAGGGGAAAATAACCAGAAGTAAAATACTGGAACGCATCTTCGTTTTTTGCTCGGAAAATATTGTCCGGGGCGGTGGAAACTCGCCTGCTGACGCGTTGGGCACTTTGCAGCAGGGGATGGGGACGGCTTTGGGGCGTGCGAGGGCCATGGTGGCCCTGTGTCGGGCGGAGAGGATTCCGGCTCGTTTAACGACCGGTTTTTTTCTTAAAACCAACTCCGATGTCCGCCCGCACTATTGGGTCGAAGTGTTCTACAAAAATAACTGGTTGCCGTATGACCCGGAGAATGGCTATGCTGGTAAATTGCCCGTGGCTTTTCTGCCTGTTCGTCGTAACGGCGTCGATATTGTCAGAACACCCGCCAGGGACGTATTTCAGGCAATATATTCTATTCATCATCTGCTGCCTGCTCCCACTTTTGTGTTTTTGCCGGATAATCGATTCTGGAGCGTTTTCGATTTGACAAGATTACCCTTGAATATGCAGGAAATTATCGCTTTGCTTCTTCTGTTGCCGCTGGGGGCGCTCATAACCGCAATTTTTCGCAATGTCATTGGAATACGCACCTTTGGTACGTTTACACCGGCGCTTATTGCTCTTTGTTTTGTTCAGGCCGATTGGCGAACCGGAGCTCTCGTTTTTTTTGTTGTTCTCACAGTCGGTATATTGGCACGATTGCTTCTCAATCAGCTCAAGCTTCTGCTGGTTGCTCGACTCGGGATCATTCTTACATTGGTCGTATTATGCATGATTCTCGCCGTTTCAATCTTGGATTACATGAATTTGACTCCAAGCGCCAGCGCCGTATTGCTGCCTATGGTTATACTGACTATGATGATCGAGCGATTTAATATTACCGCAGAGGAGGATGGTCTTCCACAGGCGTTCAAAGTTTTCGCCGGTACATTGGGGGTCGCAATATGTTGCCTGTTGGTCCTTAGGTTGGAAGGGCTTGGCAGGCTTGTCTTGATGTTCCCCGAAATACAACTCTTTAACGCCGCGGCTCTTCTTTTGATAGGACGGTACTCAGGGTACCGATTGACGGAATTGTGGCGATTCAGGGATATTGCTCAAAGTTGAGCTTCAGGTGGACACAATGAAGATTATGCCGACAGGATTATGGGTATGGCCGTGGCGCCTTCGCAAAAATGGCGTCTTGGGCATAAATGAACGCAATCTCAGCTACCTTTTTGAATTGAATCCACGTTCCTTGTATCGGCTTGCTGATGATAAGATTGTAACAAAGGAAATTTGCAAAAAACAGGATATTCCCGTCCCACAGACGTATGCCGTCATCAAACGGTTCGGCGATTTACGGAACCTCGAACGGATAATTGGTGAAAGACGGGAATTTGTAATTAAGCCGGCTAACGGAACGGGGGGACGCGGCGTTCTCGTAATCGTCGGCAGAAACGGCTCACTTTTCGAAATAGCTAAAGGTCAAATGATTTCTCTAAGTGATTTGCGGTACCATATTTCCACGACTCTTTCGGGTCTTTATTCTTTGGGCGAACAGTCCGATAGTGTTATCGTGGAGCGAAGGATTGTGCCTCACCCCCTGTTTGAGAAACTTGCCGTGGCCGGAACACCCGATATCAGAATAATCCTCTTTCGGAGTTCGCCCGTCATTGCAATGCTTCGTTTGCCAACCCTGGCCTCAAAAGGACGCGCTAACCTCCATCAGGGAGCAGCGGCGGCAGGCATTGATCTCAAAACAGCTCAGACCTTGGGCGGCGTTTATCGTAATCGCGCCATAACCCTACACCCTGATACCGGCGCTGCCATCGGAGGCATTACAATACCTGCGTGGGACCGGATGCTCGAAACAGCAAAGAAACTCAGTGAAGTGATGAAAATGGGATATATAGGTGTGGACATTGTATTGGATGCGCACCACGGGCCGGTTGTCCTGGAAGTGAATGCAAGGCCCGGTCTTTCTGTTCAAATCGCTAATAGGTCCGGCCTCTTGCCAAGACTCAAAATCATAAACGCACAGCCCTTTCCGGGGAATTCGCACAAACCCGCCTTGCAGTGAATCTTAAAAATCGGTTACGATAAATATCATTCTGACAGCGATGCAGGTTTGCGACCCAGGGAACAAACAAAAGGGGCGTTTTGTTAATACGGTAAATCCCCTTTTATTTCTGACAAAATACCCGTATAATCTCAAATCGCTTTGCTTTCGCTGGCTTAACAAAAGGACAATTGGTAATTGAATAACTAAAAATGGTTACCTGATAAAACAGGGCGGATAAGGAGGAAAAAAATGTCCACTCAAAATGTCGACATAAATGACAAAAGTCAAAATCTCACTCGCCGAAAATTCTTAACCTCAAGCTGCATGGCCTTCTCCGGAGCAGCCGCCGGTCTGGGAACCAAAAGGCTTTTGGGACAGGCAAGCACAGAACCAAAAGAACCGCCCAACATCGACCCGGGATACATCGGACCTCAATTCTTCGATAAAAGTGAAGAGCAGGCACTGCTGGACGTATTGGAATCCCGCTCACCTTTCCGTTATTGGGGACCGGGCAAACCAGAAAAGGTGCTGCGCTTTGAAGAAAATTTTGCAGAATATATGCACACCCGCTTTGCGCTGGGCGTGACCTCCGGCACCGCCGCTTTGGATTGCGCCGTGGCTGGTCTCGGTATCGGCCCCGGCGATGAGGTGATTGTCCCGGCTTACACCTGGTGGTCCGACTATACTTGTGTCGTCCACGCGGGGGCCTTGCCCGTCTTCGCCGATATCGATAGCTCGCTTAATCTCGACCCCAAAGACTTCAAAAGGAAGATTACTCCCCGCACAAAAGCCGTCATTGCCGTCCACCTGCTCGGCGGTCCCTGCGATATGGCCCCTATTATGGAGACCGCACGTAAAAATAGTGTCGCCGTCCTGGAGGATTGCGCCCAGTGTGTAGGCGGCTCTTTCCGCAAAAAGACTCTCGGCTCCATCGGTGACGTGGGCATTTATAGTTTTCAGGTCAACAAAATGATTACCTCCGGCGAGGGCGGTGCGCTCGTAACCAGCGACCCCGTCATTTACGAACGGTCCGCACGCTTCCACGATATGGGCACGATACGCCGGGTCTTTCTCGACCGTTCAGGCCCCAGCCGGGTACAAACATTTGCCGGTGAGAACTTCAGGATGAGCGAGTTTACAGGCGCCGTCCTCGGCGCCCAGTTGTCCAAGCTCGACTCAATGCTCGCTCAGTTGCGCGGCAATGCCGAAGCCATATATAATGGCATTAAAACCCTCCCCGGCATTCGCCTCCGCTACCGCCCAGACCCGGATGGTGACATTGGTTATGGCGTCTATTTCGAAACCAAAGATAAAGCATCACGCGACCGTTGCATCCGGCAATTGAGGCAGCGAAAAGTCCCGGCCTCCACCCTGACCGGCTCCGTTCTGCTGCCAGTCGAAGAATCAGTAGTCAACAAACGAACAAGGCATCCCGACTGGCCGTCATTTAATAGCCCGGAAGGAAAGAATATCAAATACGGCCCGGACACTTGCCGACAAACCCTCGATATATTCGACCGTTTCGTTCAGGTCCGCGTCGGCGCAAAGTACACCCCGCGCATCAACGACTATATCATTGACACCATCC
>JBARPZ010000008.1:0-7648 GCA_049643445.1 Sedimentisphaerales bacterium
TTTGTCCAATAATAGTATAATTTATTAAGTGTCGAGCGGCTGAATGAGGAGTTTGGTGTATTATTTGGGCTGGTAAAAGGGCATTTGGTTATTTTTCGTTAATTAAGGGCGTATTTATGCCGAATAAACAATCGCTAACTTGTGATTGGAATTTTGGTTGATAAGGAGAACAAAATGGGCATCCAGAATTGGTCGGAGACAATTGTTCTTGTGGACCTGCCTCAGGAACCGGAAATGGGCGATGAGCTCAAAGCCGTAACCGAAATCATGCGCGATAGAGGTGACTGTGACCTGGTAGTTGATTTTTCCAGCGTGGATATTGTAACCTCTTCGAGCCTCTCAAAACTGCTGAAGCTGCGCAAACTGACGGGCGACTGCGGACATCGGCTTGTTTTTTGCAGCGTAGCACCGGCGACCAGAGGCATCTTTACGGTGACCGGGCTTGACGGCGTTTTTGAATTGGCGGACGACAAGTTCGTTGCCTTGGCCACCTTACAGATGGTCAGCAGCGAATAAAGAAGGTCCCTATCTTTACTTTCGCAGGTACAAGTTTGCCCTGCGAAAGCAGGGGCAATAAGCGGTGAAATGGTGGCCGCGGCGCGTGTATGGGTACATCTTACGTTTACTCGCAGGTTTTTGGCGCCGTTAGAAGTAAGTCATCAGAAGCATCCGCCTTTGGCGGATTTTTTTTATCCTGCCTTTTTTGCAAATCATCCGTTTTGTGCGAAGTATCATTTGCGGCCAAGCAAAGCCTTTCTCCAACAAGCCCGGTGACTGGAACGGAGGACTTGTAAAGTGGGTTTTTATCTTTTTAGACGTCGAGGTTCTGGACTTCGAGGGCGTGGTCTCGGATGAAGTTTCGGCGTTTTTCGACATCGCTTCCCATTAGAATGCTGAAGAGTCTGTCGGCCTCGCCGGCATCGTCGACGGCCACCCGCAGGAGCGTCCTTGTATCAGGATTCATAGTGGTATCCCACAACTGGTCGGCGTTCATCTCGCCCAGGCCTTTGAATCGTTTTATCTCAATTCCTTTGCCGCCAATCTGCCTTATTCCGGCGCAGATATCGCCGAGCGAGGCGACGTCGTAATTGTCGGCGCCGTTGATAAGGCGGAACTTGGTCGGCAGCGCTTCGCCGGAGACTGACCTGGCCGCTTTTAGAAGGAAGTCTTTTAAGTCCAGGCCGAACTGGTTTTTGAGGGTTTTGTTTATCTCATTGATCCGCGATACCTCGTGAAGCTCCTCGGCAACAAATGATTCTTCCTCCTCTTCCAAAGCCGAAGCCCTGGTACGCTCTTTGAGCTCGTCGACCCGCTTTTCATACTCGTGAACTTCGTAACAAATCTCCTCCCGGCCTTCGGTACAGATTCGAAAGCGTGGGAGCTGCTTTCCATCATAATGGGTCCGTATGAAGTCTACAAATTTAATTCCACGTCTGCTCAAAACGGTTATGATGCGTTCTGCTTCTGCGAGGATCTTTACGAGGTCCGAAAGTTCCTTGTCCTGAAGCTTTCGCACCGTTGAAGCGGCCCGTGTAGATGCGGACTTTTTAGTATTTTTGCTTTTTTTACTTTTATTTCCATCCGTGATGACAAGCTCTGTTCCTTCGAGGCCGCGAGCAATCATCCTTTTGTACATTTGATTTTCGCTGAGGATATATTCGGATTTCTTTTTGCCCTTGACCTTAATCTCATAGAGAGGCGGCTGGGCGATATAAATCATATTAGCCAGAAACAATTGCTGCATTTGCCTGAAGAAAAACGTCAGCAACAGCGTTCTGATATGGGCACCATCGATGTCGGCGTCCGTCATCAATATTATCTTGCCGTATCTGCACCTATTTATATCGAACTCGTCGATACCAATACCGGTTCCAAGGGCGCTTATTATGGTTCGGATTTCGTCGTGTGCGAGCATTTTTTCCAGTCGGGCTTTTTCGACATTAAGGATTTTTCCTTTCAAGGGCAGGATAGCCTGGATGAATCTGTCTCTGCCGGCTTTTGCCGAGCCGCCCGCTGAGTCACCTTCCACGATAAAGATTTCTGTTGTTTCTTTTTCCTTGCTGGCACAGTCCCACAATTTTCCGGGCAGGTTGGAGGTACTCAGCGCACCCTTTCGCCTGGTCAACTCACGAGCTTTTCTGGCGGCTTCTCTTGCAGCGGCGGCCTGGATGGCCTTGTTCAAAATGCGTTTCGACTCAGAGGGATGCTCTTCCAGGAAGTGTCCAAGCTGTTCATTAACGGTGGTCTCTACGAAACCGCCCACTTCCGGATTGGTGAGCCGAACTTTCGTCTGTGCCTCAAAGTGAGGGTCGGCGAGTTTTACCGCCACAACCGCAGTTAGTCCCTCCCGCAGGTCATCGCCGGTTGTGACCTGGCCGTTCTTTAACAGGTTATTGCTTTTGGCGTAATAATTCATAGTGCGGGTCAGAGCCGTTTTGAAGCCCGATAGATGTGTGCCGCCGTCGATGTTGCGGATGTTGTTGGCGAAGACCAGCACATTTTCAGTATAGCCATCATTGTACTGCATAGCTACTTCACAGCTTAGCTTCGCTTCCGTGTCTTCTCTGGCGAAATATATGACATCCTGGTGAAGTGTTTCTTTGCCCTCATTTAGGTGCTGGACGAATGCCTTAATACCGTCTTCAAACCTGAATATCTCTTTTTTTCTGTTTCTATCGTCCCTGAATGTAATCTGCAGGCCGGCATTCAAATAGGCCATCTCGCGTATTCTTTTCAAGAGGGTATCGTATTCGAACTCTGCTTCGCCGAAAATCTGCTCATCCGGTTTGAAGACTATTTTTGTACCGCGTTTGTCGGCCCGGCCGATTTCCTTCACGCGTCCCTTTGCTGTACCTCTAACGCACTCAAAATGGTAGTGCTTTCCGTTTCTATAGACATCAGCTTCGAGCCATTCACTGAGGGCATTGGTAACGCTGACACCTACGCCGTGCAGGCCGCCGGCCACTTTGTAACTGTCACTGTCGAACTTGCCGCCGGCGTGCAGGGTCGTGAGCACGACCTCGAGCGCACTTTTTTTGGCCTCTTTATGCTTTTCGACCGGTATTCCTCGTCCGTTATCTTCGACTGTGCAGCTTCCATCGGCGTGGATGTGCACGGTAACCTTCTCGCAGAATCCAGCCAATGCCTCATCGATGGAGTTGTCCAGTACCTCATAGACCAGATGGTGCAGGCCTCCGCTTCCACGGTCGCCGATGTACATATCCGGCCGTTTGCGTACCGCCTCTATGCCCCCGAGTATCTTTATGTTACTTGCATCGTATTTGTGGTCTTTCATGTCTCTTATCAGCTATATCGGAAAAAGTGGGACGAAAGAGATAAAAATTTCTTCGCTCCTGCCTTTTTACCTTCGAGTTTCTAAATGCACTAAGATCGGCCCTGTGAGCCGACGACAAATTTAATTTTTTTTATGTGTGCCCGCGGACATTGCTGCTGCAGTTCTCTGAGCAGCTCTGAACTGCATAATTGCAGCTCGTACATATACGCGGGCAAATCCACCTGCACTTTCAGCTGGCCGCCGGAAATGCCGTCAATTTTGCAGTGCCGGCGAAGCTCTTCCGGCAGCAGCTGGTTCCAGAGTTCGGCTATTGGGCCAAACCTTGCCTGCTGCGGCGAAATACGATTCTCCATGAGCTCCCTGGTGACATCGCCTAACCTGACTGCCTTGTCCAGGTATGGTTTTTTTTGCCACCTCACAGCGCAACGTAATTGTTCATCCTCATTGGTCATAAAAATGAAAAACTTAAAACGAAAAAATCAAAACTGCGGGATTCCAAAGCTTTTAGCTTCTTATCCCAGGTTAATTGGCATCAGGACATAGAGGAAATCAGGGCCGCTTTTTATCAGGCCGGGTCTGTCCTGTTGTCCTAATTCCAATTCGAATTCCGGCGTTTTGATAACCCGCAGGACGTCTATAAGGAATTGTGGATTAAAGCCGATCTCAATCGGCTCGCCTTTGTAATCGACCGGCATGTCGACTTGTGCATCGCCGGTTTCAGGCGCCCTGCCGGAAAATACCATGGTGTCCTTTCCTATCGAGAGTTTTATCCCCCTGGATTCTTCACTGGTCAGCAATGACGAGCGTCGAACGGCACTTAGCACGGCCTCCGTCGACAGTGTCAATTTCTTGTCGTAATCGGTCGGGACAATATCTTCATACTTCGGGAAATTGCCTTCGACAAGATTCGAGCTTATCACCACGTCGGCACAGCTAAACAGTATCTGGTTATCGACAAGTTTGACTGCAACCTTGTCCTTGTCGTGTGAGCCGATTTTATCCAGGAGTGCCATTGTCTTGGCGGGTACTATTATCTTTGTTGCCGCTATCTTTTCATCCGGGGCCGAAGCCAGGTTAATCCTGCAGCGTGCCAGTCTTCTGCCATCGGTGGCAACCAACATCAGCTTCTTGCCCTTAATCTCCCACAGCACGCCGTTAATTGCATAGCGGCTGCTTTCCCTGGCGGTGGCGAACAAACACTGGTCATTTCCGGCCTGAAGATTACTCAAAGCAATCTGGACATTAGCATCGCCGTCGAAGCCCGGTACGGTGGGGTACTGGCCGGGCTCCTGACCATAAATCGTAAAGTGGCTGTCTGCTCCTCTTATCTGGCAGGTCCCTTCGGCAGCTTCCAATGACAGGACCTCGTCAACACTTTCTCGGACAATGGCAGCGAGCCTGTCTGCCGGGACAACCACCTCGCCGGCCTCTTCAACCTGTACCTCATGAACAAGGCAGTTGATGCCAATCTCAAGGTCTGTAGCGCAAATCCGAGCCTCTTTCTCGCCGGTTGTGATTTGGACACAGCGCAATATTGGCTTTGGTGTTCGGCTTGGAACCACGGATGTCAGCAGGCCTAAAACCTCGGAAAGCGCCGCTCTATTAAAATTTACTTTCATAATGGACCTCTGTGTCAAAATGCTAAAAGTACTAAAAATTCGAACCTTCAAATCCCAAAAATACGGCTGTAGTTTACACTATAAATCATACGTTAACAATCTTTTTTCAGAAAAAAGCACATTGCCGGTGCCGGTCATATCATTACGTAGATTTAATCCCTGCCAGTGGGGCCCAAACCGAAAAAAATCCGCAGCAAAGTGTGTGGCAGTGCTGCGGAAAATCCCCGGTCTTAATGGGGCAAAACTGTGGTCGGTTCGGGGCCCCAAAACAAATAATACGTTTGGGACCCCGAACACGTGCTTTGTTGCTACTCATCTCATAGCCGGCCTATTTACGGCGGGCCTGGATTTGCATGTTCTTATCGTACTCCATCGTAAAGCTGTATTTTACAATAGTTGCATTTTCGTCGACGGTATTGGGCGGCAGGTTCATGTCCCAGCGTAAAATGCCCTTTTTGCGGGCAGTACGCAGGTATTCGCCGTCTTTGCTTAATTCCGGCTCGGTTTTCACAAGTTCTATCTTGATGGATGAATCTTCTGTGTATCCCAAACGGTCGAGCAATTGCAGTTCGACGACGGTATTTTTGTAATTGCTCAGAGCGATACGGTAATCATACGTGTCGATGCGGTTTCCACCCTGAATTCTTGTCTGCTTATCTTCAAGCTCGCGAGTTACCTGGACCTGAGAATCTATGCCGAAGCCAGCCGTCAGTTTCTCGCCGATAGTAACCAGCGGCAACTGGCTGTTGCCGACGAATTCACCATTGCGGAAGACACTTGCCTGTCCTGGCAGGAGAATCGTATCGCTGTTGTTGAGCAGCTCGGCCTGCAGGTAGACATAATCAGTAAGTAAAGGTGTGGCAATGAGCGTGAAATCAGCTTTGGCCGATACAGAAGCGATAGTAACGAGCTGCTGGTCGCTTCTGCTGGGCAGGCTGAGTTTGCCGGGCAGATTATATGTTACGCTGACTCCCTCTTTACGAGCGACAACGGCCAACTGCTTTTGGAACTCTTTTACCTGCTGCCCAGTTGCCTGAAGGACAAAGCTCTGGTTGGATATTGCAAGTGTATTAAGCTCAGCATTGGCGCCTATACCCTTTTTAATATTGGCCTTGCGTGATTGTTCCTGCCGTCGAACATTTTCAAACTGTACAAAGACTTGTTGTTCGGCCTGTTGGGTCGGTACAGGAGCAGAAAGGCTCACAAGCATTGGGTCAAGGACCGGTGGTGCGGAGACCATGGTCGGCTCGGCCGTGGAAAGGTTCAAAGCAACTGAATCCCAATTTTCGCCGCTGGTCTGGTTGACTACTGCGTTGTATTCAATTAGAACATCAGACTTTTTGGGATTGGCCCGCAGGTTGTACTGTGGGGTCCAGTTGGCTCCGTTTACCAGATAGCTCAATTCTATAGCGGTCTTTTTGCTGGCTTCGTTACTTACAAACAGGACTGCTTCGCGCTCGGTTCGAGAACGACCTGCGTCGAGCTCTTTGCGTTTGCGAGTAAGAAGCTCCAGCTCTTTTGCAAGGTCGGCTTCGGTATCCTGCAGACCAAGAATTTTTTGATGCCATTCGAGAGATTTGGCCTCAAGGAACTCTGTGTACGACTCAATCTGCTCGGATTGCATTACAGAGCGATTCAAATCAACGTTGGCTCCATCTACTGATAGCTTCCATAACTCTTTGAACTTGTTCAATAAATCGTTAGCGTTTACGCGGTCACTTTTTGCGTGGTCTAATTTCCTCTTGACTTCTTCAATTTGTGCATCGAGCTTTTTGACTTCATCCCGCGTATCTTCCCTGACCGCTTTCTCCCGAAACCTTACGCTGAGGACCTTAATATCACCTGAAGTCTGTGCGTAGAGACTTTCGGGAACAATCTTGGCCGGCAGGTCTGTAACGATTAGCTCAGAAGTGCCCGCCGGCAAATCAACATCGAGGGTGCGTGTCACCATTGCCTGGCCGCGGTAAACCGTTACCTTTGAGATTGCCCCGCTTACTGTTTGCGCATCCGCAAAGGCTGCTGTGGGCGCAATGGCGATTAGCACAACCGCCAATACGAGGACTTGTGTTTTCTTTTCCATTTTGTGTTCCTTTCAAAAAGGTTTTTTAGAAACAGGTTAGCCTAATCAACTTGTACGGTCGGTTCGCGAACCGCCCCTACTGGCGCCAGAAGTAATGCCACTTGTACTCCAGCTCAACGCTCTTTCCGGGTTCGAGTTCGTATTTCCAAGTTACGCGGCCAACGGCGTTGAAATGGTACCACCATTGTGGCCAATTGTACCAGTGCCACCAGAATGGCGAGCCGTCTGAGGTCATCCATTCAGCCTCGTGTTTGCCGAGGTGTTCGATTAAACCTTTGTGGGTGGTGCTATCGATGTGGCCCAGGACGGATCGCTGGATTTCCAAATCGACAGTTTCGGTGCGGCGGTTTGTCAAGTGGATGGTCCCGGTTAGATTACTCCGGGCATAAGTATAGCCGTCCCATTTAGTTGCATTGGGTACGCGGTCGGTTTCCTTGTCGAGCTTTTCGACAGCGATGTCCACAGCAGTGGTCAGCTCAAGGTCGCTCGATGCGCCGACAGCGGTGTATGTCATCATACCCTGTGCAATGACGCGGCCTTGACGAAGTATAAGTGCCGGAGCAGTCGTCAACGGATATTTTTCGCTATTGGCAAGGCGTATCTTGTGCATTACCTTTGGCGCGTGGTCAAGCTGTGCCAGTTTGGCATGCTGGT
>JBARPZ010000009.1:0-15853 GCA_049643445.1 Sedimentisphaerales bacterium
TTACGGCTTGTATCTGTGAAATTTTTCCAAGTCATCGATGGAGGCCGGTACGATTCGGAGGGCCTGACCCCCTTTTGCTGAGACGTCCATCTTCAAAACCGTGTCACGATCTACCACAAAGCGCTCAATCCTGACATGTGTCCTTGTGGGCACAGCGGGATCATCCGAATAGACGTGGGCGATGTATTTGCTCCCAGTATCAAGGAACTCAAGCGGCACGTTGAAGGTACGAGGCTGCCCGCTGTTCATGCAGCCGATAAACCAGTTATCGCCGCTGCGCCGGGCCATTACGGCATATTCACCGATGCTGCCGTGAATCACTTTAGTGTCGTCCCAGACAGTCGGGCAATGGTCGAAGAATTCGAGTTCCGGCTCGCTGCCAATGCCCGTCTCCGCACCGCCAGCGCCGCCGGTCTTCTGCGGTGAAGCCTGGGGACGGTCATACCAGTAGAGAAACTGCCACGGGCTGTAGAAGCACACGGCCTTTGCGAGTTGGTAGGCGTGAGAAGCATTGCGATCCACACGCTGGTCGTAATAGCAGATGGTGTTGTCAGCGGGACCGGCCAGCATGCGTGTGAACAGGATGGTCAGGGTCAGAGAATTCGCCGGACTGGTTTCGTCTCCTGCGATTCCTTCCTGCGTCATGAGATTGGGGTAGGTTCGGCTGTAACCCGTCGGGCGGTACTCATCGTGAATATCGACCATAAGATGATACTTAGCAGCCTTTCGGACAGCTTCGTGGAGCCACCTGGTCCATTTCCGGGAGCCGACCTGTACGAAACCATACTTGACGCCTTTGACGCCCCATTTTTCATACAGTGGTAAGATTTCATCGAGCTGGCGTTCGAGGGCCCTGCGATTGACATACAAGATTATTCCGATGCCGCGTTTTTTTGCGTAGTCGATTACGTGATGTAAATCAAGCGGCCCTTTTGAGCGTCCCGGGTCAAGTGAGATTGTCCTTGCGTCCGATTGGCCGCTGCCCTCCGGTCCGTACCAGCCGGCATCGAATTCGACGTACTGAAGGTTGTGCTCAACGGCAAAATCGACACAGGCCTTGCCACCATTGGTGGTCAGGGTGACCTCTCGGATTACCTTGCCGGGCTTGATCCAGGAAGTGTCCTTGATAGCACAAGGCTCATTTAGATTCAAAATCAGGTAATTGCGCTCGAGCAAATTCCCCGGCGTATCGCCAAGAATAATAGCTCGCCAGGGCGTCGTGTAAGGCGTGGTTGCTTCGACTTCGCTCGCCAGCGAGCTTACCAACGTGTTCGGCCTATCCTTTGCCGGCGATAGTCGCATCCTCGCGTAATCGACGAGCCCCGCCTCGCCGACCGCGACGAAGATATTGTCGTCTATTTGTATGGTCGTGGGCCTCTCACAGTTGTTCTTAACCTTGCTGAGCGGGACCTTACTATATCTGCCCTGAGCGGAATAGACCGCCCAGGCAGTATGGTCGGCCAGGAAGCGAAATTGTGTTTTCTCCGCTGAGATTACGAAGTCCTTCAGAGCGGACTGCCGCGGTAGTGTATAACAGAAAGCCATGCCTTCATTGTAAACGCGAAACGTCAGTCGAAGTTGTCGATTAGATCCTGCGCTTTCTTTCAAATCAACGATGAGCTGGTTATAGTGGTCGCGAATTACTTTTCGTTCGCCGTAAACGGGATGCCAGACGGTGTCGCGGCTGCTTTTTGTGACCCCGGCGATTTCAAAGCCAGCCTCAAGCGAAGCTGCACCTTTGAGGGCAAATCCCAGAGATGAATCGACAACGACAGGCAGATTCCTGTAAGATACGCTGTAAACCGGACAGTTGGGCTTCTCGCCGATTGTTTTGAGGTCGAATTTAACGACAACTTTCTCATCCGGAGATTTGAGTGTCAGGTTCGTTTGAGCCAGGCCTGCGGGAATAAATCCGAATGAGACAATACAGATGCAGATGAGAACAGTATATCTCTTTAGTCTCAACACTTTCGGTTGTCGGTGATTTAACTGCTTGTGCATCATTTCGCCTGTATCGAACACTTCAGTTGATCTGACCCCGAATTATGTACCAACCTTGATTAGAGAGTTATCAACGCTCTTTGTCCTGCAATCCCACAGGTGGAGCGCAGCGGAGCCTGGCGGAATGCAACTCGCCGCAAACGCCGCCGGGGTCATATAAACCAACCCGCTATGCGGGCGATGATTATTATATTCCAATCGCCAACTCTGGACAATAACCTTTGCCTACTTCATCTAATAAAATATTTAACGATTTTGAACCTTATCACACAGCTCGCCGTTGAAAGACTCAATATAGCCGTTCTCCGACGGAATATTGTTCGTAACCTACGCTGGGCGCTAACCAAAAGCCTTGAGATTACCAGGAATAGTGATATAGTATTATAACATCAGACGGCATATATGAATATTTATTTGGATAGGAAGGAGTTTTACATAATGAAACGATATCTTGCAACCGAATCGTGGTTCCCGGTGCTGCTGGCTGTTTGCCTGTTAGCCGGCGCAACTGAGGCAAAAAAGAATGATTCTATAACACAGGCCAAAACAATTCTTGATATCTCCGGCGTAAAAGGCGGCATCGTGGTCCACCTTGGTTGTGGTGACGGGAAGTTGACGGCGGCACTGCGCGTCAGTGACTGCTATACGGTCCATGGACTCGAAGCAGATCCGGTCAAGGTTGACAAGGCCAGAAGCTATATCCAGGAGCAAGGCATCTACGGGGCTGTCTCTGTTGAGCGGTATTCGGGGTCGGTACTTCCATACACTGATAACCTAATCAACCTGGTTGTCGTGCAGGTGTCAGGTAAGGTTCCCATGGCCGAGGTTATGCGGGTCCTGGCTCCCGGAGGAGTGTCCTGCGTTCAGCGCAAAGGCAATTGGGAAAAGACCGTAAAAGCCTGGCCCGACAATATTGATCAATGGACTCATTTCCTGCACGATGCAAGCAACAATGCGGTTGCCAACGATTCTGTTGTCGGACCACCCCGAAGTCTGCAGTGGGTTGCGCCGCCGCTGTGGCTTCGAAGCCATGAAACTCCATCAGGTATTCAGTCACCTGTCTCTGCTGCCGGCCGACTGTTTTACTTTTTCGACGAAGGGCTTATCGGTATCACCGACGAGCGTCTGCCTGACCGCTGGTCGCTTGTTTGCCGAGACGCCTTCAATGGCAGGCTGCTCTGGAAGCGGTCGCTCGATGCCTGGGGGTGGCGCCAGTGGAGCCCCGGACGATGGGAGGGAAAAGACTGGACGAAGTTACGCGGCGGACGAACGGATGTACCCTCCGAGAACCAGCGTCGAATTGTGGCCGATGGTGACCGGCTCTACACAACGCTTTCCTACCGGGCACCCATGTCAATCCTGAATGCGGCCACGGGTGAAACAATCACTACGGTTGAATCGACACAGGGCACGAGTGAAATCCTGGTCAGTGATGGCATCGTTGTCGCTTATACTCGACAAGTATCGACAGGCACTGCTCAGCGCAAGGGAGCCGGGAATACAGCCGAAGCGGCATTGGTTGCCGTCCACGGCCGGACGGGCAAGGTCCTCTGGGAGGAACAGATAAGCCAGATTCGCTCTCTGGCATTGGCGATTGACAACGGCCGGATCATCTATCTGAGCGGGAAAAACCTTGTTGCACGCGATTTGAAGAACGGCCGGGAATTATGGAAGATACAACCAAAGCAGACAAATCCGAGGACGCTGCTTACGGTTGATGATGTTGTGGTCATGCAAGGTGGAAAGTTTGTCGCCGCTCATGATGCAACCAACGGCAAGGGACTCTGGCAAAAGACCGTGCCGCCTATAAGTGGGGGCGAAGGGGACGACTTGTTCGTGATTGATGGATTGGTCTGGCGTGGAATGCTCAGTGTGGATGACAAGGGCCAGCCGGTCCGTAAGAGCCCGAATGCGCTTGTCATCGGTTGGGACCTTCGCTCGGGCGAGGAAAAGAAACGGATACTCGTCAAGAACCTGCGAAGTCCCGAACACCACCATCGCTGCTATCGTAACAAGGCAACTATCCGGTATTTAATCAGTTCTTACGAAGGCGCTGAGTTCCTCGATTTCCAGGGAGATAACCATTCCCAGGACAACTGGCTTCGCGGTGCCTGCAAGTACGGGATGATGCCGTGTAACGGAATGCTGTATGTCCCACCGGACCAGTGTTTCTGCCAACCCGGTTCAAAGTTCCTGGGTTACGCGGCAGTGACGTCCGGGCCGGATGTAGCCCTTGAGGAGGTCGCGGATGAGAAGCGTCTGGAGAAAGGACCGGCCTATAGAAAGGCATACGAGCCAGAATCTCCTTCGACCGGCAACTGGCCGACTTTTCGCCATGACGCAGCCCGAAGCGGCACAACGCCTGTCGGTGTATCTCCTGAAGTATCGGTCGCCTGGAAAACCGAGCTGAAAGGCACGTTGACGGCACCCGTAGCCTGGTGTAGCAAAGTTTTCGTTGCCAGGCCGGACGCACATACCGTCTACGCGCTTGATATAGAAAGCGGTAAGGTCATCTGGCAGTTTACGGCCGGCGGGCGTATCGACTCGCCACCGACAATCCGAGGTGGTACGGTCATGTTCGGATCAGCCGACGGCCGCGTTTACTGTCTTCGGGCGTCCGACGGTGAACTTGTTTGGCGTTTCCTTGCGGCGCCGACCGATCGGCGAATTGCCCATTTCGACCAGCTTGAGTCGGCCTGGCCCGTTCATGGCAGCGTGCTGCTTGATAAGGGCGTGGTCTATTTCACGGCGGGACGTTCCACGTATCTGGATGGTGGAATCCGCGTCTATGGATTAGATCCTTTTAGTGGGAAAATTCTTCACAAAGGTATCCTGAAAGGACCGAATCCGTTCATGGAAGGTAAGCGTGACGTTGCTTTCTTCATCCTCGGGGCCAACTCGGACGTGCTCGTCAGCGAAGGTGGATTCCTCTACATGCGTCAGAAGAAGATGACGCCCGAGTTGAAGGAGATTGAAGTGGATGTCCTGTCGAGCAAAGGCGCCCAGGATGTTGGCCCGCATATCTTCTCGACATCCGGCCTGCTGGACGGGTCATGGTATAACCGTACATTCTGGATGTACTCGAAGCGATGGCCCGGGTTCCAGTTGGCGAACCAGGCCCCGAAGACCGGACAACTCCTTGTGGTCGACGAGGAGAAGACTTATGCCGTCCGCGTGTTCTATCGTCGGAACGTACACAGCCTGATGTTCTTCCCGGGCAAGGAAGGTTACCTGCTGTTTGCCGACCTGAATACGAACGAACCGCAGATCGTCGGCGAAGAGGGCTGGCGCAAACCGGTCACGTGGCTGCCCCAATCGCACATCCCTCGCGAAGGCAATCCCGGATTGGACAACGTGGGCCGTGGATTCGGGGCAGACAAGGGCATCGGCTATACCAGAGCGGAACAGCCGGTCTGGAGGCAATGGCTGCCTGTGCGAATCCGTGCCATGGTGAAAGCAGGCGATACTTTGTTTGTAGCCGGCGCCCCGGATGTATTTGATGCGAAAGATCCCTATGCCGCTTTTGAAGCGCGCAGAGGCGCCAAGGTTGTGGCGGTTTCGGCCAAGGATGGAAAGAAACTGTCTGAAATACCACTTGAGTATCCCCCCGTCTTCGACGGCATGATCGCAGCAAGGGGTCGCCTGTTCGCATCCCTGCTTGACGGAAGTATCGTGTGCCTGGCTGAAAGAAATTGAGACACGAGCGGTCAACTACTAACGAAAGTACCTTACGGCTAACTTTTTCTTGTTGTCCGGGGCTGCTTTTACACACTTGAACCACAGATTTCACAGATTATCACGTTTTTTCTTTCACTTCTCCATTCTTTTATGTTATTCTCTGCCTGCCCCGTACAGTGCAAATATTGATCAGCAGTTAAACCATTGCTCGCTAACAAGTTAATATTGGCATTTTCGTCAGCAATTTAGCGATGGAATTATGATTTGCATTTGGGTTTGGCTTGGAAGTCGTTGAAATTGATGTGGGGGCGCCCATAACGCGCATACTGTTTCGACAGGAACACCGAAGCTGTCTGATTTCTTAGGCGGCTAATCTATGGTAGGATTTTAGCAGTCCGCTATGGCAAGATAATATTTGCACCCCACGGCATGCCCCGGCCACCATCAGACGAACCGTTTACATTTACCTTAAGGTACGTTTCTCGACAGGCGTGTGGGAAGCGCCGAAGCTATCCTTCCGGCTCTTATTGAGGTCCTCGGAATTTTTAGATTAGCTCCTTGGCCGAGACCTGGCCATTTGGCTCGTCTGGGCCGCTGGGCTTAGCAGGCTTGGTCGGCTGCTTAGGACGGGGTGCCGGCGTGATGACCTCGTGCAGACGGTCCCATCGACGACGCACAAAGCCAATTCCACTACCGACAGCCAGCAGAAAAGCGAAAAGACTCAGGCCATACCAGGCGCTGGGATCAAGGTGCCGTATTCGTTGCGGCCTGGCACGAAATGTCACCGCCATTACGGCCCTGGGCTCAACCTGTAACGGGCTGTCAAAACGCAGCATCTTTCCGCAGTAGGGCATGGTAATCTGCAATTGTGCTACCGACCCTTCGGCCGCTTCCTGTGTCTGGATGATCCGTTGCGTGATCAGCTCCAGGTTCTCACTGTCTGCCTTTCCGAGGGAGCTTTCGATGTGTTCTGCCTGCTTCTGACTGAAGCTAACACTCTTACCATCCACCGTTATCAAAGCCTGGCCGGCCGCGGCACCGGAAGCCTGCTGACGCAGGCGACCTCGGGCATTGACCAGACCTACCTTGGCTTGTTGCCTGAGCAGATTATCGAGATCTACACGGATGTCTTCGTTAAGAGCCATATTGCCTCGTGAGAAGTTGTAGCCTTTGGCAAGTGCCCGACGAGCATCAGCCTGGCGGCCACTTTGGGCGAACTCGCGCGCCAGCTTCTGCTGTTGCTGAGCGAACCGGTCATTTCTACTATTTACTTCCAGGATTTGCCTTTCGTAATACTGTAGATTGTAACGATGAACTTGCTGGTCGATCACCGCATTTCTGTCAATCGTCAGTGTTCCACTAAAGTTGTCATAGTTAAAGCCTTCAGGTGCATAAACATGCCAGGTTATCCGCTTTAGCGGCAGGTCAAAACGCGGGCCGGACAAGTGATGAACTCCTGCCCAATCGCTACGCTTGTTACGGGACCGAACAGAAGGTAATCCTGCTATATAAACCATATCCACTACTACATTGTCAGATGCCTGTTGTGGCAGTGGCACGAGTAATACGTCATGACCCTCGGCGTTCTTACGGATGGATGGCTGAGCCGCTTGTCCATCAATGGACAATGACCAAATCGTCGCTTCCTCCGGCAATATGGTCTGTAAATGCCGCTGGCTACCCACGCGAAGGGTGAGCACCACTCGGTGGATCGCCTGTCCGCTTTGTGTGACTACGGTTACAATATCGGTCCGTTGTACATCGGCACCAATCTGTTCGGCCGCAGCGTGACGTCTGGCCTGAATCGTCAGCACAAGCTCCGGTGAAGTACTGCGATAGCACATTACCGCACCGGAAAGGTCGCCGGCACCGAAGTGCTTGGGAATGCTGCGTGCTTCCGCCGGACGCAGCGCCGGGTCGGTAGAATCAGTCGAAAGTTCCACCCTATCGGTCGCAAACACCACTGTATGGACTTGTTGCAGATACACGTCCCGGCAACGAACCGGGGACAACTGTATTTTGCCGTCGGCCTGGTCGTATTGTGTTTCATAGGTCACCCGCAGCAGGAAAGGCCGGTTGTACACCTTGTCCGCCAGTTCTACACGCCAGTTACCCTGCTCCAGCTGCTCGCGTCTGGCAATTCCCTGTCCGGTGATCGTCACACCCGCCGCGTCAGACGGCAGGCTGAACTCAAATGCCTTAGTCCCGGCCTGGAAGAGGCGATACAGTAAGTAGTGGTGGTGACGTACCAATCCCTCAGTTACTTTGGCCAAATGCAGGGCCTGAACCGTCACACGTGGCTGCACCAACTCAGTTTGGAGCTGCAACTGCCAATCGGGTCGCAACAATCGAAACGCCAGCAGACTTTGGTTCGGGTAACCGAGCTCGGCAGGATTGACCTCGCTGACACCCTGTCGCGATGCCACCGACAGGCGTACGCCCTGCTCCGAGCCTACTACCAAATACCCCGTGTGCTTGAGCACATCCGCCAACATCACATGTGGCACGGTCAGAAGCTCCGGCATCTGCGCCACAGGCTGACTTAAGGTTAGTTTCAGCCGAACCGAGCCGGTCAGCTTGCGTTTGAAATGCACCCGCACATGGCGTTGGCCGCCTTCGACCGATTCATCCCAATGGCTGACTTGCTCAGCGACGAGCGTGTCGATATCGAAACCTTCAGGTATGTGCAAAACGACATCGAACCGACCGGCCTTGGCAATCTCAATGACCCATTGGCTGTTATAGACCAAACGGTCGTCCTCTGCGTTAAACCTTGCCGTTTCCTGGCTGCGCAGCTCACTCTGTACTGCGAGCACGCGCCCGCTAACAACACCTTCCGGGGAGTCGAAGCGATATGCCTGTGTGATCCGCTCGACCGCAATTCCCGGCACCACTTTTATCAGGTTGGCGCTATCACGAATATAGTCGCGGGCATTCATAGATGCCGGATGCTGATCAACACGAACGTACACAGATGAGTCAGTCGCCAGGCCCATCACACTGTGCTGGTTCAAAGCACTATGAACCACCAACGGTTCCAAACGCACATCGTATGGCACTGAGGCAATGGCCGATTGGGTAACGAGCATTAGCTCATAGATCCCTGTCACCGGCTGGATCAGGCGTACTTCAAGTTGATGTGCCGCCGGATCAAAACGCCAGCCGCCTACGTATGGCGCACTAACGGAAGTGACCGTCTGACCACTGGCAATGCCCAGCTTGAGCGTATCAATCTGACCTTGTGCGATTTGCAGGCGCACTGCATGGAACACCTGGAGCAATCCAGAGGTCAAATTCGCAAGAGCCACGTCCTGGGCGTAGAAACGTACTTCCTCCTGTGAGGCTTGGCGCTCTTTAGGCCGCCACGTGAACACAACGGGCCGGCCAGGCATGAACATCGCCTCGACTATAGTTCGATTCTCCTGCTCACGACGAACCAGGTGGACTGCCTGTGGGGCATCGATCAACACATTGGCGTCAGGTACCTCCAGGCTCACGCTATTGATCAACGACATCGGCAGCGGCAGTTCGAATCGACGCTGCTGG
This sequence comes from Sedimentisphaerales bacterium, assembly GCA_049643445.1. Classification (GTDB taxonomy): domain Bacteria; phylum Planctomycetota; class Phycisphaerae; order Sedimentisphaerales; family Anaerobacaceae; genus CS2-K091. The sequence goes on from JBARPZ010000009.1 coordinate 9,226, forward strand.
TCTTCACCTGCCGGCGGCAATGGAACCAGGAACGTTACCTCCAGTTCGTAAACATTTGCCTTATTTACCGCTATTGTATGCCAGCCATCTTCCGTGCGCACAGTAACATGTGGACCGGCTTTGAGCGGTGAGACCAGCACAGCCGATTCATCCAGCAGCGGAAAACTCGATGGTTTATGGGCTGAAACTCGCATTTTGTACTGCAGCTCCATACTGTCTACACCAGCCGACAGGGAACATTCGATGCTCTCGACCACTGGACGATCAGCTTCCGGCTTGATGACAGGCCCTAAGCTCGCACAGCCCCCGGAAACACTCAGGACCATTACTAACAGTACTGTTAATGCGGTACTCGCCTGCGCAGGAAGCGGTATCTTTCGGCGAAGTCCGGTCAATGCACGCCAGGCACACCACGCAGTTGCCGCCATTGGCCCACCCCATGTCATCAGTGCCTTCAGTATGGGCCAGGTAACCGGTATCCTGGCTATAAGATACATCGCAGCGGCCAGTGTTGCAGCCACCGCAATCGGCCATAATCGTCGCCGACGCATGGTAATGGCCAGGGCCGCAGCTATGACCAGGAACACCACAAACATGTCTAAAATCGTGATATGCTGCCGCCAGGCAGGGATGAGTACGGCACTTACCTGAAGTGCCTGACTGGGATCAGTGTTGACCGCCTGCGAATAGCTCACCGATGTTGCGGGTGCAGGTTTGTCTATGTGACCGCACATTGCTGCTCCCACTCCGGCCCAGATGAGCATAACCAGCAGTATTGTCGAGACCAGCTCCGGCAACCGCCGCCGGAAGAAGATCGTGCAGAGAACGATCAATACCAACACCGCTATGCCCATAATCCATACCGCCGGCTGGTCTGCCCATCGTTCGACTGACCTGGTCCACAACTGTCCTGCCCGGTTGAGTACCCATGCCAAACCCACGCGAGTGATCTGCCGAGGCCGCGCCTGCATGTTGCCGCCGGCTGCGGTGATCGCCCACTCATCTGGTACGGTGACATACCAATCGGCGTAGGTGATAGGGATGGCACTACTTGGTGCAGCCAGGTCCAACCGGCGGCGCAACCAGCCGCCCGATTTATGCACCTGGCCATACTCCAGCTCGACTGTCGTCGGGTCATTCGGATTGGCCTTGCGACTGAGTGGAACAAGCAGTCGGCCACTTTCGGTATCGTATGATGCTGCCAGTCTCGTTGCTATTTCACCGCCACCTTTGGTTTCGATCAAAGACACGGCCCAAACCCGGGTTCCCGCCGGCATGGCTAATGAGAGGAACTGACCTATAGTGTTCTTGACCTTATAACGAACGGTAGTAACCGATTCGATCTGTCCGTCGGGACGTACTCCCAGCCTGGTCTGAAGGGCTGTGATATCGAGTATCACCGGCAGCAGCCCGCTCCGACTGTAGGGATCGATACTGAGCGTTGCCGTATGCGGATCGGTAACGTATTTGTATGCAGATAGAATCGGACTGCTGGTCAGCAAGCGATAGTCACCCGGCAGTTCATCCATGGTAATGGCCAGCAGGCTATTACTATCATTATTCTGGCCCGGTATTATCTCCAGCTTCAGATCCAGATGGCTGGTCACAACCACATAGCCGGTTTGTGTCTGTACATCCTGGCAATGCAGCGAGCCCAATTGAATTGGCCTGTCGGGACCGTATTGCTGTGTGTAGGTCACAGCTATATTGTAATCGCCAAGGACCTTGCGTGTGAGCTTGACCACCCAGAGGTCGTTTTGCCGTGTCCAACGGCGAACGTCGCTGCCTACAAATTCGACATTCTCAAAGCTTTTCGGCAGGCTAAAGCGAAGCTCGTCCACGGGCGAGCCGGTTATGATATAGTTAATCACTGCTGAGCCGTAGGCCAGGGCCTCGCCGATCGATTGCAGATGGAACACTTCTGCTCGTATTCCAGTCGGCTTGCTCTGAGCTGTTAAACTCAAATTCCAGTCAGCCTCCCGAAATCGATAGGCGAACTGCGCCTGGGCTACACGCAGCGGGACTGAGGCCGTATGAACTTCACGCAGGTTCTCAACAAGGGGATCATCGAGCTCGATTCCGGCTTCCGTGGCAACGACCACATAACCTCGATGGGTCTTGGCGCCTGTCACCTGCAGGGCGGGGATCGTTTGTTTCTGCCCCAGCGGTCCATGACCCAACTCCAGACGCAGATAAATTAGCGTGCGCCCTATCACGGGCCTGGCGAATACTGTGCGTACCGTTGTGACCTCGTTCGCTTCCTGCATTTCGGACAGGTGATAGTCTTCAACCTGATTCCCATCGACAGACACTACCACCATACTCGCGGGAACTACGACCTCAAGCTGACGGATTGCTGCGTCGCGTACATCCAACTCTAACTCAGCATCAACCACGAGGTCGTCCTCTTTTATCTTTACCACGAAGCGACCGGCCACGTCATAACTGGGCACGATATCGTCCACGGAGAGCCGTAACCGGTAGTGCCTGCCGGCATACGTGTAGTAAAACGCTTTGTTCTTTGGAATAGGCCGATTCTGTGGCCCGCCGGCCTGAACACGAGGAAAGACCGCAGCATCGATTTGAGTCAGGCCTGGTGACTCCTCAACCACCAATTGCAGAGCACTGTCGGTGCCAATTACCAAATGGCCACTCGCCCGGATTCCGCCGGTAGGCTCGATGACCGGAACCTCAACCTCAGCAGGCAACTTATCTATGCCGGCTTCGGCACGGATGCGCAGACGGTAGTCCTTTTCCTGCGGCCGGCTCAGTTCGACCACAAGATTGCGCAGGCCCTCGTTGGCGTCCCTAATCGCCCAATTGCGAATGTAGGCCCCGTCGACTGACGTTATGCTCAGGCCGTCCGGCACTGCGAATGTCAGGGTCTCTATCTTACCCTGGGCAACCTGGAAATCGAATAGCGCATCAATGTGCAGCAAGCCGGCTCGTACGTCCACGATTGAATTGGCCTGACTGGATAATACCAGCTTGGCATCAGCCAGTGTCACTTGAGGTTTCCATCGTACAACGAGCGGTTGGCTTGGTCCAAGGATGGCACTGATAATCAGTTGGCCCTGTTCGATCTGACGCTGGACGCGCATGGCGCCCGGCAACTGGACCTCAAGGTCGGGCCGATCACTGGCAAGCTGGATCCGACGCACACGGCCAAACGGGACCTGGAGACTCGTTTGTCGCCAGAGGCTGTTGGGGTCAGCTTCAGATTTTGTCACAAACGCTGCGTTGATTCGATGTCGACCCGCCCGAGGCCAGGCTACATGGTAGGCCTTGTTCGGCTGGTTGTAGTCGAGCATGTAGTCGGTCTGCACTTGATCAATCTTCTCAAGCACCGCGTCACCCTGGATTAGTAACATCCGTCGGTGGGCCCGCTTCGTTACGGCTTCAAAGTTGAGGCTCAGCGCAAGCTGGCGGCCGTCGATTCGGCTGGTGATTTGTACCTCGGCAATCTCAATTCCGGTTGACTGGTCGGCTGGAAGTGATATTGTCTCATCGGCCAGAACTGCGGGTGTCAGCAACATCCAGAACAGCAGCAGCGATGCTATCTTAGATTTCATGGTCATATCCTCTCAAAAAAGTAATTGCCGTTTCTCTCAAGCGACTGCTGTACAAAATGTATCCGGCTTACTGGAAACGGCACTCGTATTTTCCACTTCAATACTCGACTATTCATATATATGGCCTAAATAACCACTCCATGTAAATAATACGTCTTGATTCGACCGAAAGAATGTAAAATACAGGTAAAATACCAACACCGTGACTAAGGCGACCTGGGCAGGCCCTCGGCTTTGCGAACCAGTTCCGCTAACTCGCGCACGTCACGATCCAGCGGAAGGGCCAGACTAACCTGCTCTACGACACGGAGTACATCCATCATGTTCCCATGTTGCGCGTGTTCTGATTGACGCAGCATCTCGGCAAAACGCGCTGCACCAGCGGCGAGGAAAAAGCGGGGGGCAGCGGCGACCGTACGTCTTCGCACGATAGCACTGCTCAAGCGGTTGGAGACTTCCTCTATTTGGCCTGTTTCAACGTTACAGTACCGTACGAATACAGTACCCAAATCTCCCTGCTTGTCCGCCGACGGTTGGCCTATCAGCTCCAGTTCGTACAAGGCTGTAGAACACTGGCCCGAACCGACCTCGCCTGCGTCGATTGTATCGTCACGGAAACGCTTATCTTCTATATCCCGGTTCTCGTATCCAATCAGGCGATAACGTCGAACACGATGCGGATTGAAGTCGACCTGAATACGGGCATCCCTGGCCACCGTCTGCAATGTGGCCGCTAACTGCTCGACGAAGACCCGCTGAGCTTGTCGGGCCGAATCAAGAAACATGTAACTGCCGTCGCCACGATTGGCCAGGGCCTCCATAAATGCATCATTGTAGGACCCGTATCCTACTCCCACACATGTGATAGTGATGCCCTGTTTTCGGTCTGCAGCTATCTCATCAAGGACCGCCTCGGCTTCGGTCTGACCTATGTTGGCCACTCCGTCGGAGCACAGCACTACGTGATTGATCTGTTTCGGTGCAAATGATCGTCGTGCCGTAGCGTAGCCCAGCTTCAGCCCGGCCAATAAATTTGTTGACCCAGCCGGTTGTATGGCATTGATGGCCTGGTGGATTCTGTCACGCTCGCGGGCCGGGATTGACTCCATGTGCAGACGTGCCTCATTCGCACAGGTTATCAGAGTGACACGGTCAACCGCAGAGAGCTTATTCACCAATAGTCCCAAAGCCTGCTGAACAAGCGGCAGCCGGTCAGGCTGGCCCATAGATGCCGAGGCATCCACGACGAAGATCAAGTGGGCCGCCTTGCGTTGATCGCGGCCAATCGTGCGGGCCTTCACGCCAATTTTAAGCAGTGTCAGGTTCTGGTCTTTGCGGGCAAACGGCGAGGGAGCCGCTTCAGCGTGGACCTTGAATGTGGGATTGGTTCGCTGCGGGTATTGGTAGTTGAAATTGTTGACAAACTCCTCCATGCGCACCGCACCGGCCGGTGGCAGAAAACCGCCGCGGATATACCGGCGGCACAGGGTATACGATGCCGTATCCACATCGAGGGCGAAGGTGGAGAGAGGATCGCGCCCAGCCATGACCCACGGATTGACCGGCACAAGCTTGAAGCGCGAGGCAGGAGGCAAATCGGGTTCATCCTCCCCCGTGCGTATGCTGGTTCGGTCAACTGCTGACTGCCCGGCCTGTCTATCGATTTCCTGAACCATATTCCTGACCTTTTCTCTCTGTTCCTTGCGACCGAAGAGAATTATCTGCTGGCTCTGTTGCAGCGCCTCTATCGCCACTTTCGCTGGATCCCCTTCCATGAAGCCGGCCTCTATGGAATCTTGCACTTCCCGTGGGTCGGCGTATTTGAGTTTTATGGTTTCGTAATCCCACTCAACCGGCTTTCCTTCAGGTTGGGATTTCCTGTCCTCAAGGTACGCAACAATCCGCCCTTTCTCTTCCTCGGTCAACGGCCGCTTACCCGTGGCATTACTGAACAGACGGCCGACTATCGGCAGGTCTCCCAGTAACGGTACTTTTCCGCGGCCATTTTCCTCCTTGCCGGCCAATCCACCATGGTCCTGTAAATCACAATCAATGATCGTAAGGCCCACTTGTGGTATTTTTGACACTATCGGCACACGTCCACTTTCTTTCTTGTCGCCCGGCCCTTCCGCAGGAACCAAGGAAACATAATCTGTGCTCTGCCCTTTCTTAGGTAGTGATTTAGTCTTATCTGCCGACTTCAAAAAATCTGCAATATATTTTTCTGTGTCTGTGCTGGATGTCGCAAAACTAAGATCGATGGTTGTCACTTCTTCCGATGACGTTTCTTTCGCTCCTTTGGAGACGTCACCTTGCCGGCTGCCTTCCTCAACCTTACCAAGAGCAGGGATAGGCGGCTTGGCCTTTTCGGGAATGTAATGATAGCCCATATCAACCAGTTCATCGTTTGACTTCTTAAGAAATGCTTCACTTGCTGACCAATTACTTGGGTACTCAAGCGACGTATCTGTTTTTGTGCCCCTCCACAAGACATGTGACTCCGCACTCCCACTCTGCGACGTAATACCAGGCAGTTCGGTTATGCCGGATACATCACTCCTCGGCTGCGACGGTAAGGCCAATTCAGGTCTCGTGGATGTACCCAATTGAATATCCAGACCGAAACTACGCCGGGTGCGTGGGGCCAATTCAGGTTCCGTGACTGTGACCGGTTGTCCTGCAACTACGGTAACGGTACGGTCACCGTCTTTATCTGTATATGTGTCTAAACTGTCGATACGCGAATTCAATCCGCTCTCTTTAACATCCATGGGGCTACTCAATTCAAAGCCAGTCGCCTTGCCATTGTGGAATTCAACTCTGCCACCCCCGGCTATACTATCACCCTCGGCAACAACCCCAAGGTCATCAGGTTTCGTGAACAAGTTGTTTTTTATGCCTTTGAAGTTGATATCACGTTCATAAGAACCGTAGAGCCCGTCGCCACTCTTGACACCATTGTCGCCGCCGTGCCAGTTAAAGGATCTGCGACGATAGCCGCCCATTATGCCCCCGCCGTCCCCACCGTTGCTGCTGTAGCCATCGCCCATGCCACC
>JBARPZ010000010.1:0-1958 GCA_049643445.1 Sedimentisphaerales bacterium
GAAGATTCGCGTTCACGCATTTTATTGTGTCGCAGCTTTAACGCTCGTAAGTCTGTTGAGACGAGAACTCGCCGCTAAAGGGATGTCTATAAGTGCGGAAAACCTTATGGAACAACTCAATGGAATACGTGAGACTGCCTGCGTTTATCCGCAGGGAAAAGGCCAGCCGCCCAAGCTATCTTACTCGATAAGCCGCTTAAACAAGACGCAGAAGCAACTTTACGACCTGCTCAAACTGGCTCGTTTTCGCCAGAGTTAGGTCATCGCCCCAAAACGCTCGTAACACCTTGAATACAAAAACCTTAACAAAAGCCCCGTTTGCTAACTTGTAAACTCACGCTAGGAAAACAAATACATGAGGAACAGATTGACTTTCGGTTCTCTGGTGACTTTCTTATAAGGGCTCGTGATTTAGGTGTGTCCAAAAACAAACTATTTATTTTTCTTGATCAACTTGATTTTGAGACACTGGGTAAGCAAGTACGTAAAGAACGAATTGAATTCGATTTTTTCAGTTGTTTCCTGTTAGTGAACTTTCGCACTTTTGCTAAGCATTTAAGCTGCCGCAGCTAATGCTTCGATTAAGAACTCGAAATTTTTGTTATGTACGAACTTTTTACCGAACATATATTTAATTCTATCCTGCCAAAGCACGCGGCGAAGGCAACTCAACGCATCCGCAAAGCTCGGAGCAGACTTGCCCGGATACCACGGCTGAACAAAAAAGTATCTTCGCTTCGATTTTTGCTGAAGATACCACAGCCAGATTACAGAATAAATCCACAGACTCAACGCTGCCGCTCGCTCGGGGCCTTTGCGTTTCCAGGTCTGAGGTTCCTGACCGCCTATAAACTGCTTGGTATTTTTGAAAGTATCTTCGATGCTCCATCTGCCCGCAAAACCGCTTATCACCTCGGCAGCAGTAAGACTCAAATCCGTGGTAAAGAAAAAATCGTCTTTCTCTTTGCCTGTCGGGTCCCGACTGATTACCAGAAGCACCGGTTTCTGCGATACTCTGTACCATACAACTTTTCTGGTATATATAAGGCGTTTTCTGCTCTTGCCTCGTTCGCAGGTTTTGACAAGCTTGAAGTTGTGAATTCTTTTGGCCAGATTTTGCGGAGAAGAAAGCTTTTTGCCCTTCTTGCGAGGTCGGCCTCTTTGCTTTTTTCTTTTCTTGCCGAGCAAATCGTAAATATTTGCGTCCCGACGCATACGCGAGATGATATGTGTATTGGGTATATCCCGTCCGGCCAGGGAAGCGTAAAAACCGTCCGAATGGTTGATAAACCGCCTTTGAGGCAGCCACGAGGCAACTTCTGTCAACATTTCTTCGGCCAATCCTATCAGGGACAAACCATTCTTTCGATGAAGTCTCATATTGATTGGCAGGCCGAGTGGTTCGCCGCCCCAGGGCGGATTTATTCTCAGCGTAAGCACCACCAGATTCAAGCCCCAGGCGTGGACTATATTTGTGCCGGTCGAACGAACCGCATCCCGCCACCAGCCTGCACCATCGACTTTTCTGCCACTGCGATGAAACAGAGTGTCGTCCAGATCGGCAGGTATTATACCCGTTGGGTAAAATACCTTGACCAGCAAAATCGTCAAAAGTCTCCACAACTCGCTCATTGCCCAGGAAGCATCCGGGAAAAACCGATGATAAGCATCGTGAGCTTTCTGTCCAGCCGGGTCTGCGAATGGCAAGATGCCGGTGATGGTATGTCTTGCGGTACAGAGAACCCATCCGGTTATGAGATTGAGAAAAATTTCTGTTGTGGGAAACGTGAATATTGGGAAAAAGTATTGGATTATCGTCTCCCATGTCGAAGTAATAGTGTGCATATCGACCTCCCTGTCTTAATTTTAAGTCCAATAAAGACATCGGATGGTCGATATGTTTTTGTTTACAAACCATTAAAATATGTCGCCTAAAAAGTGCGAAAGTTTACTATATG
>JBARPZ010000011.1:0-1928 GCA_049643445.1 Sedimentisphaerales bacterium
GTTGAGGCCGATAATCCTCCAATTAAATATTCTTCAATTAACTGGGAATGGGAAAAATGGGACCGCCCTGAGTTCAAAAAACTCCGTGAACTTGAAAATCTTGACGAAGTCGTTAACGGTTCCAGAACAGAATTCGATGCACAGGTCAAACTACTCGATTATGTAACGAAGCGCTGGCGTCATACCACACCACTGCCAGGATATCCCGGCTGGGATGCGCTTTCGATCATAAACCGAATTAACAGTGCCGGCGGAGGCGGAATGTGTATTCAGTTCAATAATACTCTAGTGTCATGTCATGCTTGCATTGTCGCATAACATGATGTATATTTCCTTCAAAACCTTGGAGGGAATATATGAAAAAGTACAAAGTAACGCTAACGAAAGATGAACGGTCGAAACTCAAAGCCATTACATCTAAAGGTTCTCACCGCTCGCAAAAAGTACTAAATGCGTTAATCCTGCTCAATTGTGATGAGGGTGAATTTCAAGATGCTCGATCGATAAACGAGGTGGTGTCTTCTGTGTTGCAGGTCAGCATGAAAAAGATTGATAGGGTTAAAAAGCGTTTTGTCGAAGAAGGATTTGACATTGCGCTCAATGGCCACAAGGGAGAAAGGGTCTATGCCAAGAAGGCGGATGGGGATTTTGAAGCACACTTGGTTGCGCTCAGTTGTAGCGGGCCGCCGGAGGGATTTGCACGTTGGTCGTTGCGGCTGCTTGCGGATCGTGTTGTTGAACTGAACTACATCGACAATATTTCGCATGAAACCGTGCGACAGGTTTTAAAAAAACGAAATAAAGCCCTGGAGGCAGCACGGGTGGGTGATTCCACCTGAAGAAAACAGCGATTTTATTGCGAATATGGAGAATGTTTTGGATGTATATAAAAGACCGTATAATATGGCGTTTCCGATAGTTTGTATGGACGAGTCGCCCAAGCAACTTATAAAGGAAACTCGGCAGGCGTTACCCGCAAAACCAGGACGTTGTGCCCGGTACGATTATGAATATGAGCGCTGTGGTGTGTGTACTATTTTTGTGGCAAGCGAGCCTTTGGCTGGACAACGAATGGTCAAAGTCACGGAACGTAGAACAAAAAAGGACTGGGCGTATTTCATAGAAGAGATTGCTGAAGCCTATGAAGATGCGGAAAAAATCACTTTGGTGATGGACAACCTCAATACTCACAAGCCCGGTTCACTATATGAAGTGTTCACTCCCGAAAAGGCCAAAGCAATATGGGATCGTTTTGAGTTTGTGTATACGCCGAAGCATGGGAGTTGGCTGAATATGGCGGAAATCGAGCTGAATGTTCTTACCCGACAGTGTTTGAATAGGAGAATCGCACAGCTCTCGGAGGTCAAAATAGAGGTTACCGCGTGGCAGAATCATAGGAATAATAAGAATGCAATAATAAACTGGCAGTTCACCACAAAAAAAGCACGAATAAAATTGCGGCGGCTTTATCCGACATTAGTTACTTGACATGACAGTAGCATTGAGAAATTAAACAAGAAGTTATCCGGTAAACATCCCTATTTTTTCATAGATGTTTTATCTTATGCATAAATAGTTAAAACCGGGCGCTAAAATCATGAATATTATTCAGTTTGCACCCAATGAATTTAGTTTATCAATATATAGTTGAGAATTTTAACTACACATGATTTTGATATGGGGAATGTCGATTATATATCGCTATTCATCTTTCTGTATTTTTTAAATCGAAACCACTAATCGGAGGATGATTCTATGAAGACATCGCGACGAAATTGGCTCCGTACGGCGCTTTTATTGCCTGCCGGCGCCTGGATGTCACGCTATCAGGCACTGGCAGAGCCTGCCCAAAAAAAGGTGAAGATAACTGCTATCAAAGCAATGCAGGTGCGAAGAATCGCGGGGAATTGTCTGATAAAGATTGAGAC
>JBARPZ010000012.1:0-3105 GCA_049643445.1 Sedimentisphaerales bacterium
AGCAGTAACAATTAAGGGTGAATGCAGAGATGTTTCGAAGTTACAATGTTTACACCACAAGCCGTGTTCACCGAGGTTCCAGCCGTGGTCGCCCCAGAGGACTACGATTGTGTTTTCGCGCAGGCCCATGCGGTCAAGCTCGGCCAAAACCCTGCCAATCTGGGCATCGGTGTAGCTGACGCAGGCGTAATAGCCGTGGATGAGTGTGCGAGCAAGCTCGTTGGACAAGGAGCCCTTTGGGGGAATACCTACATAAGCCCTCAATTCGCCCCAGTTGTGCAGGGCTGCATCAGGAGCACCTTTGGGCCTGAAAGGATTGTCGGCAAGGTCAATTTTCTCTCTCTTGTATAAATCCCAGTATTTTTTCGGAGCATTAAAAGGCAAGTGAGGTTTAAAAAATCCCAGCGCAAGGAAAAACGGCTTATCCATATCCGAAAGGCGCTTCAGGTCTGAAACAGCCTTGTCTGCAATCATCCCATCGAAATAAGCGTTATCGGGGACATCGGCTGACTCGAACGCAGGTCCCTTCCCTCGTTGGTTTTTCCGAGTGAGCTTCTTACTTTGTTCAAGCAGATAATTCTGCCAAGGTCCTTTAGGACGCCAGGGAGCTTCGCTCCAGCTATCCTTACAGTCGTTCGAATTATGGAAAATCTTGCCATTTGATATAGTGTGGTATCCGTTGTTTTTGAAATGCCTGGGAAGACTTAACGCACCCGGCAGGTCCTTCTCGGCCCAGACGTTGTAATTAATGAACCTGTCTCTCGTTGGCCGTACGCCAGTGAGAAGGCTGGCACGCGAAGCACCACAGACGGGAACCTGGCAATAAGAGCGTAGAAAAGTAACACCATCCGCAGCCAAACCATCTATGTTTGGAGAGAGCATTTGTTTATGGCCGTAGCAACCAAGCTGCGGACGCAGGTCGTCGACGGCAATGAAAAGGACGTTAGGTTTTTCAGCGCCGCCCTTCTTTGCAGCAAACAGGCCTCCCGGCAGCCCCAGTGTAGCAGCTCCGAGCCCCGCAGCTTTTAGAAAACTGCGACGTGAGTAAGTGGATGTAGTCATATTCGTATTCTCCAACTGATGTCAGATTTTCCTTCAATCGTTCATTCTTCAGGTTCGACGACTATGGCCTTGTTTCTTGTACTTTTCGAGTAAGTTTGTCAGACGCTGTACAATTACCGGATGTTCGGCCCATACGTTATTTGATTCCGCCGGGTCCTCGTCCAGATCGTATAGCTGACCTTTAGGCTCACCCGGCTTAGGTTTGATACGATTGGGTTTAGTAAAACCACCGGAACCGCGGCCAAGAATGAGCTTCCACTTTCCCTGACGAATAGCGAACATCCCTATACTGGAATGGTGGACAACCGCCTCGCGGATGGGTCTGTCCGTTTTCCTGCCCAGCAAAGCCGGTAAGATGTTATAACTATCTTCACCGGCATCGCCCGGCAGCTTTGCCCCAACGATTGCCGCACAAGTTGCCAAAAGGTCTGTCAGACATATCAGCTCATCGCTTGTGCTTGCAGCGGGGATATTACCCGGCCAACGAGCGATGAATGGCTCGCGGTGACCCCCGTCCCAGATATCAGCTTTTATGCCGCGGAAATCACCGCTTGGATTGTGACCATATACTTCGACAATTGAATATGGCGTCCGCTTAATCTTGGTCCTGCCCGGTGAACCATTGTCACTGGTGACTATAATCAAAGTGTTCCCGGCAAGTCCGTTCCGCTGCAACGCCTTCATAACCTCACCTACTGTCCAGTCTACCTCCACAACAAAATCGCCGTAGCCCCCGGCCTGACTTCGTCCTTTAACAAAATCCGCCGGTGCAATAGGGCAATGAGGTGCGGGCAATGGAAAATACATAAAGAACGGTGAACTTTTCGAACTCCTTGCATGCTTGTCAATGTACTCGACCGCCTTTTTTGTTAAATCCGGCAAAACCTGGACATGTTTAAAACCGGGCGCAATGGCTCCCTTCCGCCACCATCCATCCCTGGCGGCTTCACCGGCTTCGACCATCTCGGTCGGCTGCTTTACGGCTCGACCATTTTCGATGTAACAGTAAGGCGGCATATCCAGCGACGCTGAAATACCAAAGAAATAATCAAAACCAAGGGCATTCGGGCCGGGAACAAGCAGCTTGCTGAAATCCGTTCTTTTGGCTGTCCCCAGGCCGAGGTGCCACTTGCCAATACACGCCGTAGCATAACCGTGCTGCTTCAACAGCGAAGCAACAGTCGTTCGTTTGGTGTCGATTAAGCAGGGAGAATAGCCACCCAATACTCCACGTTTCAGGCGGGAACGCCAGCAATATCGGCCCGTCAGCACGCCGTAACGCGTGGGTGTGCAGACCGCAGACGGCGAATGAGCATCTGTGAAACGAACACCCTCTTTCGCCAGCCGGTCCATATTCGGTGTGGGAATCTTCGATTTCCTGTTGTAACAGCCCAGGTCACCATAACCCATATCGTCGGCCATTATGAAAATTATGTTTGGACGCTTGCTTTTAAGCTGCTGGGCAGCATACACACACTCGGGAACAGCCAAAGACGCTATCCCCACCCCCATTGCCTTAATAAAACCGCGACGTGTGTAACTGAATGTGTTCATCATTATTCTCCTCGTTGATACCATAATAAAAGTAAATTTTCGAGCTTCTGCAACAGCCTTTGGGAGCCAACATCAGTAGAGTTCACTTTTTCATGAGCTTTTCTTTCGCTGTTTTACGGTACGACTTTTGTGGAGGGGCACGGCCATCTCGGCTTCCATTCCACGGTCACCCTGCTGCTTCATCCACGCATCGAGTTGTTCCCTAAGCGATACGAGCAATTTCCGTTTGGCAGGGTCATCCGCAAGATTATTAAGCTCGTAAGGGTCTTTAATGAGGTCGTATAGTTCTTCGGCCGGTCGATACTGAAACATCTTGACACGCTTAGCAGCAAAGGCAGCGGTCCTGGCCTTTTCTTTCCACGAGCCCCACATGCTGTGGTCAATCTCTTTATAGTCACGGCCATGAGTGGTAACGCACTGGAACATACCCTCAGGATTGAGGTTGCGGATGTATTTGTGAGTGCGCGTGCGCAGGGAGCGGATAGGATA
>JBARPZ010000013.1:0-4164 GCA_049643445.1 Sedimentisphaerales bacterium
AGTGAATCTTGCCAGATTAAGATTCAGTGTATCAAGTCCGATGTTTTTCAGCTCGATGAATTCCTTATTTGGGTCATTTGCATCGCCGGTGTCCTGCGGATGGTACATAATCTCGGTGATACGCAGGCTCTCGACGAGTGGGCCGACGGCGAATATTGCCTCGTTTAGCGCGCTCCACGTGATGCCGTCCCGCACACGTGCCTTGACTTGTGTGCTCTTGTTCAACGCGATCTGTCCGCTATATTGTGTTCCGACGGGATTTCCGGTAAAAGGTTGGCGTGGGTCGTTGCCATCAAGTGTGTAATATATCGTGCCAGACGAAGCGGTCATCGTCAGATTAAAAACCTGATTAACCTGACCACCCTGCTGGTTGAAGAGTGGCGGAGCAGCGGCAAATTCGGTGCCGATCTGAGCGTCCATCCACGTCAACCGATTCCCAAGCCAACCCTTCATCCAGTTGATTTCCTCCTGGTAAGTATGAGCAATAAACCAGTTCGGCCAGATATCGATACCAAGGATAGGCCATTTAACAAAGTTTCGGGCCTGCGCCTCATTCAATAATGCGGCGGTGTTGTTGACTGTCTGAAGCAGCTGATCCGTAGTAAATAGTTTCCTGCGGAGCCCAAACCATCGATCGGCATAACGCAACCGGAACTCGGGGTCTTCGAAAAGGCGTCGCCACCAGGGGTACTCGGTGTTGTTAAGCTGGCTGTAGTACCACCCATCAGATAGCCACCCCTGATAGTAATCGGCGTTACCGAGCGACAAGTTATAATCCCAGACAGGCCCCATGTTCAGTTTGCCGCCTCGATCCTTAAACATGTAGGTGCTGAGGCGAAAACCGTCGATATTCTTGGTCAACTCAACAATGATGTGATGATCGACAAACGAATCAACATCGATATATTTAGCGTACCCATCGATGGGGTCAGTGAAGTTCGGCCCATAAAGAACCGACTCATACTCGTCAAGATAGCCTTTTATCCAGTCCTTCTGCGCCTGTGTGATTTCAGTCCACTTGGGCTCATAGTAGAGCAATTGCTGACCGGTGCTGGTGTTGAATGTTGGCTCGCCCGAGTCAATTTTATCTTTCTTGATAATGTAGCCACCGGTGATATCCGGTTCTGTGTTATCAGTCGAATCGAGCCTGGCGATGTCCACACGGTTCTCATTCCGTTTGATCCTTTCCATCAAAACGTATACTCCCACGTAATCGCTCAACGAGACTCCCCCTCCGCCCGTGTTGAGGAACAACTCGATAAACCGTGTGCGAACAGCGTATCGACCAACATCATTGCTCCACTTGTACGACAGGAAGTTACGCATCAGCGACTTGTCCGAATAGGGTCCTTGCAGGATCCAGTCTGATTCGGAGGGAAAACCAAGGATAGAAACATCTTTATCCTGGTCATATTCGTCCCAACTTTCGAGGTGATACTGCTTTTTGGGGAAACTTGTCGAGCTTTTACCGCGAATATTGATGCCGGACCTACCGATGAAGTTGGTCGGGTCGGTAATCCTGGCCCTGCCGCCAGTTGTGGTATCGATGAAGCCGGTATAGTTCAACGTATGTGTAGTTTGTCCGATACCTCCACCAAACGTATCAACGATGGCGATAGGCAGGTTAGAACTAAAATCCAGGACGTCCGGCTCAAGGAAGATATAAGCCTGCGTCTCGACCGGGGAGTCCAGCCAGCCCGGCTTGACCGCAACGGTACGAATGGTGGTTGTTTCACTCACGCCGAACGGGCCAGTGTAAGTAATCCCATGAGTTATCGTTGGCAACGAGCCATCGAGGGTGTAACGGATCTCAACATCATCGTCTCCGGTGGACAGGATTAACTGGAATGGAGTGTTATAGTAACCACTCTTATGGCTGAACCAGACCTCATCAACAACACCCATTGCACCAGAAATGTTAAATGTGCCTGGTGTTGCTGTCGTGAAGTATTGCGGGACAAGACGATTCCTGGCGGCGACCAGCTCAGGCAGTATCAGGAACTCGCCGTCGTTCTTGTTGTTGTTGAGTCCGTGAATCGACAGCACGTTCTTTTCGGGCAAAGGTTGCAGTAAGCCCAAATTAGACATGATATTGATACTCTTGAAGACCCTGGATTCCTCAATCGGGCGGTCGGAGTCGGCCGCCGAGTCCCACTGCACGGGACTCGGCGCATTGCAACTGGCAACCTCCACGTCGTTGAGATACGCCACAAATCCGTCCTCGTACTTCATTCGCAACTTCAGCGTGTCGAAGGCACCAAAATCCCCCTCTTCAAGGAAAAATTCGGTGCGTGTCCACAGCGAGGAATTAACACCAAGCATATCCTCCTCAATATCGGTGCCGCTAAATCCTCCCTCAAGCTTGAAGACATCAAATGAATACGCTTTGTAACCACTCTCGCTACTTGGGTCGGCCTCGGCCTGGACAGTAAAGCTGCCATCAGCCGCTGTAATACCAGTCCAGCGAGCAACATAACCTTCGTTGTGATTGTCACCGGTGTTGAACTGCACCTTGTTTTCAGCGAGGACGACTACGCCGCTTGTGCTGGCATTTGTATAGGTATCGGCACCGGTAAGGGTATAATTCGCCCAGCGATTGGTATAGTCAGGATTGCTCCGACTGGCAGACGTGGCAAAGGTGTACTCGGTCGCAGGATCCAGACCTGTGAACGTTAAGTTGACCTGCCAGCCGGTGCCACCATAAAGAAGCACACCGGTCATATCCGCGATTCCACCGAACGTATTGTGGGCATCGGTGCCCACGGCGCAGTCACTTCCGCCGGTTTCAGAACTCGGCTGCCAACTGACGCCACCGCTCTCTGTCAGCGTTACCGTGATACCCGTGTTATCACCTGTGGCCTGATCCAGCAACGGCCCGAAAGTCGGTCCAGGATTCCCATTGCCAATACAATACTTTGTGACGTTACTGGCGATGTCCTGATCACTGCTATAGATAACGTCGTTGTAGGCGACTCTCGGCGCGCCCCCAAAGCCGAAACCAAGTCCGGTCTTTCCGGTTTCCCATGATGAGTCATTGAAGTCAGCAGCGGTCCAACCTGTGCCCAGAGCCGCATCGCTGCTGGTTGGAACATAATAGGAGGCAGTCGCGCCTGTTGGCACGAGCGTCATGGCATATTGCGCCAGACCATACGAGATATCTGCCAACTGTGTGGGGAACTCTGGCGTGTATTCGTGAACAATTGTATTGCCGTCATTTGCCACCAGCGCTAGATAATCTCCTTCCTTGTTGAGTTCGAAATTGGTGTGATAGTAACCGAGAGAGTCAAGATACGGGTAATTATCCGGGTATAGCTCAGACGTCTTCCCCGAGGCAAAGACGACGAGGAACTCACCTGGCTCAAGTTGGTTACCGTCCGGGAATTGCCACATGGTCAGATTAGTCTTACTATCGGTCAGACACCAGCCATCCAGATTGACAGCCGTATCCGTAGGATTGTATATCTCAATCCAGTCGGAGGAGTCGCCGTTTCCGTCCAGCAGGTCGCCTTCTTCCAGCGGTTCCTCGCTGGTGTTGCTTGCCATAAACTCGCTGATGACTATATGGGGTTCCTCTATCTGCCAGTTTTTTGCCAACAGGGCATAGTCGCCCATATTTACGCCATCGACATCATCCAGGTCGGCAATGCAATCAGAGACCAGACAGATTGGATTCAACCACTGCCAGGCAAAAGCCCGCAGGTCTTTGGAATCTACCCTGTAGTTCCCATCCAAATCACCTACGAGTTGAGACTGGGCAATAGTCGAACCAGCCAAAAATGATATAAAAACAAGTAATAGCGATGAAAGGCGTCCTGGCCAATGCCATGGGGCATCCCCCCTGGGACAAGCGGACAACGAAGCTTTCATCAGTATGAGCATCTTAATTCCCTTCCTACCTGGCTCGGTGTCGTGGCGACTGCAGTGATGTTTGAGGCCACTGACCGTTTTATAGCTTGTGGGCTTGAAAAACAGAATCACACAAATTAACCTTAGTATTTTAACATATATCGTATCGGTTTGCAATAGCCAATAGCTGTAGTAACTGCCCAAAATTGCGTGACTTTTTGCGTTTTCAAATAGCTGCGAAACATAGTAATCAAGGAATATACATTATCTTGCAATGAAACGTCCGATTCTGGTATACTTACGCCCAGAGGATTCCGG
>JBARPZ010000014.1:0-2647 GCA_049643445.1 Sedimentisphaerales bacterium
ATGCTGGCACAGCAGTCATGGTGGTGGCCTGTTGCTACTATCAGCGTAGTCATACTGGGACCGTTATTGGTGTACTGGCTACTTGCGGCCCGTTTGGCTTCACTCTCTTCATCCTGGAATTTTACCAGACGTGAAGCCGGAGTATTTATCGCTGCTACACTGGGGTCCTGTGCATATTTGGCAGGCCCGCTTTTCCTGTTGATGGGCAATACCGCAATCTGGACATTCGTACCGGTGGTTCTGGCATTCTGGATTATAAGCTTTATGCTGGGCCAGACAATTGATCGGCTCAATCTGTTACCGGAACACATGATAGTTGTCCCGCTGTTATTGATACCATTTGTATCGGCTGCTCTGTGTCACACATCACCGATACTCGTGTGGGCATGTGCGGGACTAAGTGCAATTATTGTTTTGCTTATGACACTGTACCACAGAGGCGATTTCAAAACGACGAGCCGGCAGGCTGCTCAACTAGTTCCGGCGACGGATCTGATGGCTTTAGCCAAAAACCCGCCATATGAACAACTCCCATTTTTCGATGAAATCTGGGACAGCTTTAAGAATGTCATGAATGGGCAAACCGTCTGGATCGCTCTATCCGGCAGTGCCGGTGTCGGCAAGACCGCTACGGCAAACGAACTGATTAAGAAACTAACTGAGGCAGAGGATGAGTCCGGGCAGGAACCTGTTATTTTGCAGGGAATGTGTTCAAAGCCCGAAGCTGAAAATGTTGAAAAAGCTTATGAGCCCTTCCAGGTGGCTTTGGCAAAGCATTACCAAATCAATTTATTGGGTGAACGAGACAGTCAGATTCAAAAGCTTTCCACCGCTGTCGGAAAAGCCTTTACTTCCGCTATCCCGTTTTCCGATATCCTTCTGCCACCGGCAGATGAAAACGCAAAACTTGCCAGTTCCAGGGATGAGATTATCGCATCTATTGTACATACCATACGCAACCTCGCAACAAATAAGAGGGTCGTGCTTTTTATAGATGACATTCACTGGATGGACCAGGCCTCAAAACAAATTCTTGTCAAACTTTTCAAAGATATTCCTCCAGGCCAGAACCTTTCACTGGCCGTCTTACTGACAGGCCGAGACACAGGGACATTCACTCAGATAGGCTTTAATAACGAAACTGATTGCCGCATCACAGTTATTGAGGAACCAACGCGAGAGCAGCGATGCCGGATTATAAAATCATCCTTAAACCTTGAAGAAGACACTGCCGAAAAAATTGTCTCCCAGGTGGGAGACTTTACCAAAGGGCAAGGGGCATTATTCTGGCTGTTTTATGTTATAGCGCACCTGGCCAAGTCTGGTGCCATCTGCCAGCGTGAAGACGGCAAGTTCATTCTCGCCAGAGAGTTCGCTGGCGGCAAAACACTGCCGATGCCGGTAGAGCTTTACACATCCCTGCGTGAGGAATTTTTGAAGTTTCCACAATACCGCATGGTGCTGGAATGTGCTGCCTGCCTGGGCCAGTTTTTCAACGTCAGTATTCTGGGCAAGGGACTGGAAATGTCACGTCTGCAGCTGCTGGACTTACTGCGGCAGATTGAACAGGAAACTCATATTATAACTGATGTGGGTAAGCAGGATGACATATACAGTTTCCATTCATCTTTTATGCTGGAGGTTATACGCAAAGAACTGGCCATTAGTGTCGAAGGTCCAAGGTCTGACAAGGTACCTCAGATGATTCGTGAATATCATGCCAGAGTAGCTGCGGCCATGGAAAAAACTCTCAGCGAATCTAAGAATCTTATTTTCGACGTTGCCACGCATTATTACGCAGCAGGTACCATGTGGGCCAAGCAGGCAGCAGAGGCCTGCATCCGGGCTGCTAATATCTCCAGAGATGTTTTTGAGTTTGAAAGAGCCCTAATGCTTATCGAGATGGCTGAAGAGTGTGTAGAAGTTGCTGACCTCGATATGGACCTGTCCGAGCAGAAACTGCTGATTGAATGTGACATGGCGCATGTCAGGGGGGAAAGCAATATCCAGACGGTTCAGCAGGCAGTGAGAGAACTTGCCGATAATCCAGACTATTCTCTGGATACATATATCGCTGTAGCCAGACTATGTTACGAAGCACGCAGGCATGACCAAAAAATGTGTCAGGAATGTATCCGAATAGGCACAGAGGTTAGAGAACGTGCCGATTCGCAATTGCACAAAGCCCAGGCGTATCAATTCATCGGGTTAGGGTATCTGGGTTTAATCGGATTAAAACCGAAAGAAGAATGCGTTAAAGAAGCTGAAAACAATCTCCGAGAGGCATTAAAATACGCCGAGCAAAATACCGACAATGACATTCAAACTCGCAGATTGCTGGGCCGTGTAGTCAACTCATTGGCGGAGTTTTTAAGTTATGGTAGCGATGATAATAAAATAGAAGCCGAACAGTTGTTCAACAAAAGCCTCGCTATTCGTGAGGACCCAAAAATTGGTGATCTGCCGGGATTAGCCCGTGCACACGGTGGATGGGGGAGACTTGCCTTGGCAAAGAAACCTCCTGATTTGGACAAGGCCTATGATCATTTCAAGGCGGACCTGGATATTTGCCTGCAGATAGGTGATGCTGGCGGAGAGGCGATGATGTATTCTCTGTTAGGAAGGTGTGACAAACTAAAAGGGGTAA
>JBARPZ010000015.1:0-8164 GCA_049643445.1 Sedimentisphaerales bacterium
GTCCGCGGACGGCAGTGGAATCAAACAACCGTCTGAAAGCGAAATGATTGAGCGAGAATGGAGGGCGGATCCATGCGACGGATTGAGACCTCTTCGAGTAACGAGAGAATTCCAGGAGAACAAATGAGGACAGTTGCTATAATCCAAGCTCGAATGGGCTCATCAAGGTTGCCGGGTAAAGTCCTGATGGATCTGTGTGGAAAACCGATGCTCTGGCATATCTTAAGGAGACTTAAAAAGTGCAGGCTTTTGGATGACATAGTTGTTGCAACGACAACAGCCCCCGGGGATGCAGAAATAGTAAAGTTTGCTAAACAGCGCAAAGTTAAAATATTCAGGGGCAGTGAAACAGATGTATTGGGACGTTATATAGAAGCTGCTGAGGAAGCGAAAGCTGACTATGTTATGAGGATTACCGCAGATTCTCCCTTGATCGAGCCGGGAGAAATAGACAGGCTAATCAAATTTGCAATAACAGAAAATGCGGGGTTTGTCATGATGAAACCAGGCACAGCTTGTGTTCATGAAGGTTTTGACATGGTTCATCTTGATTCGCTCAAAAAGAGCTATAAGGTGGTTGATATTGAAGATTTCCATAAAGAGCATGTTATTATTTACCTTAAGGAACATCAAGACTTCGTAAAAACTGTTTACTTCGAACCTCTCAGGATTTTTCAAAAAGAGGGTTATAAGTTGTCAGTTGATACTATAGCCGATTTTGAATTTATGCATGCCATGTACGAAAAGTTCTGGGACAGGAGAGGTATTGTTGATTTGAAACAAGTGGTTAAGTTCGTTGATAATAATCCGAATCTAAAAAACCACTAATTCTTATGCTTGAGAGCCCAGTTGAGAAGGACAGGAAAAGACCGGTTGAGTTTAGACTTAGACAAACAACAAGTTGATCTTGTATGCTGCATTGTAATTCATGGGGCATAAGGGTATATTTAACAAAGGAGTTTTATAAGCTATGGTGAACAACAGTGTTGAATCTTGTAACAAATCTCCTGAGTATTACGAAAACCCTCGTGAAGAGATGTTAAAATATATTCCGAAAGACGTAGAAATAAGCCTGGAATTTGGTTGTGGATGCGGAAATTTTTCCGAATCAATCAAAAATGCACACAATGCTGAGTGTTGGGGTGTCGAAATAGAAGCTCAATCCGCTAAGAAGGCGGCTGAAAAATTGTATAGAGTAATCAACGCAGATGCTCACCAATCGTTGGTCGAAATACCGGATAATTATTTTGACTGTATTGTTTTTAATGATGTGCTGGAACACCTTGTAGATCCCTATTCCTTACTCCAAAATGTGAAAGGCAAGTTAAATGAGCGAGGCGTTGTAGTAGCATCGATCCCAAATGTTCGATTTTGGAATAACTTAAGAACGCTGGCGATACATGGTGAATGGGACTATAAAGAAGCTGGTATACTGGACAGGACACACTTAAGGTTTTTTACGTATAAAAGTATAATCAAAATGTTCAATGAATTAAATTACAACATCATTACCATTGAAGGATTGAATCCAACGCAAAACAGGAAATTCAAGATTGTAAACGCACTTTCTTTTAACAAACTTGAGGATGTTAGATATCATCAGTTTGCTTGTGTAGTCAGGCCTAAAAGGTTATAGAGCATTGAGAATCAGGACTGGTTAAATCCAGCTAACTGGCCTATGCCTTGAGAATATATATTAATATGCCAAAAGCGGTTAGGAAATGTTAGGTGAATAAATGCATAAAGGTGTGGTAATAGATAAAGTAAAGGATTATGAAATCATAAATTGTCGGAGCTGTGGTTTTATTCATATAAATCCCCTTCCTTCGAAGGAAGAATTGCTAAGGATTTATAAGGAAGAATATTATTCAAACGAAAAACCGCAATTTATTGAAAGGCAAATAGAGGATCTTGAGTGGTGGAATATTGTATTCGATGACCGTTACGATTTTTTTGAAGAAAATCTTCCGAAAAGCAACCGTAGAATCTTAGACATAGGCTGTGGTCCTGGTTTTTTTCTCAAACGTGGAAAAGAGCGGTCTTGGCAGGGCATTGGTGTTGAGCCTTCAACGCAAGCTGCAGAGTATGCCCAAAGCCTTGGTGTGAAAGTCACAAATTGTTTTTTAGACGAGTTTGACATCGAAGAGAACATGGGAAAATTTGATGTGATTCATCTTTCAGAAGTCCTTGAGCATGTCCCTGACCCTGTAAATATCTGCAAAAATTCTTATAATCTTTTATCTGATGGCGGTATTATATGTGCCGTTGTTCCAAATGACTATAATCCCTTTCAGAAGGCTTTGAGGGAAAAACTCGCCTTTGAGCCTTATTGGCTCGCGCCACCGCACCATATAAACTATTTTACTTTTGATTCTTTGCAGACTTTACTTGAAAGAGTTGGTTTTAAGGTCTTAAAAAAGGATGCAATGTTTCCTATCGACATATTTCTGCTTATGGGTTCTAATTATATTGGAAATGATAAAATCGGACGGGATTGCCATGCAAAGCGCAAGAACTTCGAAATTAAACTTTTCCGTTTTGGTATGAATGATTTTAAAAAAGAGCTGTATGAGTTTTTTGCCTGCAGAAATATCGGGCGAGAGATAGTTTTGTATGCAAAGAAGGGAAATAACAATTAACATGTTTCAGTATAAATTTGGGAAATCCGATAGAAAAGTAGTTTTTATTATCGATGGCGGAGAGAAACTAGGATTTGGCCATTTTACACGCACCACTCAAATCGCTAAATATTTAGCTGAGAAGAAAAACCATGAATCTGTTTTTATAACAAGTAATTCTCTTTTAAGTACAAAGATAGAGCAACTTGGCTTTAAGTATTATTTTGTTAAAGCCGCAAATGAAACAGAAAAGGATCCACAAGAGATTTGCCAAATCGCACAAAGTCAGGCCTGCCGGACTGTGGTAATCGATATGAAAAGTGATCATAATTCCGGTCATATTATAGACCTGTTAAAGAAAAATAATACGGATATGTCCATTGCTTTGATAGATAACTTTACAAGTGCAAGACTGTTAGCTGATAAAAACCTTTATCCTGTGCCGAAACAGTTGGTTTCTCGTTTAAGCTGGCAAGGCTACACAGGCAAAGTATATTCCGGGCTCAAGTATTTCCCGCTAAAAGATGAGATTGTCAACATAGTACAAACAGAAAAGCAAAACGATTGTGTAGTTGTCATGATGGGTGCATCTGACCCTAATAACTTAACATCTTTAGTTATGAACAGCCTTGCAGATACCGGCAAAAAAATAAAAGTTATAATCGGACCTGGCTTCACACATAAAGATGAAATAGATAAAATCACTCATCACTATAGCAGTGTTTTTGAGCTTTATGATAATCCTGCTGATTATATGAAAGTAGTATCTTCTGCGGCGATAGCAGTCACAGCCCTTGGCGTATCCATCTATGAATTAACATATTTGAGAATTCCTGTATTGGTAATTGCTAATTATAATTCCGATCTGGAGACGGGCAGAATTTTAGAAGAATCAGGATATTGTAATTTTTTGGGATATTATGGAAATTTGAGACCAAACAGTCTGAAAGAGGTTTTGCCAACCATTGATGTGAAGAAGTCTCCAAATATAATTCCTGACAGGCACGGTGCAGAGCGAGCCTCCGATGTGATTTTAAGTTAGCAGATGGCTGTAAATTGTTGGATGATCAGAGGGTTAAAGTATAGAGACTATTGTAGCGTAAAGGATAATTTAAAAGAAATAGGCGATGGCAAAACTGTAAGTGGTTTGAAATCCAAAAGCTGTCATCGTAATAGTTTGGCTTGATAAAACAAAGAGATGTGAATTATGCTGGAAAACCAAAATATAGTTGTATTTGGTGCGGCCGGAACGCTGGGGTCACATTTTTTGAAGAATGCTCTTGGTCTTGGGGCGAATTGCGTTGCGGTGGATGTGAATCCGGTCAAAGGGGCGGTGAAGTATTTTAAGTGCGATGTGACTTCTTTAGACGAAGTTACAGAAGTGGCAGAGAAGATTTTCGAGGGCTTTCCAACGGTAGATAATGTATTGAATTTTACGGGTGTACATCATAAGTCAATGGACTTTTTCAAGGATGACCATAAAAAGCTGATGGAAGATTTTCATAGGGTAATGCATGCCAATTTAACAGGTGCATTTGTGCTTACTATGGTTTTCGCGAAAAAAATGATAGGACGCCGTCATGGCCACATTATTCATCTTTGTTCCAACGGTTCCAGGCTGTCTCTTTATGGTTCCTATGCCTACAATATTTCCAAGCATGGCCTTGAAGGCCTGATTAAGACTGCTGCTACTCAGTTTGCTCCTTTCAACGTCCGTGTGAATGGTGTGGCGCCGGGAACAGTGGAAACATCTCTTAATCGTCGATTGCTTAGAAAAAACAATGGCAAAGATTTCAGCTCTCGTGCTATTTCTATCCTTGCCCATACACCTTCCAAAAAATTTGCCACTTTGGAGGGAATTACAGAAACAATCATAGCGATGTGCCTTCCACAACGGCATTTTACAGGCAACATAGTATTCTGCGATGATGGCTACAACGTTGAAGGGCACTCCTGGCCCGAAGGTAATCAGGCGCTCTTTAAGGATTTCTCAGAATTAGATAAATTGTTCCGTAGTTTAGAAAAGGATTATCCTGTTGATTGAATGTCGAAAAAATACTAATAAGGTCAGCCCATCTTGTGTATGCCAGATTTGTGAAGGGCAAGATTTCAAGTTTGTTTGTGAAAAATCCGGCTTTAAGTATGTTGAATGTGCCTCTTGCGGTGTGGTTCGTCAGTATCCTTATCCAACGGATGAAGAGATTAAACATTACTATCGTACCTACAAATCTATCAAGCAAAAAGAGTCGCCTTATTTGTCTGATTCTTATTATGAAACCTATTGCATGGAGAAGAAATTGACCTTTTCCGACCTTCGTTTTTCGCTCGACGAGTTTAAGGATAAGCGAGTGCTTGATGTGGGATGCGCAGTTGGACAATTTATCCAGTTTTTATCCGACAAAGGGACAGTTGATGTATCAGGCATTGATATTAGTGAGGAGGTCATAGCGATTGCCAAAGTGGTAAAGGGATTGAATTGCAGATTGGCGGATTTTCTTACGATAGAGGGTGAATTTGATATCATAACAATGTGGCATTTAGTGGAACATCTTGTTGAACCGCTTTCTTTTTTTGAACATGCCTACCATCGATTGATAGCTGGCGGTTATCTTATTGTAGAGACCCCGGTTGTGGGAATCATATCAAGAGCATTTGGAGAAAACTGGCGATATTTAATCCCGGTAGAACATGTTAATCTGTTTTCGCAGAACGCTCTTTTTAATGTGGTGACGTCAACTGGATTTTCAATCAAGTCATGGGTACGCTTCGGAAGTGGTAATGACAGCGGAAAGCTACCGGCTCCCAATAAAAAAGCCATGGATTCTATTGCTAAACAATTGGCATTCGGAGACACGTTATGTGTCTGCTTTGTTAAGTGAGTGTAAAATTAAATAACATTGAGGTTGATATGCCGTTAGAAAAGAGAGAAGGAATTATTGTTGTTGGTGCTGGTATTATGCAGATTCCTGCAATACTTACATCCAAGAAAATGGGGCTTTTTGTAATTGCAACGGATAGGAATCCTGACGCTCCCGCCTTCCAGTTTTGTGATTGTAGTGTAGTACTAGATACTAATTATGCTGAGGGTCATGTGGATTTTGCGGTTAAGAATAGAGATAAATACAATATAAGAGCTGCGTTTTCTGGTGCTGATAATGCTATTACAGTTGCATCTATTGCTAATGCGATTGGCCTGAGAGGGATTAGTAAAGAGGTCGCTGAATTATCTAACAATAAGGCGAAAATGAAGAAACGATGGCTCCGCGATGGAATACCTACACCGTACGGTGAAGAGGTTGCGACGCTAAAGGATGCTGAACAAGTCTTGAAGAGGATTGGTTTCCCTGCGATGGTGAAAGCTGTTGACAACGCCGCATCACGCGGGAGCCGTAAGATTACTTCACAAGAAGAACTGCCCGATGCAGTTGAAAAAGCTATGGCAGCCTCAAGAAGCCATACGGCTTTGGTAGAAGAATATGTTTTCGGAGACGAGCAGAGCGTGGAAACGATTGTGTACCATAATAAGCACTACCACTGCGGTATGGCAGACAGACAATTCGGTTTTCACCCATACCATATCGAGACAGCACATGTGGATCCTTCTGAGTTATCCGATGAAATAAAGAAACGCATTTATGAGGTAGTAGATGCAGCAGCGGAATCACTGGGAATCGATTTCGGGCCGGCAAAAGCTGATATGATTTTGACTCCAAAGGGTCCAATGGTATTGGAATTGCCAGCACGTCTGAGCGGTGGATTTCATTCGCAGTACACTACACCATTGGCTACGGGAAGAGATCCTATCAGGGCTGTTATGGATATCTCGCTCGGACGCGAGTTGGATGAGTCGTTACTGGTTCCGTCTAAGAGTAACACATCAATCTGCGCCGGAATTTTTCCGCCCAAAGGCCGAGTTAAGTCTATTCGAGGTGTAGAAGAAGCCAAGACTATCAAAGGCGTGGAACAAATCTTCATTACCAAAAAACAGGGTGACATGATTGAGGATTATATTGACAACGGAAGAAGGTTCTGTTGGGTAATCACGGTTGGGAAGGATAAAAAACAAGCTTTTGACCGCTTTGAACAGGCAAGAGAAAAAATTGTATTTGTGTTATAGATTTGCTTAGTGGAATCGTAATGAGATTTAGTAATGGTTTCGAAAATAAATATTAGAGCTACTGCTTTTAGTGAGTTCTGGGGGACGAAATTCGAAGAGTCAGTCTATTTGTGGGACGCGGCGAAGCAGCAAATTCCTTTTAACCAATGGGATAAGGTTGGCGTTTCTACTCAAAAAGACCGATTCTCGACGAAAGAAGAGATTCGCTGTGCCCATGATTACTGTAAAGAGGTCTATCATAGAATTTTGCCTCGATTAGCTGCAAAGCTCAATGAAATTCACCGATTAGACCATCCGATTTATTTCTGGGAGATAGTTTGTGCCTGCTGGTTATTTGAACACATATGTATCGTTTATGAGAAATACTCCTACCTTTCAAATATCGATTTGGTAAATACCGATATTGTACTTTTAGATAGAGATTCATTTTACATCCCAAAGAGCCGTAACGATTCCTGCCAGTGCTTTTCCAGCGATTTTGGAGTACAGCAGCTTGTCAGCCACTTCTATTATTTGTTTGCTCAAAAAAGTTTCCCATCTCTCAGTAAAGAGTTTCAACCCGAGACCAAATTCCAGCAGCGTTGGTGCTGCTCTCACCTCGTGCATTTTGTAAAACAATCTTTAAGAAATTCTGCCAGGAGCCTCTTGCCCAAAAAACAATGTAAAATCATATGCCAGAAAACGTATATTCATCATAAATATATTCAGGAACTGGTTCATAAATCTAATGGCAAAATTCAACATGCCAGGATGCCGAAAGTCGATTTTTTTTCGGATACTATTGATTACGAAAAAAGAGAAAAACTGCTGAATATCGAAGTAGAAAAGGACAGATTTGAGCATTTTCTAATAGGGACTTTTTATTACGGCCTTCCACGGCCGTTAATTGAGTACTTTAATGATTATTATCGTGCCTTCTTAACAGACATAAAAGCGAAGCGGTTTGACTATATTGTTTCAGAAAAATGGGTTGGCGATTTTGCTACGGCAATTTACGTAGCTATCGCAAAACTTTTCGGGAAAAAGCTGATTTTCACCCAACATGGTGCTTTCACACAGCTATATAACACAAATGTGGAATGGCTCTGGTCGTCTATTGCTGATATCTATCTGACTACCGGCTGGAGAAGCAATCATCCTAATGTTGTGGAGGCTGGTTTCGCCTGTCGTGAAATTACAGATTATCAATATCACCCTGAGAAAAAAAATGTTTTGTACATCTGTAACGCTTGGAGCTTATATCTTGTGCGTTTTATGAATTTAGCTGTTGGTAATTCCATTTCAATCAAAAAACTTGAGATGACACGGGATTTCATCGAGCTTCTTCCTGATTCGTTATCTAAACATTTTGTTCTTCGGAATCGTCCATTGCCATTTCATTGGGATGCCGAGTATTTTTGGCAAATAAGCAAAAAAAATATTCGTATGG
>JBARPZ010000016.1:0-8674 GCA_049643445.1 Sedimentisphaerales bacterium
CCGGTTGTATCGGAGCAGCGGGTCTGCAAGGATTGGTAAAGCGGCCGAATATTTTAATGATTACCTCTCATGACTTAGGACAGCATCTTGGCTGTTATGGGATAAAGGAAGTACGGTCTCCGAATATAGATAAGCTTGCGGCAAAGGGAATACGGTTTGCGAATATGTATTCGGCGTCAGCGGTATGCAGCCCGGCACGGGGTGCGCTGCACACGGGGAGGTATCCACAAAGCAACGGCCTGATGGGCCTGACACATTCACCATGGTGGTGGTGCTTCAAAGAGGACGAGAAACACACGGCGTCAATTCTTGGGGACGCAGGATATGAAACGTACCTGTGTGGCTTACAGCATGTTTTTGGTTCTGGGCAAGCCGGTAAATTCGGGTATCAGCATGTACTGACTTCTAAAACTGAAGCGGAGGATACGGTCAAGCTTGCCGCCGGGTTTCTGAGAGAACGGCAAAGGAGAGATAAACCGTTCTTTTTGAAGGTTGGATTCTTCGAAGTGCATCGTAAAGGCGGTTCATTTAAGCATCGTAAATATGATCCGAACAAACCTGTGCATATACCGAAGTATCTTGCGGACACAGCGGTGATGCGTGAAGACCTTGGACGATTTCAGGAAGATATCCGATATTTTGATTCATGTGTGGGAGGAGTTCTTGATGCGCTGGAGGCCGGTGCTTGTGGAGGAAATACCCTTGTTATCTTTACCGGTGATCACGGTATTCCATATCCGGGAGCAAAATGGAGCATACGGGACGCAGGAATCGAGGTGCCATTGGTAATGTACCTGCGCGGCAGCGCCCTTTCCGGTGGGAAAGTCTATGAGGAGTTAATCAGCCATGTGGATGTATTGCCCACTCTGCTGGATTGGATAGGTGTACGTAAACCCTCAAATCTGGAAGGAGTCAGCTTTTCCGCTTATCTACAAGGCCAAACAAAAGACAAACCACGAAAAGAGGTTTATGCACAATTTACGCCGGCCATGTTCCGTGATAATGAGTCGCGGTGTATTCGAACCGAACGCTATAAGCTGACTCGCTATTTCCAGGCCGGTCGTTGTATGAAATTTCCGATTGATGTGGACCCGGTACGCTTTTCACAACATACCGAGCGAGCGGCCAATACCGGAAGGCATCGACCGTTTGTGCAGCTTTTTGATATTGCCAAGGACCCGGATGAACTGGAGGATATTGGAGACCGCAGGGAAAATGCGGCGATAGTCAAAGAACTGTCCGGGAAATTATATGCATGGATGAAGGCGGTGGACGATCCGGTTTTGAAAGGGGCCGTGCAGTCACCTTATTACCAGCAGTCTATGGAAGATTTCAAAAAAGCAGTGCAGTAGCTATTAGTTTTTGGTGTGCGGTGCGTACTCTACCAAACAAACGGGGTCAATCCCAGTGAGATAGAGACAAAAGATCCGACGGGGTAAATATTTTGTTGCGTTTGGGGGGGATGCCGGGGATAATAGGATGCGAGATATGAAAATTGAAGCGAAGCAGCGGCTGGACAGGGCCAGTGAGATTGGAGTTATGCGGAAAAGAAATTAAAAAAGTTCGTGGAGAATCTAACTCGACGGTTCGTGGGAAAATCATAAAATAAAGATTGCACTCCCGGCCAAAGACAGGGTGTTACAATAACCCCGCCCGGAGGTGACGGTGCTAAACGGGATGGAAGGGACAAAAGAAGCCGCGGTTAATTGGGAACGTTAGATGAGAAGGAATGGATTCCCGCCCCCTGCTTTCGCAGGGACAGGCTTGGGGGGAATGACCATAGAAATGATTAATGATGAATGATTCCGCCATAGGCGGCTCTTCGATATTGATTCATTATTGAGATTGCCGCGTCGGCCTTCGGCCTCCTCGCAATGACATTTTTTTAATAGATCCCTCGACTGCGCTCGGAATGACGGTCAAAGAGATTGGCTCGCAATGACAGCAAGCAGGCGTAATGACAACAAGCAGGCGCAATGGCAACCACCAATTGAGCTGCGACAGAGCACTACGAATTCATTTGCTCACAGACCTTTTGATAGACCTGGGCAACGGTAATGTTATTAATATCGTACTTCGGGTCAGGGCTGTCGGGGTGAAGGCCTCTGCCGGCCGGTTCAATTGCCACTACACACTGCGGCCTTGCATAGGGGGCAACCCTGGCAGGATTGGAGCGGCCGAATATCATAACCATAGGCACTTCCAAAGCAGCGGCGATGTGGCCGGGACCAGTGTCATTAGTTATCACGAGTTTAGCAGCTTTTAACAATGCGATAAGCCGGCTTAGGGAAGTCTGGTCGGCGAGGTTTGCTATTGGTACATTGGCCAGGTTTTTCAGATTCTCAATGGTGTCCTTTTCAGATGCAGTTCCGGCAGCCACTATTGAGAGGTGAAACTGCGAAGAAATCTTGTCAGCCAAAGTGGCAAATCGCTGGATGGGCCAACATTTGTCACCATGAGCGGAGCCTGGTACCAAGACGGCGTAATTGTCAGGTTTGATATCGTGACTTTTTAATAAGCTGGCCATAGAATCGGCAGCGGAAGTGTCCTGCGGGAATACAAACTGCGCTCGTTTCTCGGAAGCGGTAATGGATTGAATTATTTTTAAGTAGTAATCAACCAAATGAATGCACTGTTCGTCGTGTGTGACCTTATGCGTGTAAAAGAAGTGAGCGAGCTCTCTGGCTTTTGCTATACCGAAACGTTTTTTGCATCCGGTGAGCCATGCCAGGGAAGCGGTCCGGAAAAGGGCCTGCAGGTCTATTACTGCGTCGAATTTTCTGCGGCGAAGGTGGCGAATAAGCGAGATAAGAGAGGCGAAAGCATGCGGATGGAACCAGGCCTTTCCAAGTAATTCGCGATCAAAGATAATAATATCATTGAGATGAGGATGGTTTTCGAGCAGCGGAGCGAACTCCGGGCGAATGAGCCAAGTAATATTTGCATCCGGGAAACTTTTGCGTAAAGCGGTGAGTGCGGGCAAAGCCAGGACTATGTCACCCAATGAGCTGGGTTTTATTATCAAGATATTTTCTAAATCATTTATTGCTAACGCCTCCGACCATATTCCGCAGACGTTTAGCCTGGGCCTGTCTTGCGAGCTGTCGGAAAAGGGGCCGGCGCTGTGACGGCTCAAGGCCAATAAGATTGCAATAAGCTGTAAAGGTCCGCCAGTAATCCGTCCGGTTAACAAGGGATACAGACATAAGCGAGGCGGCAAGCTGCCACAAAGCACGAAATTGCCGGCGTCTGCACGGCAGCAAATAGTGTTTTATTCCGTCCATATCCACAAGCAATATTCTGTGTTTACCGTGAGCGTCCTTACAAACGACAAAATTGCTTGCCTTTGAATCCCTGTGCCATAAGCCATTTTTGTGAAGCGAAGCCAACAGAGAAGCAATCTGATGAGATAACTGTCTCTTCAGTGCAAACCGGTCCTGAGATTTTGTTGAGGAGAATTGTTTAGAGACAAAGGAATGCAGGTCGGAACTGTTTTGGAAATATTCGGTAATGTAAATACTTTGTCTGGTAAAGAAATTGCGTCTCTGCTGCAAGGCTGCAAAAGGAGCTGTAACCGGTAAGCCAGAGCTTCTTAACTTGAGGGCGGTTTTGAAGTTTCTCAGTGCTTTTCCCGGCCGAAATGAACGAAAGAACTGTCTCAAACCGGGGCCCATGTCAAGTCTTTTGATAACGACTTTAAGCTGTGTATCCCTTATTTGTAGATTTTTTACAGCAACACAGTTTTTTCCGCCAATCTTGAGGATTTTTTCAACATCATCGAAAAGCAAGTTTGGCTGTGAAAGGCAGTGAGCCCAGTCGTGTTGAGAGAAGTTTTTTCCAGGCTCTCTGTATAATGCAGCCTTGCCGCTCCAACCGTTGTCAAGGTTGAGCCAAGCGGTTATGATGTTATTATCGGAAGTTGTCCCTAAAGTTACCATGGCAGAGCTATTATAAGCCAAAGAGAGATTTTTAGCAATTGTCATAAGAAAAATCCAAATTACAATGCAAAACGCGGAATTAGATATTAGAATGTGAAGACTTTCAAGCTTTTTCTTTTAGAATTTTTATATGTTACTTGATTTGGGTTTGTTTGTTTTGGCTAACAAAGGGAAATACATTTATGCCTGGCCAAGGCCTATGGTAGCGGTTGATGCCGCAGTTTTTTGTTTTTTCGCAGGCAAGGCGAAACTACTGCTGGTGGAACGTCGAAATGAGCCATTCAAAGGCAAGTGGTGCCTGCCGGGTGGATTTGTAAATATCGATGAGGAACTGGAAGAGGCTGTGGTCAGAGAATTATTTGAGGAGACGGGGCTTACCGGCGTGCGTCTGGAACAAGTCCATACTTTCGGCAGGTGCGGCAGAGACCCCAGAGGACGAGTAATTACAGTAACATATATGGGAATTGTCGGCGAAGATAAGACTACAGTAGAGGCCGGCGACGACGCAGCCAAGGCACGATGGTTCGACATAGAAAAACTGCCGAAATCGTTGGCATTCGACCACAACGACGTAACGAAGTACGTGATAAGCAGACTAAAAAGAAGAAAAGTTTACCGGTTAAACGTGAAGGTGATGTGAAAGAGAGCCGTCAAGAAGCGGTGATTGATTTTTTCAGCTTTTTGTTGAAAGTACGCAACTGCATATCAATAGCATTTAAAGACCAATCGATATAATGTAATTTATGAGCAGGTCGACGATGCGCTTCGTGCATCAATCCATCGTGAACGGTATCCAAGAATTTTTTTATGGTTTGGTGACTGATTGGAGTCGGCTCAGCGCCCCATTTTTTCAAATCCTCATACTGCCGGCGTAATTTTGCGCTGTTTTTTAACTGCTCAGCACTTAAATAATCGCCGGGATTGTATGCCAACTGGAGACCTTTGAGACACATAATTAACGGTTCATAATTGGCATTTTTTTCCAGACGAATAAATTTGTACTGCTGTACATAGGTTATTGCCTGTGCCGGCGGTCTGTTTGCAATTTCGTCTTCTCCCAGATACCATTTGCGTTTGCTGGTTCTGGCAAAGACGAGCTCTTCACCGGCCCCGTATTGAGTTATCTCATCATAGCCCATTCTTGAAACCCACATTTTTCCGGCACCTTTTACTTCCGGTCCGCCGCCGAGCACAAGGAGACACTTGACAAATCCTAAAGGGAGAACATTTTGATTTCCGATTTGTTTTTTCCGAAGCTGAAAAGAAAGATGCAAGCTGTGTGGTCTGACGTCATAGAAATTGACTATCTCTTGTATCAAGTGACTAAGCAGCCAGGGGTCTGCGGTTGCCGGTCTCGACAGTTCACCGGCGATGTTTAATCTTCCCGGGGCAAGCTCCAGAAAACCAGAGCGTCGTGCGCGGTCAGCGGAGCCGGTGTGGTCGTCGATGTACCCGCCGAGCTTCCAGGACAAAACATCAAGATGAAAATCATGGAAATACTTAAAGCCGTCATATATAGGGTCAACTTTTTTTTGTATGCTTCTCTGCGGCTCAACGGCAGCTGGTCCGAGGTTGCTCAACTCGACTTCAATGCCGAGTGGTACGACGCCAGGCTGAAAATTGGCGCGAATGCGTTCCAAGTGTGCCTGTGCAATACGAGCATGAAACATACTCTTTGCGGCCTGTACAGCATATTTGACGTAGTCAATCAGGTCGTACTTGTGATATGGCATTGTTTGAAGACATTTTTCAATAATCAAATTTACCGCCCTACTGTTAGCATTTATCATTTGTAAAGCTATAAGAAGACTAATCGACCGCTTGAAATATCTCTCTGAAGTACGCATATGCTCGAGCTCAAAACGGTACCGGGCCTGGATTCTTTCGTCGAGCTGATTTAGCAGTACCTGTTTTACAACCAAAGGCAAATAATTTTTGATGAGCGGTTTTGCCTTTGGTTCGTCGTATAAATGTTTTACGCTTGGTCGTGGCCTGTCAAGCTCGTGCTCAAGATAATAATCGCTAACGGCATCGGAGTGATAATGACTCATAACAAGGTCACGCTCAGTGGTTGCAATCAGCTCTCTTTCAGCCCTTCGTTCCAATTCTGCGTCTGTTGTTCGTTCGCCCGGGCGAGTGTGCCTTTTAATAAATTTCTCGATGCGTTTTCTGAGCCAAAGCTCGTGTATGAGATTGACGTGAAACCTGTCGCCGAAGTGTTTTTTCATCGACTCATGAGTCGTCATATATGCCTGCGCTTCTACGAGTCCTTTGGCGGTGTTGATACGGACGGTTTCCCTGTCGTATCGTCCTCCTTCATACCTATCGATTTCGGTCATTGCGGCAGCAGGGACATCATAGATTACGAAGCCATCAATTCTTGAGGACTTTGCCGGCACTGCATAGAAATAGACATTGTCCGGGCTGACTCTTCGATAGTTCGGAAGCAAAGCCGGTTCTGCCAAAAGAACCTGTTCGCTAACTTTCGAGGGCTTTCTGGAGAAACTGAAGCCGCTGACAGATTGGAAGATTCTTCGGTCTCTCAGCGAACCATAAATGAACAGATTGACTTTTTCTTCGTTCATTTTTTATTGAAGGTAAACATTCGCCGTTCCGATGACGGCCAAACAAATCCCAATTAAAGCTGGGTGCCAAATAACGAGTCAGGAGCGCCTGATTTTTCGGCGTAATTTCAACAGCTCCCTGAAGGCGTGCAGAATAACCTTTATGTTTGCACCGGTTTGTGCGCCGGCCGTTCTCGGATAATGATGCACACCTTTCTGCGTAACAGAAAAACCTTTTCGGACAGCCCGGGCCAAGATTTCAGCGTCGATGAGCGCACCGTCGCTTGACAATTCAATATTATCGAAGATTTTCGTTTTGTATAATTTGAAAGCACAATCGATGTCACGTACTTTCATACCGAACAACAAGCAAACCAGTTTTGTCCAAGCCCATCCGTTGAGCTTGCGTAAGAGAGAGTCCTGACGGTTCAGCCGGAAACAGCTAACAATATCGAACTGTTCCATCAGCGGCAGCAATGGGGGCATTTCATCGATATCGAACTGGCCGTCTCCATCTGTATAAAAGACAAGCTCCTTTTTCGCAGCTTTAAAGCCGGATTTCAAGGCGGCGCCATAACCGAGATTGGCGTGATGGTGCACTGCATTTACTCTGCCGTTTCCGGCGGCGATTTCGTCGGCAATTTTTGCGGTGCCGTCGCGGCTTCCGTCGTCAACGATAATTATCTCAAAGTCAGCTTTGAGACTTTCCAAGACTGTAAGTGCGTTCTGCACAGTACGTTCTACATTGTCTTGCTCGTTATAGCAGGGAAAGAAAACACTGATAGAAACAGGAGTTTGGCGGCTTGAATCAATCCTGTTTTTTTCCGAGTCATCCTCTGTCACAGGTTACCACCTTTTTCTTCTAAGCAACTCTTGTCGCTCACTTTGGTATAATTTCATTTTGGCGTCATAAGATTTCACAAGATCGGTTTCTTTCTTACTTCTGGCAACCTCTCTTAAATAACTGCATACATTTAATGCGGCTGCGATTCTGTGGTGATAGCCATCCTGATTGGCCCAGTCCTCTCTATTATTTTCGAACTGGTCGAAATAATCTTTGCAAGCACTCTCAGCTTCAGCTCTTAGTTCCGGGAATCTTGCGGCAAACATTACCTGTCGCATAGATGCCTGTGACTGATTTATCTGGAAGGCTTCTTTAGCAAGAGCAAGGGCCTGTTTTCTTGCATCTTTGAGCTGCGGGTATACAGAAAACAAAGTCTGTGCTTTTATGATATTCCGAGAGAAAACATCGGGGTAAGGTGTTTTGTCATTAAGTATACCATCAAAAAGCTGCTTTCCTTTAGGCGTTGTTACATCAACGAAGAGCTTTTGCTTGTCATTAAAAAATACAACATGCCAATCGGGATGAAATTCGAGCCCTTTTACAAAAGGCGTTTCAAACTGGTTTGTTGGCATTAAGACGACCCATGCCTTGTGTTTTTTTAGGCTTTCATCTATCCAGTTTCCAATTTTGTTGTAATAGTCAGGGGTCAAAGCTTGGTTTCTTAGCTTGGCCTCGTAGACAGCCGGGCCACCAGACATAATATCAGACCACATCTTGTACGCAGCGGGCTGATAAGCGGCCTGTGCTCTGCCGTCCATAAATAATTGGAGAGGAGTTCGACCGGTGTTGGGGTCAGGGTTCTGACCGTAGGCGATGAAACCACCTTCGGTCCAGTAGTTAAATAACTTACCCTCTAATTTATTGTCTCTAATAAACTTAAGTGCATAGAAAGGTTTGGCATCCGAGGCGGTCATCCGCATAAAAACGGAATTTAATTTGGTATCAGTTGGCCATGCGTCGAGATAAATACGCTTGAATTTAAGGCCCCACCCTGTGCCAGAGATTAAAACTACCGCTGCTCCGAGAACGATGAAAAACAATTGGAGTGCCTGGGGCATCGGCGTGACGAAGAGACGATTTTGACGGTGGAAGCTGCGTGCAGCCGAGATTGTACGAACCATCTGGTCGATGAACATCGCCAAAACGGGGCATGCTGCGAAAGCAGCTATCGGTATGAATCTTCGGGACTGAATGGCCATATAGGTTGTGAGGACAGCAATGGCTATCAGGGCTAAATCGATTTTAGGCAACTTGTAAGTATCGGCAGGCGGTTTTTCATCGATTTTGTTCGGTACCTGACTGAAAACTTTTCTCAGGTAAGGGACCAT
>JBARPZ010000017.1:0-13573 GCA_049643445.1 Sedimentisphaerales bacterium
TTTGCTACACGCTTCCTTGGAACCCTGCCTCACGGCAGCGCTCTTGCGCTTCGCTAACACTTCACCTCCATCAGGTTGTGTAGAGGACTTACACCTCCAAGTTGCAGAACATGCTCGGCACACAAAAAGGGGCAAGTTAAAAACTTGCCCCTTTTTAAGAACTAATTTGTTGGTCTCAGACTCGTCTTATTTGCGACGACGCAGCAAAGCCAGTGCACCAAAACCAAGCAAAGCAATCGTCATCGGCTCAGGGACGACCGTGAAATCAATGCTTGAAACCGGCTGCGCCCCATACGGACCAATGTCAACATTGAAATGTGAGCCAAGAGCTCCAAGAGTTGTCAAATCCATAGTCCACTGCTCTCCTGGCGTTGGATAGTCTGGGTCCGTGCCGCCTGTAGATATCTCATAGATCCATAAACCTTCACCTGACCAATCGTTGTAGCCCGCCATACTACCAGCCGCTGTCGTGAAAGCAGGAGTCCCGAGCGTAGCATCCGCCATTAGTACGGTGACTTCCATCATCCAAGGATTGGCATCGTTTGAGAGCACAGAGAGTGTAATCGTGGAGCCTTCCAGGATGTCCTCTGTGCCGTCGGTTGCATTTACACCATCTATAGACAGACTGACCGCTGCGTTTGCAGCCGAGGCCAAACCAAGAACCAACATTAAAATTAACAATTTTTTCATCGTCTCACTCCTTTCAAATTAGAGTTTTCTTAAAAGTCATAGTTTTCTTACTCACTAAAATACTTTACTTGCAAAATACTAATACTCTACAAAATAATACTCTTTGAACCCAAATTACGGACAGTCAGCATCCGGTGAGTTGGCCTGATTCCAGTTCGCTACAAAGATACCCAGGTCGTTGGCCGAAACCCGGTAGCTATATCTACCTTCTGGCAGATGGTCATTATCTGCACAAATCAACGGCGTGCCTGAGATTGGTTCTACCTGCCCTTCAATGTCGGCAAAGGACTTGTTCCAGGCAGCAACGAAAACAGCCAAATCATTGGTTCCGACCCAGTAGTTATACCTACCCTGAGCGTCGCCAACGGCGTCGCCGTGGCACTGCCTCGGGTTAACACTGGCACACCAGCAATCGGGTGAACCTACAGCTGCCCATTCTGCGGGATACGGACCGGTGTACTCCGGACCGGTAGGTATTACTACCTCCAAACATACCGCAGGGTAAACCACGGTAACGACTTCGTCCGGATCTTCCATAACCACACCTGTGGCGCCGGCACGGGATACGTTCGCTGTGATGCACAACGTAGCGCTCTTGCTGATCTTGATCGAAGCCAGTTCGCCATGGTCAGGCGGAGCATTAACAGAGCCGGGACCAACAGGAGCATACAGTGAAGCGCACTCGAGAGTAACACCAGTGCCGTCAGGCGGCCCTGCCAGTGTGTCGCTCGGCAAGTCAGCATACTCAGCTGCGATTGTGCCCTGGTAAGAAACTTCGCCAAACGCATCAATCTGAATTGTACCCGGATAAATGTAGTAGTCGGCACTAAGCCCGGTTACTTCCAGAATATTGGCGTCGTTATCAAGCTGAATATTCAGACCAAAAGCACGGACAAGATTTGTCTCTGAGTTTGCATCCCAACTGATAATAACCTCGTTTGTATCCCCGACCTGAGCAGCCGTAATGATCACGTCCGCCCACGCCGGTGCAACAAACAGAAGTACTACCAACGCAAATACAATCTTTTTCATAACTAAACCTTCCTTTCTTTTCTTCTTCTTTGTGAAGCTACAAACTCCACATCTTGGTCTTTTCTACAAGTTCCTGCCCAATAAAAATCTGCTTTGTAAACTTGTTCAGAATCCTGTGCTTAAACACCTTGATTGTGAACAAAGCGAGCCGGATGGCAGGAAGCACCGGCCAGAAAAAATATTCATTATTTTTCCTTTGCACCCTCCTTTCTCGCCAAATGGCGAAAAATGTGTGCTATTTACTATACGCACAGGTTATTATTGGTGAAGATTAAATGTAAATTACCATAAAACACTGAACAAATCAAGGAAAAAATGAAAAAAAACAAAAAAATTTAATTTAGGAAAAACTGCATAAAAGAGGATATAAAAGATGTAAGGCCGCCAGATGCTGTTAACTGCTAATTTAGGTGAAAAACGCCCGTTTGGGCTGTTTTTTGGGCTAATTCTGCCCCGGAACGGCATTTTGATGTAAAAAATATTTTTCCCGATTTCGCAGTTCATATATGCAATTGGGGCAGTCTTCTGTTATTTTTGCCATTATGTACAACTTTCTAAAAGGACACCTTAAAGTTGTAAGATTATGCCTGGTGGCCGCCACTTTAGCCCTGATTGCCATCGGGATTGCCTCTATTTACTCGGTCGGCCACCCGGCAGAACCCAGCCCGGCAAGCCAAGCCGGTGACTTATCCATTTTCTGGAAAAAACAGGCCGTTTTCGCCGTGATTGGAATAGCTACCTTTATAATAGTTAATTCCGTCAATTACAGACGCTTCGGGGCGATAAGCTACTGGTTTTTTGCTGGTATACTGGCCCTTCTGGCGATACTGCTTGTAAGCAAATATGTCTTTGAATTGCCTTTTGCGCCGATGACAAAAGGAACGTACCGTTGGATAAAATTCAAAGTGGCAGGTCGCACACTGCCGGCAATTCAGCCATCTGAGATTTGCAAACTGGCGTATATCCTGGCACTGGCCTGGTACCTGCGATATCGAAGCAATTATCGTAACTTCACTGCTCTTGTAGGGCCATTTGCCCTTACGCTGCTGCCTATGGTGCTAATCCTTCTCGAGCCTGACCTGGGCACCGTGATGTTGATGATGCCGGTCTTGTTCACAATGCTGTTTGTAGCGGGAGCAAAGATTAAGCATTTACTGATTGTGGTACTTATGGCAATTCTGATTAGCCCACTGCTATGGTCCAGGATGGAGCATTACCAGCGAGCCAGGGTAAGCAGCGTTCTGCTGCAAAGCGGCTGGATTCGACAAAAGGCAGAGCAGCACCCGACGCTGGGAAAGATTCTTGTGGGAACCAAATTCAGCGAAAAGCTATGGAAGAGTGACTTGGGTTACCAACTGATTCGCTCAAAATATGCCGTCGCATCCGGTGGTGCCAAAGGGTACGGTTTTAGGCGGGGACCCTTTGTCAAATACGACTTTCTTGACGCAAGACACAACGACTTCATTTTTGCCATCATTGCACAGCAATGGGGTTTTTGGGGCTGTTTGGCCTTGCTGGGACTTTATGTGGTTATTATTGGTTGCGGACTGGAAATAGCAGTGCACAATACAGACCCCTTCGGCAGATTGCTCGCGGTCGGCATTGTTGCAATGTTCGTGGTTGAGGTCATCGTCAATGTGAGTATGACAATCGGACTGATGCCGATAACGGGCTTGACTTTACCATTCGTAAGCTATGGAGGGTCAAGCCTGCTCGTCAGTATGGCTGCTGTCGGATTGTTAAATAATGTCGGGCGGTGCCGACCTTACAGCTTAGCAAGAAAAACGTAATGCGTTTCTGCAACGAGATAACAACAGCAGGCAATGAACAATGATAAAAGGCTTTAGACAAATTGCCTCTCTCACGGCCATCAGCAGAGTTTTCGGATTCGTCCGCGACATCGCATACAGTCATTTCTTCGGAGCAAGTGACCTTTTCGACGCCTGGACCATTGCGTTCAAAATCCCAAATCTGGCGAGGAGATTATTCGGCGAAGGTGCTGCTTCGGCTTCATTGATTCCCATATACAGCGAAGAACTTCACAAGAATCCACAACAGGCAAAACAACTGATCAACACCATCGTAACCGTTGTGTTCGTCATATTGGCGGCGATGGTCTTGATTGGTCAAGGCATAATCTGGGGTTATTATAAATTCTTCAGTTCCACCAGTGACACAAGAATGATTCTGTCCCTGAGCTCAATTATGCTGCCATATATGCTTTTTGTCTGTATGGTCGCTATCCTTGCCGGGATTCTCCAGGTGCACAGACGTTTCGCCACGCCGGCCGCTGCGCCAATCGTACTCAATATATTCATTATCACCAGCATCCTGCTGACCGGATGGGCGTTCAAAACCAAAGCCGAGCAGCAGGTTTTCTTCGTAGCCCTTGCAGTGCTTATAGCAGGCGTAGTACAGATAGCGATACAGGTTCCCTCACTACGCTCTGCCGGTGTCTCCATAAGACCCTGTTGGCAGGTACGTTCGGACGCATTCAAGAAAATCATAATCCTCATGGGGCCGATGATACTTGGCCTGACAGTTACACAAATCAATACCCTGGCCGACGATCTGATTGCATGGTGGTTTTCCAGTTCCGCAGAAAAAGGCGACACTTTTATCTTACTTGGTAAAGAAATTCTTTTTCCCCTTCAACGCGGCTCCGTATCACATCTTTATTACGCCCAACGGCTATATCAATTGCCCCTCGGGGTATTTGGCATATCTTTAGCTACTGCGATTTTCCCGGTAATGAGTTCCTACGCAGCAAGAAAAGATTTTACAGGCCTGGGGAAAACGGTTTCACAGGGCCTTCGAATCGCTATTTTCATCGCAATACCCGCCACAATAGGACTTGTAGTGATAGCCAGGCCGTTAATTTCGGTGGCTTTTGAGCACGGCAAATTCGTCCGCGATGACACAGGCATAGTTGCCTGGACACTGCTGTTTTATGCACTGGGATTGTGCGGCTATTTTGCCCAGCAGGTTCTCACACGTGCTTTTTACTCGATGCAAGACTCCAAAACACCAATGATAAGTGCTCTTATAGCAGTAATTGCCAACATTTTCCTGAACCTAACTCTTATATGGTTTTTAGGCACAGGAGGATTGGCATTCTCAACGGCACTCTGTTCCTATGTGCAGGTTGTGATTCTTGTTGTGTTCCTTCGCCGGTCTCTGCGAAAGCGGGATTCAGAAGCTTCGATATTGAATGGCTTCACCCGGACATTAATGAAAACGATTGCAGCCACACTGTGCATGTCCGCAGTGATTATATTTGCACAATGGTTATCGGAAAGCTGGTCCCATATCCTCAAATTGCTCTTGATTGTTCCCTCGGCAGCAGCGGCATATTTGCTGGCTGCAAAATTCCTGCGTATAGAGATGCTCTCTCTGCTGTTTGGCGGCAGCCGAAGTAATAGTGAATCTACGATAAATGACGATCCATCCCGAAAAAACCAGCCAAATCAACGAAAATAGTCCACTTCAGCCAACCTTTTGTTTGAATACCTAAAGCAGGCACGATAATTACCCGAAATACCGTTTACGGACTTTTTTTGCAGTTTTATCCCGTGAGAAGCCCCTGCTGTAGGCAGGGCAGACGCCTCAGAGTTCTTACCTCTTACGGGATTTACTGGAGACTATAGATGTTCAAGAGTAAGTCTTTCTTAGTTTTATCGGCTATTATTATTTGCTGTTTGCCGGCTTGGGCTCAAGGACCTCTGGATTCTGAGCGATTATCTTCATCATCCGTTGGCAATATCTTTTATGAAATAGCTTATGAGTTGGCAAATTCGGCTGACATTACCGCTACACAGGCCGAACAGGCGATTATATTCTTAACCGCTACAATGAGTCTGGACAGCAATGCTGACTACGTTAGTCCCGTATTGATTAAGCTCATCTGTCAATATTCACATCGCGACCGTTCGGAGACCGTCTATCTTTTACTTACCAACTATGTAGATAAATCCGCCGACGCCGACCTTGAGCCTGCGCAAACGGCCATTCGGTATCTGCTTGACAAGTTGAATTCTCGTGAGGAGCGAGAGAAACTACTTGAAAAGCTGCTAAAGAATCTGGGCGGCGAAAACGCTTTCCTCGATTCCGAATTGGCTACCTCGCTTGGCCTGTTGATGGCTGAAACGCCCGATTTGCAATCCGCCCAATCC
Source organism: Sedimentisphaerales bacterium (assembly GCA_049643445.1). Classification (GTDB taxonomy): domain Bacteria; phylum Planctomycetota; class Phycisphaerae; order Sedimentisphaerales; family Anaerobacaceae; genus CS2-K091. Next base: position 5,895 of record JBARPZ010000017.1, read on the forward strand.
TACCTGATACAGGCCTATTACAATAACAAGTACAATAAGCCGGCATTCGCAAAGCTGGCTGAACTTATACCAGAACAGATTGCCCCGGCAATGTATCTTGAGCATCTAAGATTAGTATTAGGGCAAAATCCAGCTCACCTGGAAGCTGCACTTGGCTTTGCACAATATACTGAGCAGCTACAGCTTTACGAAACAGCCGAAGACGCCTACGAATACTGCGACGACTTGTTTAGCTTTCTGTATCCTTCCCAACCTCTGCCGGCTTCAATTTATCTTCCCTGGGCGATCAGCAGCTATAATACCCAACGAAATCAACACAAATGCCTGCAAATTGCCGAACGTATGCGCCAAGACGGTCGATTTGACCTGCTCCTGGAAGCCATTGCCGCCAAAGCAGCGGTCAAAACCGGCAATCCTGACCTTGCAAAACAGATATTCCAGGCCGCTGAAGAGAAAGCGCATTCGTATCTCGTAAACAGTAAATCCAATCACAAGACAAAAGCCACAAAATACGAGCAATTAGCCTGGTTCTATTGCTTTGCCTCGCCGGACCCGAATAAAGCAGTTGACTGGGCTAATAAGGCTTACTCTATTGGCCCCAACTCAGCCACAGCAGCAGCTCTTTTGGCATATTCACTCGCGATGAATGGCGAAACCGAATGGGCCAAGCTGCTTACCGGCAGTTATGAGCGTAATCAAATCGCAGATTTAACGCTGGCTCTGATTCAACTGGCACAGGGAGAAAAAGATTCAGCAATTCAAACCCTAAAATCTGCAATCACAAAAGACCCGGGGTCGTTAGCAGCAGAACGAGCTAAAGAGATTCTCACCCGGCAAGGCGGAGAGTATATCCCGCCGGTCGATCCTGGTACCACCTTGGCCGCGCTGAAAAACATCTTCGGACAAACGGTCGTTCCGACATTTATTAGTCCGGAGAAGATGATTTCAGTGCAGCTTAACCTGCGGGGCAGTAAGTTTTCCTACGGCAGCGAACTCGGCGGAACTGTTGCAATAAGAAATGATTCTTCTGAGCCTCTAGTCGTCTCGGATGACGGCGTATTTAAGGGTTATATCAGAATTGACGCCGACATTACTGGCGTCCTTAAAAAACAGATACAAAACCTTGTATCCGTCAAGATTGGCCCCGGCTCACCTGTCAAGCCTGGCCGCAATATCGTTGTTCCTGTACGTCTGTTTACCGGCGAACTTAGGCAGATACTGCTTACTTATCCCCAGGCATCTCTGGATATAGAGTTTTCGGTTTATCTCGACCCTGTAATCACTGCAGACGGCGAGGTAACTAACAGGCTCTCTGGTATAAAACCAGCTAAGGTTCTCGCAAATCGCCAGGGTATCGAACTTACCGGCAAATTCCTGCAAAATCGGCTTGATTCACTCACAAAGGGGAAGCTGGGACAAAAAACCAAAACAACCCAGCTTTTTACCGGCCTTTTGAGGGAGCAGCATGCGATGGCCGACCGCGAGCCGCTCTACAAATTGACGTCTGCCGACTGGATGCCGGCTCTGTTACAATCTGCGCTGGTACACAATCTCACCCGTGACGACGACTGGGTCGCCAAGACACATACTATGGCTGGAATACTTTCTTTGCCGCTGGATTACGAGCTAACAAACGCAGTGGCGAAAAATTTGAACGATACACACTGGCCGGCTCGTATGATGGCTCTGTATCTGCTGGCCAAATCTCAGGACAGCGATTTCACCAAGGTTCTGGACTGGACAGCCAAATACGACTCAAGCAAACTCGTCCGCAACATGGCTGTCGAATTAGGTGCTGCCGCACCAAAATCCAAAGAACCAGCAAATCCAACAACTACAATAATGCCATAGAACCAATTGCAAATTCGTAAAAACAGTACATTTCACAAGAATAGTTCTTTACTCTTCTCTAAATTTCACAAAATTTATATTGTAAAATCGCCATAATTTTGTAACATTCCGTCCTTTACTGGTAACTTATGATTTTCTTGAAAGGATTTTGTAAATGGCAGCTACAGTTGATGCTGAAAAATGCAACGGTTGTGAATCTTGTGTTGAAGAATGTCCGAGCGAGGCCATCGAGATGGCTGACGACAAGGCGAATATTAACGTCGAGACCTGTGTCGATTGCGGTGCTTGCGTTGACGCCTGTCCTTCCGAAGCAATTAGTATGGAGTAAGTTTATGGTTGGCCCCATCGTCTAGGTAGGTCTAGGACACCGGGTTTTCAACCCGGCAACAGGGGTTCGAATCCCCTTGGGGCTATTTCATAATGGCGGTGTGGGGTTTTCATAGCATACGGCTATATATCGCAAGGCTCTTGTAGATTGACGTGATACTCTGCGGTCTATACTACCCTGATTAAAGGTTCAAACCCGATACGACCACTTCAAATACCATAGTACCGTCAACAACACCCTGGATACTGCAGGTGTACTTCCTGCGCCTGAATTTTGTGATGTGGCAGAGCAGATATAATCTTTTTCCCGGCTTGATGATAGAACGGAACTTCGCTTGCTCTATGCCGGCAAAGCCGATAAAGCCTTCCATTTCATAAATATGTTTTACGATAAAACTGGAAAGCTGAGCTGCCGCCTCGACCATTATTACCGCGGGCATCAACGGCCGCCCCGGAATGTGACCGCGAATCCAGAATTCATCCTCTGTTACATCCTTATAGCCCAAAACCAGTAGTTTTTCCTTATCATACCAAAGGATGCCGTCAAGCTGCTGCATCTCGAATCGTTGGGGATTTAGCCTGCAAATCGCTTCCTTGTCAAAGACAGGTTCCTTTGTCAAGTCTATTTGCGATAAATCAAATAATAATGGGGGTGGCATCTACTGCCCTCAAAAGAGAAAAAATTTGCGCAATTATGACATGTTTCCGCTTGCACAGCAGTAAAAAGCCTATCCTGTGCAGATAGCGGTATCACGCATAACGAAAACAGCGTTTACGAATACTGTGATAAATTATTGTGTTGATCTGATCTCAAGGATGCGACTTCGAACAACCTGGGCAGCCTGCTTTACCTTCTGCATCTGCTTGCGAACTCGCGTCCCTGCTGCCTTATTTCCACCTTGGGCTTTGTCGATGTCGGCTTCAATTTCAGTGATCAATACTTTCAGATCTTCATACTCTTGCATCAAAGTAATCCTCCACTTTGCGCGTTAAAATTGCTAATACTGACGTAGAATTGCACAAAACTTAACTGCCTGCAAAAGCTTTGTCAAAGAAAAATGCTTTTTTTGCAAGAAAAACGACACTTTTTATTTTTGCCACAAAGGTAAAAAGCCAAAGCTCACAAGAGCTCTGTTGACTTATCCCCTTGTCATACAAGCACTTACACACACTACTCAGATGTTCTTTCCCCTGTCACTTCGTGTCTTAGTTACCATCTCTTTTTTTGCCTTTAATCCAACATTTTTTTGTTAATTCTGCAATTCTTCGTCCTCGACGCTCACACTGCTGCCTGACCCTGTCATCAGGTTTACCAATAGAAACCGGCCCATAGTGGTCGCCCTTAGGGTCGCCCTGGACGACCATACCGGCAATCAGCATTGCCTCTATTATGCCCATAATTGTAGTCTCGTTACCTCCTCCGATATTTGCCGAGCTGGAAAACGCCGCCCCTATCTTGCCGTCGAGCTTACTGTGAAAGGTTACCGTCTCATCAATCAGCTCCTTGATAGGCCCAGCCATATTGCCGTAATAAGTCGGTGAACCGACGACGATCGCATCATAGCTGGGTAAATCATTCGCCTGAACGTCGTTTACTGATTTGCAGTCCGTCTGCAAACCCGCATCATTCATCGCCTTGGATATAATTTCCGCCATCTCTTTCGTATTGCCCGTTCTCGAATAATAAACAACTATCCCCTTCGCCATCTTTAATCCTTTCCATTCCCGTTAACCATTTTGTAACACTTCTGCACTTTATCTCAGTTTTTGTCTGTGTTCCTCTGAGGCAAACCTTTTGTATTTTTGCCACAACGGTACAAAGACATCAAGGTGTGGTTATATTTGTTTTTTAAATTGTCAATTGCTTCGTGCCTTTGTGTCTTTATGGCTAATTCACCTTTTTCTTTAGCGGTATTATTTCTTTGCCGAAGCCCTTGGGAACCTCGAACTCAAAAACCTTTTGGTCCATTCGTTTATTGACTTTGGGCTTTAGTAATCTTATTTGATAAATATCCTCTTCCGTGGAGACAGCATTTATCTTGGCCGGCATGCCCAATTTCTTATCAATCCAGAAATCGATAGAAACATAGTCATCTTTATATACCGAATCGGATTTTACTTTCAAATTCAAATGAATAAAATTCTCCTGCTCGTTCCTCTGCTGCTCGACCAGTTTTATATCAAACTGTTTCTTCAGGTCTTCTATCTTGGCAAAGCCGACTATCGGCAAATTCCTGCTGGCCAGCTCAAACGCGTCCATCGGCTTGTTTGGCTCAGCTAATTGATGCACCCTCACCTGTTTGATTTGAAAGTTGATGTGAGTAAGCCAGACGCCGTCGAAGATAAACTCCTCGCGGTATTTTTGCTCTTCCTCATCATCCTGTTTCAGGGTCCCAAAATTCATCCGCAGCTTCGATTTTTTGCCTGACTTTGCATAATACAAAACCCCCTTCCTTAGTGTTTCCGACTCAAACAGCGGCTGGATGAATGTATATTCCACCTGAGCCTCGTAGGACTTAAGCTGTTTGGTCTTCTGGCTCAGTTGGTTCAGAACCACATCAACAGGATTAGTTTGTTTTTCTTTAGGTTCAACACATCTCGTCTTTGCGGAGCATCCAGCCCAACAGGCAGACACTATACTAAGCAATATAAACAGACTTTTTGCTATTATTTTTTTATCCATTTTCCCCTTTCACTCTTTGCACGAAGTATTCTTTTCTTCGATAATTTGAAGTACTTGGTCGATTTTTTCAATAGTAAAATCCGCGTGCTCGGTAAATTCGCCGGCTCTATCGTGATTGGCCAGCAGCACCGCGACGGCACCTGCCGCCTTTGCGCAGAGTAAATCGAAAAGATAATCGCCTACCAGCAGAGTTTCCTGCGGCTGTACGCCGAATTGCTCACATATTCGCAGCACGCCGAAAGCATCGGGCTTGACCGGGCCATCTTCCCTATCAACAATAGCATCAAATTTCAAGCCGTGCTTGCAAGCAATAGCAAGGGCGTTACTTCGCTTGTTACGCGTCAATACTCCGATATGAATACCGGCTTTATGAAGAATCGCAAGTGTCTCTTTAGCTCCATCGTTAAGTGTGGACTCTGCCACTGCCCGGCTCTCATGATAATGCAGGATTTCTTCAACTCGCCGACGCTCTTGCGATGTCATCTTCTGCATTGATTCAAGCACCGGGCCAGAATTCCTATCCAGTCCCATTTCTTCACGAATAACGTCAAAGTCAAAGTAGGGTTGGGTTATTGTGCCATCCAAGTCAAATATTACAGCTTTAATTGACATGTCTCGTATCTCGTGAAGCACATCTGGTATTTCGACGCCAGCCTCACACTTTTTTGCAGAGCAGTTCTATACAGTATCGGCCGGCCTTGCTCAAAATTTTACCTTTGCGAACGATTATACCTGTCGGTCGGACAAAATCCTCATTCGAAAAACCAATTGCCTTTATCGTGCCGCTGCTAATTTCCTGAAGTATCGCGGTCTGCGGCAATATGCTTATCCCTGAGTTTATCTCTACTGCTCGTTTGATGGTTTCGACATTATCGAATTCCATCACCGGCCGCACGACAATATTATAACGCTGGAAAATATTGTCTATCCATATCCGTGTAGGGGTGTCTTTCTCAAAGCCGATGAATTGCTCAAACTCCAGTTGATGAATATCGACCTGTGATTCGCACGACAAAGCATGTGCCGGGCTGCAGGCCAGAACCAGCGGCTCATCCTCAAAGTCATATACATCGAGTCTTTTATCTCTTTTCGGAACAGCCACAAGGCCAATGTCGACATCACCGGCTAAAATCAACTCATATATTTTGTCCGCGCTAAAGTATTCGATATGAACGTTAACATTCGGATAGTTAATCATAAACTTTTTGACATAGCCCGGCAGAGTGTGCATCCCGATGCTATAAATTGCAGCTACATTTATTCTGCTGCCGGATGAGGATTTCAAAGCATTCAGTTCACTCCTTAGCTGCTCATATCTCTCAAGCATATCTATAGCGGCCGTGTAAAGTAACTGGCCCGCTTTTGTGAGTTCGATGGGCCTCTTCTTGCGGTTGATTAGTTGGCACTTGTGCGTAAGCTCCAGTTGCGCAAGCTGCTGGGAGACTGCCGATTGACTTAGAAAATGCTTATCAGCGGTTTTTGAAAAGCTTTGTAATTCAGCTAAGTCACAAAATATCTTGAGCGTTTCTATGTGCATTATTACCTGTCCTGATAGATTTTATTATTATTTAATCCTTTCGCTACGCCACAAAAAACAGTATATCATATCTCCTTGCTTTTTCCACAGCAATTATATGGTTTTGGTATTAGTTTAACTTATCATAATGATTGTGGAAAACAGAATTTTTGTACTTTCACGGAGATTGCTCAAGTGGCAAATAACACCGGTACCCAGTCGCAGCAAGACGTAGATTCGAAAGATATATCAAGGATCCTGGAGGAGCATAGAAAGGACAGGGGAGGGCTTATCGCCATTCTGGAAGAAATCCAGGCTGAATATGGGTATCTTCCCGAAAAGTCGCTTAGAATAACAAGCGACAAAACAGGCCGCCCTTTGGTCGATGTATATGGTGTTGCCACGTTCTACCGTTCGTTCAGTCTGAAACCAAGGGGCAGGCATCTTGTCTGTGCGTGTGTGGGGACAGCCTGTCATGTCCGGGGCGCGCCAAGGATTGTCGAAGAGTTGAAGCATCAGCTCGGAATCAAGGCCGGAGAAACGACTCCCGACAAGGAATTTACTTTGGAGACGGTGAACTGCCTGGGTGCCTGTGCGCTTGGGCCGGTTGTTGTTATCGACGGCCACTACTTCTCGAAAGTCAGAAAATCAAGGATTAGCCAACTATTAGAGCAGGCTCGGAATGGATTTGGCAAACTTGATATAGGAAAGGATAAAGGGATCTTCCCAATCAATGTAAACTGTCCCCATTGTAATCACAGCCTAAATGACGAGACCTTTGAAATTGACGGCCACCCATCAATCCGGGTGACCATATCCTCTGACCACAAGCAAGGCTGGCTCAGACTATCCTGCCTGTATGGTAGTTACAATTTTGCTTCCGAGTTTGACGTCTCCACAGGCTCTGTGGCGAGCTTTCTTTGCCCGCGTTGTGGTGTGGAATTTCACAGCACATCGGACTGTTCAATGTGCGGGGCATCGATGGTGCCGATGCTCGTTGATGGCGGAGGTATAGTACAAATTTGTTCGCGCCGTGGATGCAAAAACCATATGTTGGATTTGGTTTAGTCAAGCTTGAAGGAGAACAAGTAGTTTGACGTAAGGATTTCTTTAGGATGACAGGATGTTGAGACTATCTTCGATAGATGAGCTAAAAGAATTACGGAGTGTGCTTTTTGACACCACTGACAAAAGCATCCCTTGCATAGTTATTCCCACAGGGACGTGCGGACAAGCCAGCGGCGCCAATGACCTTGTTCGTGTGGCCAAACGCGAGATTCTGGCAAAGGGCCTGACTAAGAA
>JBARPZ010000018.1:0-6843 GCA_049643445.1 Sedimentisphaerales bacterium
GGCCCTGGCTGCAGCGTTTGATTTGGCGGGTTATTCTGCCGAAGACCGCTGAGGAAAAATCTGTTTGCCAATGTTCTAATCTGGGACAGAAAATAACCTTTTGGCTGATTGTCGTATTAGCTTTGCCCTTAATCCTTTCGATTGTTTCGAGCATGTTTCCGTTTTTCGGAACCCATTGCCAGGAATTACTCCTGGATGCACATCGTTATAGCGCATTGTTGCTGGCACTGGTTGCGATTGTGCATACCTACTTGATGATCCGGACTCAAATGAAGGAATAATGGGTAAGTGAGCTGTTTTTGTACATTTTTCTGGACTGGATAGGGGGATTTTTTATAAATGGGAACCGGCAAAGGCCGGAAAGGAGAGACATTATGCAAAAGGTAAAAGTAGCTGTAGTCGGGCTTGGTTTTGGAGCCGAGTTTATCCCTATTTATCAAAGGCATCCTGATGCCGAATGTTATGCTATTTGTCAAAGAAGCGAAGACCACCTCAACGAGATAGGTGAGCAATTTGGAATCGAAAGACGGTTCACCAAATTCGAAGACCTTTTAAGCATTGACGAGCTGGACGCTATCCATGTCGTTTCGCCCATTGCCGAGCATGGTCGAATGTCACTGGCCTCGTTAAATGCGGGCAAACATACTGCCTGCACAGTTCCAATGGCGACAACTACAGAAGACTGCCTCGAAATTGCAAAGGCCAGAAAAAAAAGCGGCAAAGTGTATATGATGATGGAAACAGCCGTATATTCACGGGAATTTCTATATGCAAAGGAGCTGGTTGAGACGGGAAAGCTGGGTAAGATTCAGTTTTTAAGGGGTTCGCATCAGCAGAATATGGGATTGCCTGGTTGGCCGGATTACTGGTACGGTTTTCCGCCAATGCACTATGCAACTCACGCAGTCAGCCCGCTGCTTTGCCTTGCGAAAAAGCCGGTTGAGTCGGTTGTTTGTTATGGCTCAGGAGTAATTCAGGAAGACTATATCAAAAAATACAATTCGCCGTTTGCAATTGAAACCGCTATCCTGAAACTGGCCGATTCCGAGCTTGCCTGCGAGGTGACAAGGTCGCTTTTTAATACCATCCGGCAATACAGAGAAAGCTTTGATGTGTACGGTACAGAACTTTCATTCGAATGGGAGCAGGTTGCCGGTGAGGGGCCGGTGATTTACTCCGGCTATGAAGATGCAAAAAGGATAGAGGTCCCGGATTACGGCCACCTGCTGCCAAAGGAGATAGCTCCTTTTACGGGCCACGGCGTCTATGACGAAGAACACGAGCACACTTCTTTTATCCAGGGCTCGGGCCACGGCGGCTCACATCCCCATCTGACTCACGAGTTTATTCGCGCAATTGTTGAAAGCCGGGAGTCTGCCGCCGATGCAAAAACCGCCGCTAACTGGACGATGGCCGGGATATGTGCCCACGAATCGGCTATGGGCGGCGGCAAGAAAATTGAAATCCCTCAGGCGGACTAATTTTTAATTAAATCGACATTTTTAGCGGCAATGTTATACTGGATGGAAATCCGGCAAGGTGCCGGGCACAGATAATTTACAGTATTTAGTTAGGAGAACGGATTATGAGTAATGGAATGCTGCCAGATTATGTGAGTATGGCCAAGCCGAATCCGATGGAGAATCGGGCGCCTTGGTACAAGAACACGGCGCCGACGTACGCGGGTATTTTCCTGTGGTTCGTTTTCTGGAGCCAGGCGCCGACCGGCGGCGGGGCGGGCGCACCCGGCGGTGTGCTCGGTAAAGGTATCGGCGTGGCGCTTCTAGGCCTGGTCGTAGCGGCGCTTCTGTGCCACTTTCTTTTCTACGTTGTTCCGGGCCTGCTCGGCATGAAGACGGGCTTGCCGCTTTACGTCGTCGGGACATCTACTTACGGAGCGCAAGGCGGATTCCTGATGCCTGGTTTTTTGATGGGTGTGCTTCAGTTCGGCTGGCTTGGCGTTAATGCGTATTTCGCATCGAAGGCCATTGCGTCTTTCTTCGGCCCCAGCGAGGTTGCTTGGAAGATTATTGCTGTGATCTGGGCTGCTGCTGCTGCGTTCGTGGGACTCAAGGGTATTCAGTACGTTGCTAAAGTCGCTACCTTCCTTCCTTTGATCCCCTTGGCAATCCTTGCTATTATGCTCGGGAAAACTATGGGGGGGATCGGCGATTTCGATGCGGAAGCTCTGGTAACCGCAGGGACCGTTGAGGGAGGTGCAACGAGCGGTTTGAGCTTCCTTGGCGTGATATTGTTGAGCATAACGTTTGTGGTTGGTTTCTTCGCGACGGCCGGCGCCGCCGGCGTTGATTTTGGCATGAACAGCAAAGACGCCAAAGACGTTCAGATGGGCGGCTTGGTCGGAATCGCTCTGGCTACTATCGTTGCAGCGGGTGCAGCTATTCTGATCGCTGCGGGCAACTTTGGCACAACGGGCAATTATGCGATGGATCCATCTTCATCTGATTTCATGGGAGGCTTGATGGGCTCTGCCGGTACAGGCAAAATCATGGCTCTGTTGCTGGCTGTTGCAGCTTTCCCACCGGCATGCTTCTCGTCGTTCATCGCGGCTAATAGTTTCAAGACAACGCTTCCCAAAGTGAACCCGTTTGCTTCTGTCGGTATTGGTGCCGGTGTTAGCATTCTTTTGGCCGTCACTGGTTTGGCGGGCAGGGCCGGTGCGGTCTTCACAGTGATCGGTGCATCTTTCGGCCCCGTTTGTGGAGCTATGATGGTTGATTACCTGATGGCGGGCAAGAAGTGGGCGGGTCCTCGTGCCGGTTGGAACCTCGCCGGGTGGATATCCTGGGCGGCCGGATTTGTAGTCGGCATTCTACCTTTGGTGAGCAGTGTGAAAATTCCTGCGGCGCCGCTGGCGGCATTTATTGTCGGTGGCGTGCTCTATTATGTACTTGCCAAGGCAGGGCTTGAGTCAAAAGTGCTCGAGATGACTCCTGCTGAGGCTCCGGCCGAAAGTGATAAGGCCCAGTAGTAAGTTGCGTTTGAGAATCCGAAGTAGATGCGAAACTGACAATTGATTAATGTATCGTCCTATAACGCAGGGATTCGGGACTGCCGAATCCCTGCTGATTTTTTCATGTCTCAGGGGAGGAACCGATAAACAGGCCTGTTATGGGTGTTTTTTTGCTTACCTGGATTCTGTAGCGTAATGGGTATGCAGCAAAGAAGTGCAAAAAAATAACTATCCGGTGGCTTGACAATCTTGTCTAAATAATATAAAATGTTTGCATTCATTAAGTTGTGCAAACAATAGTTTGCTGAGAAAAAAATTATTGTGGTTAATTTAGGATTTAGAGGTTAAGAAGAAATGAGGAAAAAAGGTCTTAATTCAGTTGTGAACGTTTCTATCTGTATTTTGATAGTGATGGCTTTGTTTGTTGTTGCTTCCTGTAAACAGTCCGAGGAGGAGGCTACGACTCAGACTCAGCCGGAGAAAACCGACACGAAACCCCCTGTTGTGACAGTGGCACCAGTTAAAGATGTGTCAGTGGAACCAGTCAAAGAACCGGTAAAAAAGATTTCAGAATCCCCCGAAGTGACGAAAGTGACCCCACCGGCAACCAAGGACACCGAGAAAGTAGAACCGCCTGTCAGCGGGGACGCAAGCGCATCCAAATGGGTGCCAATACCAATTAAGCTTCCCAAACCGATGTTTGTTGGCACGCCGCAGGATACGAAGGTGGATAATCTTGAGCCACCGCGGGGAAAGCCGCGGCCTTCATTTTACGCCCCTCCAGATGTAAAAAATGTTGCCTTCGAAAAACCGGTGACCAGTACAGACGACCTGCCAATCATCGGCGAGATAGAAATGATAACCGACGGTGACAAGGAAGCCGCTGACGGCAGTTATGTTGAGTTAGGTCCTTTTAAGCAAATCGTCGCTATCGACCTCGAGGCGGAGTATGAGATATACGCCATTGTGTGCTGGCACTTCCATAAGCAGGCGCGTGTTTATTTTGATGTGGTTGTGCAGGTTGCCTCTGACCCTGATTTTATTTCGGATGTCACTACTCTGTTCAACAACGATATTGACAACTCTGCTGGTTTGGGTGTCGGCAAAGATAAGCACTATACCGAAACTTCTGAAGGCAGGCTTATCGCGGGTAAGGGTGTTCGAGCCCGCTATGTCCGTTTCTGCAGTCAAGGCAATAACAGTAACGACTTAAATCACTATATCGAAGTGGAAGTTTTTGCCAAGTAGCCAGGATGAAATGGTCAAAAATAAGTGTTGTCCTGATTTTGGCCGCGACAATTGGTGCTTTAGCTCTGCGCCTGCCGCAGTTGAAACAGCGTCCCATGCATGGCGACGAGGCCGTCCATGCCTTCAAATTCGGAGAGCTTCTGGAGGATGGTTTCTATGACTATGACCCCTATGAATATCACGGCCCCACACTTAATTACCTTACCCTGATTCCCGCCTGGGCCGCACGCGCACAAAAATCCACAGACCTAAGCGAAACCACGTTGCGTATTGTGCCCGTTTTCTTCGGTGTATTGCTTCTGCTCCTGATTTTGCTCATCGCTGATGGCCTGGGCCGGACGTCTGCGGTTTGTGCCGCTGTATTGACCGCTATCTCTCCGGCTATGGTTTATTACAGCCGATACTACATTCAGGAAATGCTCCTTGTTTGTTTCACATTTGGGGTGATTGCTTCCAGCTACCGCTACACGAGAAGTAAAAGCATTAAGTGGGCGATACTGGCCGGGATATTCCTGGGCCTGATGAATGCGACAAAGGAAACATGTATCATTGCTTATGGTTCAATGCTGCTGGCTCTTGTGCTTACTCTGTTGATGTCGCCCCGGCAAAGTGGTTCTGTCTTAAATCCCATTAAAACCATAAAACCCTGCCATCTTATCGCAGCTCTTGTAGCTGCTGCAGTAGTCTCGGTACTGTTTTTCTCATCTTTTCTCTCGAATCCCACAGGAATTCTGGATTCGGTTCGAACGTATACAACTTATTTTGATCGTGCCGGCCAAAACCAATTGCACAATCACCCATGGTATTATTATCTGAAGATGCTTCTTTATTCTAAATACGGTTCCGGGCTTGTCTGGAGCGAAGCCCTCATTGTTCTTTTGGCTGTAGTTGGTTTCATAGTCGCGATTAGAAAAAGACCCATGAAAGGCGTTAATTTCCATCTGCTTCGGTTTATTGCCTTTTACACCTTAGCAATGACCGTAGTGTATTCTATCATCCCTTATAAAACTCCCTGGTGTCTGCTCGGATTCCTCCACGGTATGATTTTACTGGCTGGTATCGGGGCCGTTGCGTTGATAAATCTGGCGCCGAATATCCGGGCGAAAGTATTTATCGGGGTACTGCTGATTGCCGCCGGAGCACACTTAGCCTGGCAGGGGTATCTGAACAGTTACAAATATCATTCCGACAGTCGCAATCCTTACGTCTACGCTCATCCGACTATGGATGTGTTTACGATAACCGAGCGGGTTGAAGAATTGGCAAAAGTGCATCCGGATGGCCATGCAATGGGGATTCAGGTTATCTGCCCCGGCGGTGACTACTGGCCTCTGCCGTGGTATTTCAGACACTTTGAGAAAGTTTGGTGGTGGACCGATATTGATAAGAATGTAATGCCTGCTCCTGTCATTATCGCTTCAGCGAGTATGGAACCGAAACTGCCGGAGTATTTTTTTCTGCCGCCCCCCGGCCAGAAGGACTTGTACATGCCCCTTTTCGATTCATACATAGAATTGCGTCCGCAGGTAGAATTGCGAGGTTATGTGACGAAAGATTTGTTGGATAGTTATGAGCAACGTCAATTACAACAAGAAACTCAATTTGTCAAGAGCGATTGGGGTTCCATCGCAGGGCTCCGGCGGTTTTCCCATGAGGCTATGGCAACGACTTTTGAGCTCTTCATCCTGCACGAAGACGGCCATTACGCCCAGCAGGCGGCCCAGGCCGCTTTCGATAAACTCGATGAGCTTGAGCAGGAACTAAGCCGATACGTCGAAAACAGTGATATCTCCCGAATTAACAACCTTTCTGCCGGTCAATCTGCGAAGGTTGGTCTGGACACTTTTGAGTGCCTGCAAATAAGCCGCAATATTAATACCGAAACTAATGGGGCTTTTGATATTACTGTTGGATCTCTGATGAGCTGCTGGCTGAATCCGGACAAAAGCCTGCGCGTACCTTCGAAAGAGGAACTGGATATTGCCCGTCAGCGCACCGGCATGGACCTTTTCAAATTGGACGAATCCCAATACACGGTGGAGCTTCTAACAGACAAAGTGCAAATTGACCTCGGAGGTATCGGCAAGGGCTACGCAATTGACAAGATGGCGGAACTGCTGCGCGACTGGAGCATCGATGTGGCTCTAATTCATGGAGGCTACAGTACGGCTTTGGGCATAGGTTCACCACGAGGGACGAAAGGCTGGTCTGTAACGTTAAGCAATCCGCATAATCTCAAGCAGACATTGGCCGGTCTTCATTTACAGAACCAGGCGCTCAGCGGCTCAGGTTTACAGAAGGGCCGGCATATCATCGACCCGCGTAGGCATGAGCCTGTTGAAGGTAGTTCCGCTGCCTGGGCATGTGCCAGAGATGCCGCAACAGCCGATGCTCTTTCGACTGCCTTTATGGTTCTGTCCCCGGATGAAATTAATCAATACTGCTCGCGCCATCCGGACGTGCTGGCCATGCTCATACTACACGATGAGACTATAAAGAAGCAGAAAGAAAAGATTTTACATTTCGGAAAATGGAAGAAATCCAGCTTGCGCTGACCTTCGAGATTTCCTGGCACCGCGGAAAACTCAATTACCCGCAGCAAGTCTAATAACAACTTGTTT
>JBARPZ010000019.1:0-4818 GCA_049643445.1 Sedimentisphaerales bacterium
GTGCCTGTCCTCACACCTGGATCCGAATGGCTTCTTGACCGGCTACCGCGAGGTGGAGGATTTTGGCGCTTCGCAGACCAACGTATCGTTTGGCCGTTACTACAAGCCCAGCACCGATAATTTCAACTTTGTGGCGATGGACTACAATACGCCGGATACGAACAATGCTTATCCCAAGGTCGGCCCCATTGTAATCAACGAGATTATGTACAATCCACCGACCGGCAATCAGAATGAGGAATATATCGAGCTGCACAACATCACCGGAACGAATGTGACTTTATACCGCATTGATAAACTCGCCCCGTGGAAGTTCACCGACGGTATTGATTATACCTTCTCGGGCAGTTCACCTTTTGCGACGATAAAAGCTAATGGTTATCTAATGGTGGTGAAGGACCTGGCGGCCTTTATAACAAGATATGGCAGTATGCCGCTTGGTGTTCAGGTTGTCGATGGTTATAGTGGCTGGTTGAGCAACGCCGGGGAGAGGCTGCAGATTGGTATGCCCGGCGATATTGATGAGGAGGGTACGCGATATTATATCCGCATTGACAGGGTAACTTACAGTGATGGTTCACATCCAGAGGATTGTCCCGGCGGCGTTGACCTCTGGCCGACCGAAGCGGATGGGCTTGGCAAATCGCTTTCGCGTAAAGACCCGAATGATTATGGCAATGACGTAATCAATTGGAAAGCGGCCACACCTTCACCCGGCACCGCCAATCCATAGAAACCTGAATTAAAAACGATTTTAGCTACTTTGTCAGTCGTTATAAATCCTTGTCATCCATCACAATGAATTGCACAAATTGTGTATTATGTTCTTTTGCCACACCAATTTACAACAAAAATACATTGACTTAGCCACCAAATTTATGTTATAATAAATTTTGTAAAAAAATGGAATAATTTGTAACTTTTTGGACTCTTTTACGTCTACTATTATATATAGAAGAATTCAAAACAACTCGGATTCCCATTTTTCATCAATAGCAAAACGGGAACCCACATTGATAGTAAATCGACTGACGTCTTAAAACATCTGTGAGGAAGGAAATAAAGATGCCCATATCTATGAAAATCTCATTGCTATTAGCAGTTTTTATAGCATTTTCGGCCATTTCGACTGATTCCCAGGCTCAACTGGTAGGTGATCTGAACGATGACCATGTAGTTGATTTCAAAGACGTTCAGGCTTTTGCCTGGCAGTGGTTGGCCCCGGGCTGTCTCACCCCTGGCTGCAAAGCTGACCTGGACGGCGTCAATAGCGTAAATATGGCTGATTTCGCCCTGCTGTCCAAAAACTGGCAGATAGTAGACCCCCACATAGTCATCAGCGAATTTATGGCGAGCAACACCAGTTCGGAGCCCCTTGAAGAAGGCGAGTTGCTGGACGGAAACGGCGAATCCTCCGACTGGATCGAGATTTACAACCCTACGGACACGGCTGTCAATCTGGACGGCTGGTATCTGACTAACAATAATTCTAACCTGATCAAGTGGCAGTTCCCAAACGGCCTCCAGATTGAACCCGGTGAGTTCCTCGTCGTATTTGCCTCGGGGAAGACGTATGAGGAAAACCCGCTTAATTACCCGTATCTTGACTCTCTCGGTTACTATCACACCAACTTCAATCTCGAACAGAATGGTGATTATCTTGCGCTGGTAGCTCCTGACGGGATTACTATCGCCCACGAATACGCAGCGCAATACCCCGAACAGTTGACCAATATCTCTTATGGTCTTGCGCAGCACGCCACGACGATCTTGCCAACAAGTGCTATCGCCTCCTATCACGTGCCGACCAGCGGCGATGCGTCCCTTGGCACCGATTGGGCCGACCTTGGTTTTGATGACTCGACTTGGGCTACCCAACCGACGACCAACCTTCACTTCGGCGACATCTGCGGCATCAAGGGCCTGAACTACAAGTACTTCGAGGGCACGTGGTGGTACGTGCCTGACTTTGACTCGCTGCAACCTGAAGACTTCGGCATCGTCGATAACTTCGACATCACGCCACACCAGCAAAATGACTCTTTTGGTTTCCGTTTCACCGGCTTTATCGAAGTTCCCCTGAATGGAGACTATACCTTCTACACAACTTCTGATGACGGCAGCCTACTGTTCATTGATGATTACCTCGTGGTCTATAATGATGGCAGGCATAGTGCGCAAGAGAGCTCCGGCATTATCTATCTGAATGCGGGTATGCATCCGATCAAGGTTGACTACTTTGAGTATAACGTCGACGAGGTCCTGATCGTGAGCTATGAAGGACCTGGGATATCCAAGAGAGTGATTCCTAATGACGTTCTATGCAGTGGCATTGTTACCAATGAGATGCAGAACCAGATGCAGTATTCCAATGCCTCCCTGTGGACGCGGATTGAATTTGAGGTCGAAGACCCCCACCTCCTCGACATGCTTGCGCTGCGAATCAGGTACGAAGATGGCTTAGCGGCGTATCTGAACGGCCTGAAGGTTACCTGGCGCAATGCCCCGAATCCTGTCGAGTGGGACTCGACGGCCTTGTCCAATCGTCCGATTGAGGATTCCCTGGTCTTCGAGGAAATCAACCTTATGTCCTACCTGGACTTGCTGCTGCCAAAACCCCAAAAGAACGTGCTGGCGATTCAGGGTCTTAACGACAACGAGAACGACGGCGAGTTCCGTATCCTGCCCGAGCTTATCACCGCCGTGAACCGTGCTGTTCCGGAATACTTCACCAGACCCACACCGGGCACATTCAACATTTCGGGAGCGATGGGTGCTGTCTCAGATGTCTGGGTCAGCACCAAGCGTACTTTCTATACCGGTCCACCGGATTGGCATATTGACTTGACGTTGTCTAACGGGACGGATGGCGCCGTGATTCTTTACACCCTCGATGGCTCACGTCCTACGATAACCCATGGTACGCCTTACAACCCACAGACCGATCCGCCACTCGAAATCGATGAGACTACCGTCATCCGCGCGGTTGCTGTCAAGCCGGGCTGGCTGGATTCTGCGGTCGAGACGCATACCTATATCTTCCTCGATGACGTGATAATACAATCATCCCTTGGCGAACCGCCTGGCCCTAACTGGCCCGACTTTCCCGTCAACGGGCAGGAATTTGATTATGGTATGGACCCATGTGTGGTCTACGACCTGTACCCGGGCCAGGTCAAAAGTGCTCTGAAGGCCATACCGACCATCTCGCTCGTGACAGAGCTGTCCAACTTGTTCGACCCCACGATCGGCATTTATGTCAACGCACAGCTACACGGTCGAGAGTGGGAACGACCTGTGTCGGTGGAGTTAATCAATCCTGACGGCAGCGAAGGCTTCCAGATTGACGGAGGTCTTCGGATTCGTGGTGGTTACAGCCGCAGCGACGGCAATCCCAAACACGCATTCCGACTGTTCTTCCGAGGCGATTATGGTGAAACCAAGCTGAGGTTCCCGCTGTTTGGCGATGAAGGCGCGAATGAGTTTGACCATGTCGACCTTCGATGCAGCCAAAACTACTCCTGGAGCTTCGATGGAGACCCCCGAAACAGCATGGTTCGTGAGGTCTTTTCACGGGATTTGCAGGGTGAGATGGGCCATCCCTATACGCGAAGCCGCTATTATCATGTGTACATCAACGGGCATTACTGGGGATTATATATGACACAGGAACGCTCCGAAGATTCGTTCGCTGCTTCATATATGGGTGGTGATAAGGAGAACTACGATGTTGTAAAAACCGACTGGGAGATTAACCGCCAGATGTCGGCCACCAATGGTAATATGGAAGCCTATTTGCGGCTCTATCTTGAGGCCGACAATGCGTACTGGAATGGCTATTGGGGTAACACTGACTACTTCCGAATTCAGGGTTTGGAACTCGACGGTACGCCAAATCCAGCCTATGAAAAATTACTCGATGTCGATAACCTTATCGATTTTATGATTATCGAATACTATTCGGGCGACAGGGATGGACCCGGCTCACGTTACGGCAATATACCAAACAATACGTGGAGCATCTACAACCGCGTTAATCCAGATGGTTGGAAATCAATGCAGCACGACTCTGAACATTCTCTGGGAACAGGAGAATGGAATCTGGTTACGCCATTTACAGGGGCGGGCGACGATTGGGGGTACTTTAATCCGCATTGGTTACACGAACAACTTGCTATCCTAAACGCCGAATATCGCCTGCATTTCGCCGACCACGTCCAGAAACATTTATACAACGGCGGTTTGCTGACTCCTGATGTGGCCATAGCCCGCATTGACACCCGCGCCGACCAAATAGACCTTGCTGTCATTGCTGAATCAGCCAGGTGGGGTGATGCCCAAAAAACAGAATTTCAGAAGCCATTCACAAAGGTTGACTGGCTCCATGAGGTTGATAATGTCAGAAACTGGATCACTTACCGTAATGACGACCTAATCTATCAGTTTAGAGATCTTGTGGGTTGGCTCCCAAGTATCAATGCACCCACGTTCAACCAGAATGGTGGTGAGGTCCCCAGTGGATTTGATGTGTTCATAGATAATCCCAACGGGTCCGGCGACATCTATTATACCCTCGACGGCAGCGACCCACGCCAGCCTGTGACCGGAAATCCAGTCGGAATTTGGTATAACAACAATCCGATTACGCTGACCAAAAGTACACATGTCAAGGCACGCGTTCTGGACGGCGTCGCCTGGAGCGCACTGAACGAGGCGATATATGCCATCGGCCCGGTCGCAGAGAACCTGCGTATCACCGAGCTTATGTACCATCCAAGGTTCACCGGCAACCTGAATGACCCAAATGAGGAATACATT
>JBARPZ010000020.1:0-2688 GCA_049643445.1 Sedimentisphaerales bacterium
GTATTGTGCAGCTCAATCCAGTCCGGACCGGCGTTCGAATGTGACATAACTTCGTTAATTACCACGGCACCGGGATTGGGGAGAATGCTGCTGTCATCCCAGCCGGGTGAGCCGTTGCGGTATACACACGCGCGCCAGGAGCTTTTTTGGCTCCAGCGTCCCATCGGGTCGGCTATATTCTGAAATTCACTTTCGCTAACCGGACGCTCGTAGATGCGAACATCGTCGATTAGGCCGGCGTAATAGAGTGGAGAGAGAGGTTCACAGCCAATATAGACATTGTTACTAACCCCTGTAAAACCGGTTGAGGGTAAACTATCTTTCAACTGGCCATCAACGTACAGCTTCAGGTTGGAGCCGTCATTGGTTGCTGCAACATGATACCATTGGTCCGCGTTAATTGTCTCGGGTGAAATCACCTGAGCAGAAGTTAAACCATTAATAACATAAAATGTAGGCGCACTATTAATAACATAGAAATAGTAACCATCGTAACCCGAATCTCGCTGCATCAGTACAGGAATATATGCCTCTGCAAACTCGTCCACGCATATCCATGCCTGCGCAGTTAAGCTGTCTTCTGCTAAAGGAGGGATAGGACCGACAGCAACATAATCACCGTCGCCGTCAAAGCTTAATGCTCCATCAATTCGGCCAGTTGTCCAGGTTTTGTCTCCATACAGGGTCCCGTTGTTGGTGCCGGCGCTGTCTATCGCAGTGCCGCCGGTGCCGTCATCAAACTTCCAGTGCGCGACCAGGCCTTCGTCCCAACTATACGGGGCTTTGTCAGTTGGGTCTATCATAGTCAGAGAGAAGCCGTCGCCATCGGCGATTGAATGCCAGCCGTCCTTGTACTCAAAGTCCAGAATCGGCTGGCCGATAGCGTCCTGGAGTTTAATCCTTTCCCCATCATTGGCCAGGCTGCCGGTGTACTGACCTGCCATATTGACTGATGTACCGTATTTGGCTTCGAATGCACCCTGGTCTTCCACAACTACGACGCATTCGTTGGGGTCAAGCTCCATATCAGGGAAGGTGAAATGGATTCCTTCAGTGAATTGTACCAGGTTCAGATTCAGTGTGCTTGTTCCGATGTTTTTCAGTTCAATAAATTCCTCGTTCGGATCGGTTAAAGCTCCGGCGTTGCGTGGATGGTACATAATCTCGGTGATACGCAGGCTCTCGACGAGCGGGCCGATGGCGAATATCGCCTCGTTTAGCGCGCTCCATGTGCTGCCGTCCCGCACGCGTGCCTTGACATGAGTTGTTTTATTCAATGTTACAGAGTTGGTATATATCGTACCAATAGCATTTCCGCTCACAGGCTGGCGAGGATCGGAGCCGTCGATGGTGTAATAGATGGTGCCGGATGGAGGATTATCCATGGTCAGCACGTCACCTGCTGAAACCTCGCCGCCGTGCTGATACGAGCCGTTGATATTAAAGACCGGTGCGTCCAAATAAGGGAACATGTTCACTGATCGCATCTGGTTAATGACGATCTGGGTCCGCTGAGGGAAGAAAGTGTTGACCATGTAGTTGTTCTGACCCTCCCAATGGGTCTTGTTGAGCGGCGGGTATGTTTTAGAATCACCCCAGCGAGCAGACTCGGCAATGATCGCCAGATCAATCTGGCCTGCTCTGGTCATCCACCGCTGGATATTCGGCGCCGCTGCCAACAGTCCGCCGTTCAAGAAATACTTATTCACCCGGTCAGCGAACTGCATGAGATATTCCGGATTGTCGGTCAAGCGCAAATGGAGCCAGGCCGGATTAAAATGTTGCCAATACTGACCGATCGTTCGATCCGTAGGATCGGTCAAGAGCCGCCCTTCGGTGACCCCACCATTGGCCCCCAGGGAGTGCTCGGCATCGTGCCGGTACCACGTGAATCCCTGAGGCCGGACGCGATTGTAGATTGCGAACACGTTGTTTGAGAAGTGGGCCCAGCAACTCACCGGCGCATCGGGATCACCTGTATAGTATGTGCAGATCATATAGTCCATTACGTTCTCAGGATCAAGCAGTCTCTCACCGCCTGGATCCGGCGTCCCGTCAGGCTGAAGACCCTGCACGGCAAGGTAGGCCGAGTCGGAGGTGAAGCCGGCGACCGCAGCGTTATACAGCCGTTGATATGCATCCATTGTACCGTCAGTAGCGTGCAGGACGCGTGAGGCCGATGAGTCGTTCTTGACCACATCGTACTCTTCTTTATCCCCGCCCAGGTATGACTCGGCGAAATCGGCATCGGCCCTTTCTTGCGTCTGGTAGAGACCCCAATAATGACCATTGATGTAGAGATGATAATACCGGCTACGGGTGTATGGCTGGCCCATGTCACGCTGCACGTCGCGGGAGAAGACGTCCCGAATGAGAGTGTTTTGGGAGCTGCCCTCGAACGCCCATGAGTTGTTCTGGCTGGTACGCAGATCGATCTTGTCGAACTCGTCCACTCCCTCGCTGCCGAACAGGGGGTACTGGAGCTTTCCCGCTCCGTATACACTTCGAAAGAACAGGCGCAAGGCGTGCTTGGGATTGCCGCCATCTCGGCTGAATGCCCCGCGGATCCGCACGCCCGCATTGATATGGAAACCTTCGCTGCCGTCAGGATTGAGCAACTCCACCGAGGTAGGCCGCTCCCACGCGAGACCGTCTTGATATGCATTGACATAAATACCACTGGAGGAA
>JBARPZ010000021.1:0-9774 GCA_049643445.1 Sedimentisphaerales bacterium
GCCGAAATAACTGTGTACATATCGACCTCCCTGTCTTAATTTTTTATCCAATAAAGACATCGGCTGGTCGATATGTTTTTGTTTATAAACCATTAAAATTAGTCGCTTAAAAAGTGCGAAAGTTTACTGTAATAGAAACAAATATTCATTTAGCTTGCACGATTACTGTGGTTGCAACGAATGCACCTAAACATAGGAGGCGGAAAAAATGAAGATAATTACGATTTGGTCACTGTTTTTGATTGTGCTTTTCATAGCAGGCATGGGTGATGGTTTCCTCTATGGACAAGACTCGGTAGTAATACGTCCTGCTGCCCGGGTTCAGTTCCCGGGTATAGTGCATGGGACGGCAGACCCCAAAGCGGACGGCGACGTGGACTGCAGCAGTCCCTCGCACTGGGACGGAGACACCATGTACATGTTCTATTCTACGGGCCATCCATTTCGATCCTCCGGTTCGGACCTGTTTCATTTAAGCCGGCCCTCGAAGCGGGTCAACTTCGATAATGAAGCAGGCTGGAAAATGGGCGGGAGGTGGATCGAGTCGACATACAAGGCCGACGACGGCAAGCTTTATATGTGGTACCATAATGAGCCGCCCCTTTCGCCGAACAGGACGGCGCCGCGTATAGGCACAATGGTATCCGGGGACAACGGGCTTACCTGGCGGGATCTCGGTATTGTGCTGGAAGCGCCTCGCGGCTCAAACAACCCGGACTCGGCCAACAAGTACTTTGTGGGAGGCAACGGTGATTTCGCAGTCATTGCTGACCGCAATAAGAAATATATGTATTTCTTTATCAGCACCTATAACAAAGATAAAGCAGAGCAAGGTGTGTCTGTGGCGAGAATGCCCCTTAAAGACCTGGATCAGCCCAGGGGCAAAGTGTTTAAATGGTATAAAGGTCAATGGAACGAGCCGGGCATCGGCGGACATGTAACGACAATATTCTCGGCGTTTATCGATTGGCACCGCCCCGACGCCGACGCGTTCTGGGGCCCTTCGGTTCACTGGAATACCTACCTGAAAACCTGGGTGATGCTTCTGGATCGCGCCAAAGACAAGAACTGGGCGCAGGATAGTATCTACATAAGTTACAACCACGAGCTGTTCAACCCGAGTGGCTGGACAAAGCCCGCCAAGATATTAGATGCCGGCGAGCTTGAAAAGTCGAAATGGTATCCACAGGTTGTCGGCACCGACAGTGCAAAACGTGAAACGGACAAATTAGCCGGCAGAACAGCACGGCTTTTTGTAGCCGGAGTTTCCAAGTGGGAAATCGAATTCCGAAAACCGGGAGCAATTTCGGCAGATTTAGAACCTAAACAAACCGACCTGTTTATCTCCGGTCAGGATGGGTACAAGGCATACCGGATACCGGCTTTGGTTGTTTCCAATAAAGGAACTATGCTGGCAATCTGCGAGGCCCGAAAAAAGAGCTTCTCGGACAAAGGTGATATTGACCTTGCGATAAAGCGCAGTTTCGACAACGGCCAAACCTGGACGGAGATTAAAATCATCTGGGATGATGGCGACAATACTGTTGGGAATCCCTGTCCGGTGGTGGACCGCGAGACGGGGACAATCTGGCTGCCTTTTTGCTGGAATAACAAGCGGATTTTTATCACAAAAAGTATGGACGATGGAGCTACCTGGTCGGCGCCGGTAGAAATCACCGATTCCGTTTCAAAGCCGGAGTGGACCTGGTATGCCACCGGACCGGGACATGGAATTCAACTCAGTAGCGGGCGGTTGCTTATCCCGTGTGACCACAAAATAAAGAACGCCACTAAAGAAAATCCCCAGTGGTACTTTTCTCACGTAATATATAGTGACGACCACGGCAAGAGCTGGAAACTGGGCGGCACTTTGGATGGGAAAACAAATGAGTGCCAGGCGATTGAGGTCGAGGACGGTTCTGTTTATTTGAATATCCGAAGTTATGAGGGTAAGAACCGGCGTGCCTACGCATGGAGCACCGACGAAGGGCTCACGTGGTCTGAAGTCAAATTAGAGCAATCAATGATGGCGCCAAAATGCCAGGCGAGTATTACCCGTTTCACGGATAGAAAGCATCATGTAAAAAACCGGGTTTTATTCTCCAGCCCCGCCGGGACTGAAAGAGAGAATATGACTATCAGGCTCAGTTATGATGAATGTCGGACTTGGCCCGTTTCGCGCACACTGTACCCGGGCAAAACCGCGTATTCAGAATTAGCTATTGCCCCCGATATGACAATCTGCTGTTTCTACGAACGCGGTGTTAAGGACAAGTATGAGAAGATAACCTTCGCCCGCTTTAACCTTGAATGGTTGACGCAGGGCAAGGACAGTCTTTAGACTGAGAGGAAGAAGGCCAAATCTGAGTAGACAGGCTCGTTGCTTTAACTCAGGGCTGCTTAGATGAGATTTTTTCTAAGGTTTCTTTGCGTAGAGAAACATCGGCTCGTAAATACCATTTGCACCGAAAACATCGAAGTTGCACAGTACCCGGATTGTAACGTGATTTTTTTTGCCCGGCTTCAGTAATTTGCTTACATCAAGCTCCATCGAGTGAGGTCGGAACCAGGGCATATTGTAGGGACGGTGCCCCACATATTGACCGTTCATCCATACCCATGCTTCATTCACTACAGCTAAACCGTAGAGGAATACATTTTTTTCCTGAGTTTGAGCCGGCACATCAATGTCAAACTTATACCATGCTATGCCCTTATACGGCCAGCCTTTCTCGTCATGAAGTCCCTGGGCGTCCCAGCCCGAGCTTATCTTCATGTTTTTCCAATTTGGTCCCTGAGCAGGCAGGTCCTGCCAACGCTCATAAAGGCCATCGTCAAATGGGTCCGTGCGGAAACGTGCATTCTCAGGAAAGTACGCTATAAGTGTACCATCGGGACCGTGGATTTTTGCCAGTGCTTTCTCCATCCGCTTTTTCTCCCACTCGCAATCATAAACGGCATAAGGATGCCAGCCCATAAAGGGTGAAATCTTATTCATCTCGCTTTGCAATTCCACCATCCGGCCGGCGTGATTAGCTGCTTTTGCAAAGTTGCACATACGTTTGGTCTTTTCCATTGCAACAAATTCGCAAAGATGGTCGTAAATAACCCGCTCTATCCGCAGGTGTTCTTTTTCCTTTTCGGACTTCGTAGCCCTTTCGGCTGTGCGAATCAGAGAATCGAGTTTTGACATGAGACGTTCGGTATATATAGAGCGTAGAATTACGTCCTCATGCCCATGCTGTGGTGCTTTCTCAAAGGCGTTTTCCAAAGCGTCATAGTAGGCTTTCATCGGTGAAGCAGCTCTGCCGAACCACTTGTCGAAAAAATCATCCAAAACAGCATCGACGTTTGTATCGACATCCCATTGAAGTCGTGCGCGAACCAGCCGTGTCGGAATTCCCGACAAAGCGAAATCCGCTTCATCCTGGTCAAAGAAGCCTATTACACCCCATTGTTTTAGTAATGGAATGTTCCTTCGGATACGGTGGACCATTGGGGTAATTGTGCCCTTGTGTACGAGCATCGTGTAGTTGTAATTGTAAATCCACACTTTATCAGAGAGTTTGCACCACTGCCTTATCATTTGGCCCTGACGCTGCATCTGCCAGCACTTCGGGTCGTCGTAGGCGTGGATTGTGCAGGCGGCGATATTGGCGAACATTATTGTAAGGTTCTGTGAGGGATTAAATTTAATATCCGGCGGCATTTCCGGGGGGATGTCACGGTTTGCATAGCCGTTGGTCGCAATGATATGGTCGGGGAACTCTTTGTTAACCTCCGAAAGGATCCTGTTCACAAAGTAAAACCACTCGTTACTGATGGAGTATTCCGGTTCGGGATCTCTGTTATTGGCCCCAAAGCCATCGAAGTTATTGCCAATCCTGGCACAATTTTTGCACCAGCAGCGGGGATTGCCGTCAACAGGCGCAAAAGCCGTGACGGTCCTGTCCTTTCGGGCATTGGCCTTGATACTATCGGCGAAATGTTTGATCATACCCTCGCTGGTCATACAGGGACGATCCTTGCTTCGGGTACCGTCTTTATTAAGGGCAAACCATTCAGGATGTTCTTCGAACTGTTCTTTGGGCAGTAATCCGGCTACGGACCCGTCACTGGGGACGCCGAAAACCTCAACACTGTGGGGATTCATCTTGTTATGAATCTTCCACTCGGCACACTCGGAAGCCATATTCCCGCGTGAATGCTCCCAAAAGTCCCTTACAGGGAAGTCGGGACGTTGGGTAATATTTACAGGGCTGACGGTCACCGTTGACATCTTTGGTATTATCTCGCCCATTTGGCCCGGCATGAACCAGCGAACACCGAGCCTGTGCAGGAACTCGATTACGGCATAGCGCGTACCCAGATAGGGTTCTACATCGTTGCCCGCCAAAACGAGGTTGTTGCCATGCGTTCTGATAACAAAGCCTTCCTCGCGAAGGTTCTTTTTTCGACCTGAGGGAATCTTAAGATTGGGGACCCGGTCAGTGAGCTTGCTGGGGCCGACAAGAACAAAACAACCGGAGAGCGGTGCGGTATCACCAGCGATAGGTAATTTAGCACCGCTGATTTTTTCGATATACTTTTGTAACTCGTTCGCTGCTTTCCGTGTGTTTTTGGTGGGTGATTCGGAGGTGACAATTGTCGCAGTTGGTCGGCCATTTTTTACGATAACAAACTCTGAACCAACGATTGAATTATTACTCCTCATGTAAGGCCCGGCTAAACAAGCAGCCGGTAAAAAGAAACAAAGAAGCAGAGAAAATATGCTAAATCTGTGCATAAGAATTTCCTTTCGAGTATTTGTCCAAGTGGATTTTAATTGACACGCTTAGTTTTTGTCAATAACCTTAATCGGAGATGTCACATTCAGGTAGGAGTACTTGTTATGTCAATAGTATCTTTAATAACCGCTGTTGCCGCTTTTGCTGCTATAGGGGAACCGATAATTACACTCAGCCATCAAAAGCAATTGTTTCTTGGTGATTACCTTATTCAATCGAGAATCAATATCAAGCGGGTAATTCATCCAGCACAGAAATATGATGGTAATCCCGTCCTTTGGTCATCCGAATCATGGGAGCCGGAACTCGGTGTTCTCTACGGCTCGGTCATACAGGATGAAGGTAAGTATAAGATGTGGTATAAGTCCGGTATGGGGGTTGGATATGCAGAGAGCAAAGATGGAATTAATTGGGTCAAACCACGACTGGATTTAGTAAAGGTCGATGGCCAAAAAACCAACCTTCTTTTTCTTAAACATGAAAAATTCAAGGGGCCTGAAACCCTTCCTACTTTCTGGGAACCTTTCGGGGTACATAAAGATGAAAAAGATCCCGACCCATCGCGACGTTATAAGATGGGCTTCTTGAGTATTATCCGTCCTTATAAGGGGCCTCGTCGAGATCCTTTCCATCCGACCGACCGGCGAGGCCTGGGAGTTGCGGGCAGTGGCGATGGCATCCATTGGAAACTCATCAATGCGTTTGCGACGGAGGCGATTTGTGACGGTGATACTCACTGGATGTTTGACCCGGCTCGCGAGAATTATGTGCTTTACGGGCGAACCAAAAAGACCTTGCCGGAAGTAAAGGCGGCCTGGTCAAAATACGATTGGTATAAACAGTATCACTCCGGCCGGGCTGTTGCTCGTCTCGAATCGCCCGACTTCCTGAAATGGGATTTTACCGATCCAGCCTCAGCCCCGGTCGTCCTGACGGCTGATATCGAAGATGAGCCGGGCACTGAGATTTACTCGATGAAGGTCTTTCCCTATGAAAGTGTGTACATCGGCCTGGTGCAGGTCTTTCACGCCCGCCCCAAAGCCTGTTATCTTGATGTGCAATTGGCTGTCAGCCGTGATAGCCTGAACTTTTCCCGTGTTGCAGACCGAATCGCATTTATTCCTGTCGGCCCTATAGGCAGTTGGGACCGGTTCAATCACTCGCTGGCAAATAACTCACCGATTCTTGTTGGCGATGAGCTTAGATTCTATTACGGCGGCAGGACGTACCGACACGGTCCATACAAGGGAGAAGATACAGGTCCCAAGAGCGGAGGTATCGGTTTTGCGACAATAAAGAGGGACCGTTTCGTTTCCCTTCAGGCATCCTTTGACGGCGGCGAGATTCTCACAAAACCGCTCAGACTTACCGGCAGTAATTTGCACATCAACGCCAAATCTGATTTTGGTGAAATCCTGATAGAGGTACTTGACCTTGCCGGCAACAGCATCGCCAGGTCGAAAACTATTAGAAATGACAGTCTTGACATTTTAGTCGATTGGAAACGCGGCAGCTTAAAAGATGTGAAATCACCGGTGGTATTGCGGTTTACGCTAAAGAATGCCTGCATGTTTGCTGTCTGGTGCACATGACCGAAAGCACGTCGATGGATTATTTCAGGGCACACCGCTTGTTCCAATACCAAGCGATGGATAGCTTTAGCACTCTTGGCCGTAAAGAGGTCGTTTTAAAATGGGTGAATATGAGGCAGGGAATTCAACCATGTCTCGGCATCCTTGCCAATAGTTTTTGCCATTTCGGGAAAATATTTCGCACGGGATTGTTTCACGGCATTACAATATTGCTTTAGTATATCCGTTACTTTCCGAGAGGAAATATCCTTGGGCTGATTGTTGAGAATCAGATCAAAGCCGGTACCGATGATAACCGCTCCAGCGGCTACGGCAGCTTCTATTTTTTCCAGGTTCATCCCGCCGGTAATCATAATGGGGCATGCTCCAAACGTTGGACCTTTACGACAGTTTTTTACGACTTCCATACTCGGCCCCAACACCTTGATGAAATGACTCCCTGCTCCAAGTTGTAAGAATGCCTCACGAACAGTTTCTGCACAGGGACATACGATATGGGTGGAAGAATATTTCTCGATATTTTCAAGTTTCCATCCTACCATTGAGACAAAACCATCAACTCCCATTTGAGCCAATTCGGATAAAGTCAACAATTGTGGGTGTCTTACCTTCGCTTTTAGGATTATATCATCATTGTCGAGCGTACTTCCCACTAACAGGCAGAGATCAGGATAATTCTGTCTGATCCAAGGAATCATTTTATCCGCGTCGGGGCATCGTAATGTGTATTCAATACATCTAATACCTGCTTGTACACAAGCCTCAATCAGCATTTTCGGGTCGGGTCCATTTTCCACAAAAATCGGGATAAATCCCTGTTCGTGCATACATCTATAAGCATTAAACAACCTGCCTTTCGGCCTTGACTCATTCATACACTTTTCCCTCTTTACCTTGATTCGCCAGATCGATTGCCTCTTTGGTGCCGCCCAGCAGCATTTCACGCAATCCTCGCCATTTCCATATCAATAGACTTTCTTTCTGAAGTGAGGGCACCGACGATAAAAAACTTAATAGATATCCGGCAACTATAGTAATTGTAAGGCCGGTAATTCCATAAAGCGTGAACGTGACATTAGTTTTATATTTCAGATATAGCAGAGGAGGAAATGCCAACAGCATACCAAGTAACGTGCCGAGGGAATTGGTTCGCCTGAAAAACATCCCCAGCACAAACACTCCAACAATCGGGCCAATTAAAATGCCGGCTATACTGTTGATGGTCTTTAATATGCTTTCGATATGAATCATTCGGGTGGAAAGCACAATCACGACTATCCCCCAGAAACAGGTAAGTATTTTAGCTGCCATCAATGTTTTTCTCTCCGAGGCATTTTTATTAACGAACTTTTTATAAATATTCACAACGGTAATCGTAGAGAGAACATTCAAAACAGAATCCATTGTTAACATAGCAGCGGCCAATAAAGCAGCGATCATAAATCCTCGAATCCCAATAGGCATAACCGAGTAAATGAAGTATGGGAAAATTCGATCATACTTGTTATCTGCGATAAACTGTGACACTTCTGGAGAAGGATAAATCGTGTAATAGGCGAATAAACACATTCCGACGCAATAGAGGATAAACCATACGGGCATTGTAAAAAAGGATTGGACCAGCATGGCCAGTTTTGCATTTTGCGGAGAGCGAGCGCTCAAATACCGCTGCACGTTTATCTGATCTACTGTCTTGGAACCTAAAAATTCAATAAAACCATAGGGCACCAACGTCCAGAAGACATATCGGGCGGTAAGATCAAATTCGGGATTGATTACCCTCAATTTGCCGGACTCACCGGCTATGTGGACAACTTCAGAAATACCACCGGGGATTTTGCTAATCGCAATACATAAAGCCAAAACCAGCCCCCCAACAATGAAGAAAAACTGCACAACATCCGTCCAGATTACCGCTTTCATCCCCCCCAGAGTGGTATATATGATTGCTCCGGTACCAATACCGATTATGGAGGGAATAAGGGGGATCCCCATCGTAACATGTAACACTAAGGATAAGCTAAAGACGACTATGCTGGCGTAGAGACAACGATAAAGGATGAAAACCAGAACGATAATCGTACTGAGCAAACGATTAAAGCGTGCCTCAATATATTCATACACCGTTGTAATTCGTAAGCGGGTATAAAAATCAATAAAAAGAATAATCGAAAAAATCGAGGCCACAGGGAACATGGCCAAAGCGACAAACCATTGCATATCAAATCGGAATGCTTCCGCCGGCGCCATAATGTAACTGATCGAGCTGAAAATGGAAGCATACATCGAGATGGCCAGGGGCAGCCAGCGCATCGATTTGCCCGCTAAAAAGTAATTCTTGGTAGTTTTTTGCTGCCGGCCGAAACAACTGCCCAGGATAATGATAAATAAAAGGTAGAAAATAATGCAGAAATAATCAATCGCATGCAAATTCATATCTCAATCCTAAAATGTACATCGTCAGCCGAAACGGGGTAATTAATTAGTGCAAACTTTCGGGCATTTCGAATTCCGGTTTCTACAATAAATTGACATAAAATCGTTTCAATAGCAACCGTCTTTCGAACTCCTGGGATTTGTTGAACTGTCTGGTAGAGTTTGCTCTTCTGTATTGTTTTCATCTTCAGCTTGGCACATAGGTTAAGTATCTCTTGACATCTGCCAAAGTATACATCATCCGGCGTAATATTGCTAATAGCTTCATGTGTTTCCCATCAGTAGGAGTACAGCAGACTAAGGCATATGGTTAGCTAAATAAAGATAAGAGCTGAGAGTTCCGTGGTTCATATCATTATTACACTCAATCGCAGCATCGAGTAGACGTACCTTAGCTCTCTCATTTAGGCATAGTTTGTATTCCCTGTCTCTTAGCTTTTTTGGGCTTGGTGCGCCTACCGTCTGCCACACCAAATGGATACCGCACGAGAATTAATCAGAATGCGTATAAGTCCTTGGGCTGTTCCGTTCCAGCGTCAAGTGGGGTTCACCCGAAAGTAGCACAAACAATAATGAGGCACAGTGACATAAACCTCACCATGTCAATATACACACATACACTGACTGGCCAGGAATCCCGGGCCATCGCAAATTTGCCTGATTTGACACAGCCAAGCACCCAAAAACAGCGGGCAATTGCAACCGGGACTGATAATGTCATTCCATCTGACTGGACACATACTGGACAAACATGCGTCCAGCAGCGACTTTTGGCGAACTGAAAACCCACAGTAACAATAGCAAAACCGCTATTTTGAACACGCCCGGCAGGACTCGGACCTGCGACCTACGGATTAGAAATCCGTTGCTCTATCCAGCTGAGCTACGGGCGCTTCTTACTTAAGTCTTGGTAATATAACGACTTCTTATCTGCGTTGTCAATCTCTTTTGCTCCAGAA
>JBARPZ010000022.1:0-2904 GCA_049643445.1 Sedimentisphaerales bacterium
CCGAAATAACTGTGTACATATCGACCTCCCTGTCTTAATTTTTTATCCAATAAAGACATCGGCTGGTCGATATGTTTTTGTTTATAAACCATTAAAATTAGTCGCTTAAAAAGTGCGAAAGTTTACATTTAGCTAAATGGTCAAAATCATTTTTGGATTATTCTGCGTAATTGTGGGGCTGGATTACGCATTATATTTTACACATCACGAGAATTACAGATTCAATAAGTACTGCCTGTTTGAATCCAGTGTAAGGGTCCCGATGATTATCGGTGGGACAGCGGTCCCCCAAGGCAGCAGGTGTACTGTTGATCACCGTCCCGCCGAGCAGGCTCGGCGGGAGCATTGGCCGGCGTTACCGATAAGTTCGGTATCGATAGCTTGTCATTAGCGGCCACCAACAATAAAGACGGATTTGAAAGGCGCCAGGGTAATCCTTACCACGGTTACGTCCGTGCCGGCTTCAACTTCGTGGGTACAGTCTGCCTTAGAGATTTCACCAGTATGCGGGTCCCAGATTTCCGGCTGCATACGGCCCCGTATTCCTGCATGAGTATCAATGGTCATATTTGTGATATTAGCGAACAAGTAAATGTTCCGGCTGTCTTTGATCTTATGGATATATCGGAGCACCTTGTTGGCTTCGAACTGGACATCGTAAACATCGAGGGCCTTATCCAGTGCCTTCCGCAGGGCCGTGCCGCTCAAGATATTCAGACGAATCGCCATGCCGCCGTGTGCATTGGCCTTCAGACTGTAATCGGCTGAAGTGCCCGGTCCTTTGGTCCCAAACATTGCTTCTATCGTCCGAACGACATCTTTGTCATGCCCGAATTCGGCAGATTTGAAAGGCAATGTCCCGGTCGCGATTACCCTGCCTCCGCCATCATAGAATTTCTTTATTTTCTTTAGATTGCTCCACAGAATAGTCTTGTGGCCGGGCAGGACAAAGACTTTGAAACGCCCGTGGTGAATTCTGTTTTGCAGTACAAGCTCATTGCCATCGAGGGTGCAGTTGTCATCCAGCACTTCAGGGTGGATAAAGGTGTAATCCCGTCCCGCCTCTGCAATCAGAAGCTCGCCGACGTCCATGTAGTCGGCCTCCGGTACAGTGACGCCGCCTTTGTAGAAGCCAAGAGGTCCATCCAGATGGTGGCTGCCCTGTAGTGTGGCGATGGGATAGAGCAGGGCAATATCAGAGATATGCCGGCCGTCATTCTGAAGCATTACGTTGAGCCGGGCAGTGTAGGTGTTGAATTCGGGAAGGCTTTGGCCGTAAATCGGGCTGCGATACGACAGCTCAGGTTTGAACACAACGTTATTATCGTCATACCAGACCGCATGTGGGATGAGCATGTTTATGCCCTTGGTATACTGTTCCATCACAACGGCATACATGGCCTCCCAGCTCAGATTGCCCATTGCCCCGTAGGTTTCGGACATCACGAGCGTCTTGTCCCAGTTATACGCCGAGGAGCTGATGATTTTGTAAGTCCTTTCGGCGGGACGGTTTCCTCCGATTTTATCCACGCCGGGGATGGCCTGATGTTTGAAGCACTTCATGAGGTCTCCGGAAACGCTGACGGGATTTATGACTTCTTCCTGGTCCTGGTGGCCCGTCGCTTCAATTTCATGCTTATCGCACCAGTCTTGTATTACCTTCGGAAAACCGAGTGCGTAGAGTTCAGACCGAAAACCGAACAGGTAGTTTCTTGCGGCTGCGGTCCGGGGACCGATGTCATACCAGAGTGCGGGATAGTATGGCCTGGGGTCAAAGCCATACCTTGCCTCGAACTTTTCGTTGAACATATGGGTCCAGGTCCGGCCCCCGGCGCGGTAGAGGGTCGGCTCATCATGAAACGTGGAGTCTATAGTCGTACCGAAGTGCTCCCTGAATCTGTCGTAGTATGCCTGATGGGTAATCTCCACGAACTTCTCAACCGCCGGCGGGTCCAGATAATCACAAGAGGGATAACCATCTTTGACACACAGGAAGACCATAATCTTCCACGTGCCAGAGGGAACAGTCCAGCTCAGCCGATGGTCTTTTGTTTTCTTTGTCAACTCCACCCGTTCTTTTGTCGCGTTATTCATTGCCACAACACTCATGATTTTGCCTTGTGGGAAGTTTCTGGAGTATTGTGCCGGCCCAGTAATTGTCTCTTCATGCTTGTCGAGTCGTTTTATGGTCAACTCCGGGAATTTGCTGGCGAACAGGCTGATGTTACTGGAGTTTGGCGCTCCGGCCGGGCCGCTGGGAAAACCGTACTCGTCGTAGAGTGACATTGTCATTCCCAGCTCACGGGCTTTAGCGAGCACTGCACCGTAGACGGCGAAGTACTGTTCGCCCAGATATTCGGGGCCAAAGCTCTTTCCAAAGGGAAGGATTCCAAATCCACCGTATTTGCTGAGGTTCTTCGACTTCTGCATCTGTTCGAGAAGGACTTCAACTTTGACTTCGGTATTGTTCCAGAACCAGAGCGGACGGGGCCAATAGGTGATTGGAGGGTCGGCAAAATCCTTCTTTATGTCGGCAGTCAGCGCAGCAGACGGTAACTGAATGACGAGGCAGAAAATGCCAATGACAACGGCCGTGAACTTCCATGACTTTATAGAAGGGGATTCATTCATCCTGCTTGTTCTCCTGTAAACTGTGCTTCTGTCCTGCCCATGAAACATCTTGAGGCAGCAATACGGTCAGTTTATTCGGTTACATTTCGAAAGAGAGCGAGTGAAGTATGCCATTTCTCCGTTCGAAAGTCAAGGTCACCGTCCTCTATACTCTCCTCTATCTCTTTCTTAAAATTCTTCTCCATGATTAAAAACTATCGATGATGAGACCTGTGGGGCAGGTTCTTGTTTTTCTTTATTAGAATATAAATGGGACAATAGGGAGCAGGGACA
>JBARPZ010000023.1:0-4325 GCA_049643445.1 Sedimentisphaerales bacterium
TCTATCTCAGCCTTGTCGTCAATATAAACCACCTGCCCGGTCTTGGCTTGTTTGAGGGCAGCGAGCAATTCTTTCAAGGTCTTCACAAGATAATCACTGCGAACAATCAGCCACTGGTATCCTTTACCTCCGCCGATTGGATCTCCTGTAGGATTTGCCTCGGCTCCAAAACTCTCTTTTTCACTTGCTGCCTTCGGCTCGACCTTCAGCTTCGCCAGATAAATGCTGGTTTTGCCTTCATGGCCTGAGTAGTAGCTGACATAGAGCATACCCTCATGCCAAACCAGTCCTGGATAGCTCGTATCTCTGCCGCTCGGTAGCTTCAACAATCTCGTCATCTTGCCGTTTTTGACATCGACGTATGTAAGCGCCGTATGCACCCCGCCGTCGTGCATCCGTCCCGCGCCAATCCAATGCCCACCCGGTATCCGGATAAAATTCGGCCCGCCAAATCCATTGAAAACCGCTCCAAGGTCATGCCATCGCCACTTTTTGTAATCCGGCTCACTCACTCCCAGCAATGCACTGCTTGCCTCGTTGCCGCGCCGGTCACGCCGTACGAGCGCATAACAGGTATCATCCGTGTCAAAACGCAGTGTCACTTCCGTAGGATACCCCTCCCCGAAAAGTTTGGCCACATGGCACTCGTACTTTGTCCCGTTCTCGCTCACAAGCAATTCAAGATATGGCATCCTTTCACCGGCTGCGTATGAAACACCGTATGCCTTTCCTTTGTGCCAAGTAACGCACCACAGCCAACGCCCCGGCTCAACAACAATTTGCGGCTTAGTCCAGTCCCTGCCGTCTTTCGAAAAACTCGCAAACGTGCCCGTCGGCGCACTTTGATTGTCCTGCTTACGCGGGGCCACGCCACCTAAAAGCATTAATCTGCCATCCGGCGTTACTGATAAATGTGCATCACGCAGGTCGTAACCTTCAAGTGCAACAAAAGCCGCTGACTCCCAGACGCTTCCATCTTTAGATTGGATTATCCTTATCCTGCCATCCGTTGAAACGTGCCCTCTGCCCTCGCGGAACGCGCAGTAAAACCTCTCGTTCCATCGTGCTAAATCAGTAAAAGCACTGTGCGGCGCCCCATCCCATATCTTGGCAACTTCGACCAGTTCCACCGTAACAGGCACAGCCCCGAATGCAGATGACACACCCATCAAAAACAATAACATCACAGCATACCTTTTCCTGCTCATTTGTACTCCCTTTTGTTTATCAAGTTTTTATACATTGATTAGGATTTCCATCTCGCAATCCCGGTTCGTTGAATGGTAACTGTCTGTACATCTCTCATCACCCCGTTGCTTGCTTCAGCCGCGCTCATCAATGTCCCTCATTGAAAATGTCCGCTGCCATTAGCTCTACCAGCGCAATGGGCCGCTGAATCCGGCATAATGGCAAAGCTTCAAAACAACCCTAAAAAGAGCTTGACCCGGTTGCGAATGACCCTTACTATATTGTCCAATCGATATTATGTCAAAAACATTTAAGGAGTTGCAATGGCTTCTATCTTTATTATGTCAGGATCCCGGAAAGGTGATTATTATCCAGTCGGTCAGCGAACGAACGTAATTGGCCGGGATGAGGCCCTTCTAATCCAGATTCTTGATGAGCACGTTTCCCGAAAACACATGCAGATTCACTTTGACAAAACCAAACAACAGCATTATGCGTTCGACATGAAGAGCAAGCACGGCGTGTTCGTCAACGGCATCAAAATTAATGACGAGACCGCCCTGAAAGACGGCGACCAGATTCTTATAGGCCAAACCACTCTCTTATTCTCTGAAAAAGACTTCGATAACAGCGAAAGTGCGATGTCCCACTTCAAGAAGGTCGGTGAACGGATGCGCCCTACAGTTATCGAATGAGAAACTGTGGTCGTTCCCTGCTATACACCCTTAACTCGCATACGGAGAGCAAATAGTGACTCCTGCGCCGTAATAAAAAGCGTATGCCCGTCCCTGCCGCCGAAACATACGTTCGCCGTCCACCCCGCATCAATGCTAATATGTTCTATCTTCTCACCGGCTGCGTTAAAGACCGTAACGCCTTTCCCCGTCAGGTAAACGTTGCCCTCATTATCGATAGTCATCCCGTCCGAGCCCATCGAGCAAAAAAGCTTTTTGCCGGAAAGCGTCCCGTCCGCATTGATGTTATATACGTATGTCTTTCTCGCACCGAGGTCGGCCACATAAAGCTTCCTGCCGTCCAGCGTACCGATTATACCGTTGGGCGTTACCAGGTCTTCTGTCACCCGGATGAGCTTTTTACGGTTAGGGTAAAGGTAATACACGTGCTTGCCGTCCTGCTCCATAGGCCCTCTATTCCAGTAAGGCCTTTTGTAGAAAGGGTCGGTAAAGTATATCCCGCCTTTAAGGTCCTCCCACAGGTCGTTCGGGCCGTTCAGCTTTTTCCCTTTATACCCTTTAACCAGCACCGTTACCTTGCCCTTCATATCAATCGACCATAACTCGTTATCCAGGTCTGCACAGGCCAGCAAATTGCCCTTCTTGTCAAAGTAAAGACCGTTGGCCCTTCCCGGTTTTTCGTGAAAGACCGACAGCTTGCCATCGACCGACCACTTATGAATCCTGTTATTTGGCTGGTCCGTAAAGAAGACATTGCCTTCGGCGTCCACCGCCGGCCCTTCCGTAAACTTAAAACCGCCGGCAAGTTTTTTCACCTCCGCCCCCGCTGCGATAATCCTTTGTTTTTTAGCTTCACCCGTAGGCGTGATTGCAACCAGTTCAATACCCTTGCCCGTCCCCAAATTACGTGAATATTTCTTATCTTTCGGATTGTTCCAGTGCTCGTGCACACCGAGACTCGCAAGTCTTTTGACGTTGCCGCTATGGTCAGGGTCGTAAAATGTCCCCGAAGGAGGATTATCCGCCAGCGCAGCTTCGTGCAGAAAATCATCGACTCCGAGCTTGCGGGGATGTTCCTCGTACTCAGTACGGAGAAAGTCAAAACCTACCGAATCAATTGCCACCGGGTCCTGTGATGCCAGAAGGCTTGAAGTCCAGTCACCATTGAAAGGATACGATTCCCATCTCCTCGGCCCTTTATCCATATCGAGGGGGTGTATCCCGCAGTAAAGTCCGTCAATCAAATAAAGCAGCGTCTTGCCCCCGATGTCCGAGTGACCCATCAGGTCCACCAGGGGACGATAAATCCCCTCTTCCTTGGCAAAAGCATTTTTATGCATATCAAAATAGCCCTTCTCGGCAGGCCACCTCACCAGTGAGCCATAGTGGTTCTTGGCGCAGAGAGTCACGCCGGCTCCCGTGTGGGCCTTGAGGTTCGCAAAGTTGATGATGTAATCGGCCTCGGCAAAACAAGCCGGCGCATAGTCCTGCTTGTTCCCTTCCGGCTTACAGCTCCAGTACAGCGGAACCGAAGATTCCCTGGATTTGATTCGCCCGAACTTCCCTGTATGGCCTATGCACCGTAAGTTCGGGAACTCTTTGCGGAAGATGTTGTAATACTCGTTTGAAAAATAAGCTAAGCTGTCAAAGATTGCAATGTCGGATTCTTTAACGCCGACCGTGTTCACAAGCTGTCGCAGCAGCGCAATCAGCATCTGCGGCGACGTATTCATATAATCATTCTTGGTCTCCAGATTGTAATTGTCCGGGTTGACTCCTCCATGCAGCCAGATAAAGCCCACAAAGTTTACCTTGATAACAATCTTCTCACCCTTCTTGTACCCGGCTTCTCCTTTACCGCGTTTTTTATTAAAGTATTTAAACAGCTTCTCCCACGCCCCCGCGTCACTATCGGCGCCGGCCAGCTCCTGAATCGAACGGGAAATCATTTCACTCACCCGCGGCAAACTTGTATGGTCGCTCTCCCACGGATGTCCGTCCCCCGGTCCCTCCCAGTCAGTTGCTTCAGGATCGTGCACCCACACAACTCGCCCGGGATAAATCCCTGTTGCCTCTCCGATAGGCGACAGCGCTTCCGGCTCGTCCGCCATGACCCACTCATCGCTGACGGTGCTCACAGCTAACCACAAGGCTCCAACACTTATAGCCAGGCAAACCAATCCTATTACGTATCGCCTCCGGGCAAAGCTGACCTTCGCCTTCCTAAATGCTACAGCCCACGCACCTAATCCCAGGAACCACGCTACAAACCCCGAAGCTAACGGAAAGGCAAACCGCTGGCACGGATACGTCGCCCGCGACGGCTTCGGCAGCACGCGAATCAAAAACCATACCAGCGATACCAGCCCCGCAATGGGAAATACCCACTTCAACCAGCGATATTTTCTCTCGCGCCCGTCAGACCTACCTGCCTTCGAACAA
>JBARPZ010000024.1:0-2841 GCA_049643445.1 Sedimentisphaerales bacterium
CTTTGCCGGGTCGACTGTGTCCAGAAGAGCGGTTTTCTCGCTGCCCTTCACCAGATATGCATTGTAGCTCGTACCGTCGGGCAGTGGAATCAGCTCGTCGAACAATCTCCTGTCCCAATCAACCGCCCCCACGGCGTAAACGTTCGGCTTCAGTTGTCTCATTCTGTGATGTCCTTTACCGCCTGCAGCACCGCTTCATAATCCGGCTCATTCGTCAATTCATTCACTATCTGCACATACCTCACAATGCCTTCGGTATCCACCACGAACACGGCCCGTCCAAGAAGCCGCAGCTCCTTGATTAACACGCCGAAGGCATTGCCGAACGATGCATCGCGATGGTCCGAAAGGGTCTGCACGTTTTTCACATCTGTCGCTCCACACCAACGCTTCTGAGCGAATGGAAGGTCCATGCTGATAGTCAACACAACCACGTCATCACCGAGGTTGACGGCTTCCTGATTGAATCTGCGAGTCATCGTGTCGCACACGGACGTGTCCAGAGATGGCACAGATGAAATGATACAGACCTTACCTTGATATGACGACAACTTAACTGCCGACAAA
This sequence comes from Sedimentisphaerales bacterium, assembly GCA_049643445.1. Taxonomy (GTDB): domain Bacteria; phylum Planctomycetota; class Phycisphaerae; order Sedimentisphaerales; family Anaerobacaceae; genus CS2-K091. The sequence goes on from JBARPZ010000024.1 coordinate 568, forward strand.
TCATTCGCAAGAACTTCAAAATCGGGTGCCGGCTCGCCAACCTTCACTTTATTGCCCACCAAAGTCAGCGTCTCACCCTTCATTGTTACTACAGATTCTTCCACTCGCATGTTCTCACCTCATCATTATCAAAGTTTATGAATACTCCGGTCGTATCTGCTTTATCCGGCTTTGCCGAAGTATTCTTCCTGGAATTTTGTCAGCAATGCTCTGAGTTTTTCCACATTAGAAAGGTCCGTGGTTTGTTTTGCTTTCATCGTATATACAAGCATCCGATGTAGCAGAGTGAGCTTTTTCACATATTCATTGTACGCCTTGACATCATCCTCAGGAGGCAGTTTCACTCGTTGAGCCATGAAATAATAGGATATTATATGGCTCATTTCATCGGCGTGCTCATCCTTGTTCCGGACCCACCGCACAATCTGATTCATGTTCGGTTTGCCCTGTTCGGACAATTCCGCTATCAGCTTCATCGATTTCTCAATCGTGGTAATGTGCTCGGCGATCATATCGAAGCGCATTTTGTCGCCATAAATTCCACAAGGTATCTGACAGTGGGAATATGCCATTGAGGCAAGAAGGATCGCTAAAACAAAAATCCCACACAATAAATTTTTCTTCCTTACAGTCTTGCTCATTTTCGACCTCCTTATATCAAAATCCTCAGTCAATCAACATTATTTTCATTCACTTTGTGAAAGAACCTGTCTGTTTAATAGTTTGCCGCCTCAATTTCATAAAGACTTTGTGGATGTTCACATGCAGGGCACACATCGGGAGCTTCCGTACCTTCGTGTACGTAGCCGCAGTTTCTGCAGACCCATCTGACCGGTTTTTCGCGTTTGAAAACAGCCCCATTAGTGATATTTTTGGCTAAAGCGACATATCTGTCCTCGTGGCGTTTCTCAGCAACGGCGATACTCCTGAATACCTTTGCAATCTCATCGAAACCTTCTTTCTCGGCCACATCTGCAAACTCCGGATACATCTCAGTAGTTTCATAGTGTTCACCCGCCGCTGCCGCTTTCAAGTTCTCAAGAGTATTACCAATAATGCCGGCTGGAAATGATGCCGTTATCTCCACCTCACCGCCTTTTAGAAACTTGAACTCTCGTTTGGCATGCTCCTTTTCCTGGTCGGCTGTCTCAGCGAATATAGCCGCTATTTGTTCGTAGCCTTCTTTTCGAGCCTGGCTGGCAAAATACGCGTAACGGTTCCTCGCCTGAGATTCGCCTGCGAATGCGGCCAATAAGTTCTTTTCGGTTTGACTTCCTTTAAGTTCCATAACAAATCTCCTTTTTAGGTATTTTTGGATACTCTGTTTCTGCTTTTCAAGAGCTTGGCCAATGTAGCATCTTTTAAGAAATTTACAATGTACTCCTGTAAACTTTCCAGCCTTTCACTGATAATACAGTCGGATTGTCTGGAACAGGCATCATTTTCAAGCAAACAACGGTTTACACTTACAGGGCCCTGGATAGCCTCTATGACTTCCAGCAGATTTATCCTGGTTGGCTCTCTGGCCAGCACAAATCCGCCTTTAGGCCCCATGCAGCTTTTCACTAATCCTGCTTTTTGGAGCTTCTGCATCAGTTTGCAGGCTAATTGATACGAAATATCTTCTTCAACCGCTATTGACTTGGTCGAAACGGGCTCGTTTCCATAATGTGCCGTCAGGTTTACCATCGCACGCAATGCATAATCAGTATTTCGCCTCACAATATCCATCTTCAACCTTTATTAAAACCGTAAACGGGCCTTTCGGCCTCTGCATCTACTATATTAGACTAATATAGTCCTACTTGTTCATTGTTTCAACAAAAAAATAAAAAAAATTCACTTTTTTTTAAATCCTATTTCAACAGTTGACATAAACACTGAAATGTAAAGGTCTTATCATACTATTAAATATTTTGCCATCCCGGAGAAAGGATTCTCAATATCAGTGTGTATTGAGTATCGGCTTAACTTTAATATCGACAGTAGAACAAATTTGGAAACCGGCTAAGGCAGGAGTTTGGCACCTTCGCCTTGCACAAAGGCCCTGGCGATGTCCCAGGCCTTGGCTCTTGTAGATAAATCCGGATATTGCGGAGCTGCTGCTATACCTATTTTCGCAAGCAGACGCGCTACCAACACACGGACCTGCTGGGCCTGATTCACAGAATCACCAAGGATACGCATTGATTCCTGTGGCGAATGAAATCCGACTCCGTTATTGGACGAAACGTAATCCCAACGAAACTGTGCATGTCTTAGTAGTCTCCGCGC
>JBARPZ010000025.1:0-6056 GCA_049643445.1 Sedimentisphaerales bacterium
CGTTTTCACAAACCGTAAGCAGCGAGGCTTTTTCTTCGGCAACAACCATATCAACCACCAAGTCGCCGGAACGCAGCTTTATGCCTTTGACCCCGCGTGATACTCTGCCCATTGACCGAGCTTGTCCTTCGTCGAAACGTATCGTCATACCGTCCCGGGTTCCCAGGACAATCTGGTCGCTGCCCGTTGTCAATGCCACTCCAATCACAGCATCGTTAGGATCAAGCTTGATGGCTATGACGCCGACTGACCTCGGGTTGCTGTAGGCACTTAGTTTGGTCTTCTTAACCAGGCCGTTTTTCGTGGCCATAATAAGCTGGCGCTGCGCTGTCTCGTCGTCCTTGTCATCGAACCTTCGCACATTGATTATGGATGCTACTTTCTGGTCGCCCAGCTTGAGCAGGTTCACGACATTTCTGCCTTTGCTCTGCCGTGACATGCTCGGTACGTCGTAGACCTTCAGCCAGTAGCATTTGCCGCGATTCGTAAATATAAGCAGATAATCGTGTGTGGAAGCAGTGAAAAGGTGGTCCAGGAAATCGCCCTTTTTCGTATCTGAGCCGATAATGCCTCTGCCCCCCCTGCCTTGCTTATGGTATGTGTCGAGCGGCAGTCGTTTTACATATCCGCTGTGACTTACCGTAACAATCACTTCCTCTTCAGCAATCAGATCCTCGATATCTAATTGCTCAACCTGGGCGGTAATTTGCGTCCGCCTTTTATCACCATACTTTTCCTTCATCTCGTAGATGTCTTCGCGAATGATATCCAGAAGGACCTCTTCCCTGCCCAGGACCGCTTCGTGACTCTCTATCTGATCTGCAAGGTCGGTGTATTCTTTTGCGAGCTTTTTCATCTCCAGGCCGGTCAATCGCTGCAGCTGCATTGTCAAAATCGCATCGGCTTGCGGGCCTGTGAGAAAGTGTTTCGATTTCTTTTTTTCTCTAACGAAAGCCTTCGGTAGAAGTTCTCGAAGCGTGGCCGATTCGGTCAACCGAAGCGGCTTTTTCATAAGGTTCAGCTTGGCCGTCGGCGCATCGGGCGATTTCTTTATCAGCTTTATGATATCGTCGATGTCACTAACCGCCAGGATAAGGCCTTCCAAAATATGCGCCCTGTTTCTACATCTTCTCAACAGGTAGCTGCTTCGCCGCCGTATAACCACCTTGCGATGCTCGATGAAACAATCGAGCATCTGCCTGATATTGAGAGTTTCAGGCCTGCTATTAACCAGCGCGATATTGGCAATGGCGAACGTGTTCTGCAAAGTCGTGTAACGGTACAGCTTGTTCAATACGATTTCACTATCAGCGTCTCTTTTGAGGTCCACGACAATCCTCATGCCATGGCGGTCCGATTCGTCCCGGACGTCGGAAATCTCCGCTATTGTGCCGCTGTGAACACAATCCGCGATTTTCGAGACAATCGTGGTCTTGACAACCATATACGGTATCTCGGTTATTATGATACTTTGCCTGCCCCTCTTGCTCGTCTCGATATCTATCTTTCCGCGGACTTTCAAATGTCCCCTGCCGCCCATATAAGCATCCACAATGCCCTTTCTGCCGCAAATGATTCCGCCCGTGGGAAAGTCCGGGCCCGGCAGACACTTGATAATATCCTTGAATCCACACTTCGGGTCTTTGATGACCAGCAGCAGCGCATCGCAAACTTCACCAACATTATGGGGCGGGATGTTGGTCGCCATACCAACGGCGATTCCGGTACTGCCATTAACCAGCAGATTCGGGAATTTCGCCGGCAGCACTGTCGGCTCATTACGAGTCTCATCGTAGTTGGGCACAAAATCCACAGTATCGTAGTTAATATCTTCGAGTATCTCCATAGCCGGCGAAGCCATTCTCGCCTCTGTATACCGCATAGCGGCCGGCGGGTCGGCATCGATACTGCCGAAGTTACCCTGCGGGTCAATGAGCGTATACCGCATACTCCATCCCTGGCCCATCCGCACCAAGGTGTCGTAGATTGCCTGGTCGCCGTGCGGATGGTAGTTGCCACCGGTATCGCCGACGATTTTCGCGCATTTGCGGTGCTTGCTCCGCGGCCCAAGACTCAAATCGTTCATCGCAGCCAGGATTCGTCTTTGCGACGGCTTTAAGCCATCCCGAACGTCCGGCAGGGCACGCGAAACAATTACGCTCATCGCATAATTCAGGTATGATTTCTTCAGCTCGTCGAGGATACGCATGTCCTCGACACCTGTGCGTTTTTCCACAGCCACATCGGTTTCCGCCCCGTTCTGCGGCTCCTCTTGTGACTTCTTGGATTTCTTCTTTTTCATAAGACTTTTCTTCCATCCTTGAATCAGATTTTCTACCCAATAAAATAACCGCGACCGCCCAAAAAGTCAAGAAATTGCCCCCCAAAATCCCACCAAATCCATAAAAAATGTCATTGCGAGGCCTGTCTTTTAGGCCGAAGCAATCTCACCCGGCGTCATTCTGAACGGAGCAAAGCGAAGTGAAGAATCTCAAAAAATAATCAATCATCAATCAATGTCATTTCGACCGGAGCGAAGCGGAGTGGAGAAATCTGGCTACGAATTGAATCAATCCCACACATGTCATTCCGCACTCGTTGCGGAATCCAGAGGTGTAGGGTGTGCAAAATTCGTTTTTGCACACGCGGAAAATCTTAATCAAAGCACTCTTCTCGTGAGTTTATCCTGAGCAAGGCCGAAGAGGAGGGCTATCAGCAGGGCTCGAACGCCTATATAGTGGCAACCGGCAACTGTCGTTTATCTACTGGCAACTGGCAACTAAATATGAGATAGAAAAATGTTTTACGGGAATTGTGTGGGCAGTGTAAATTAAATAGGATATAGATAGAGTCTATCTTCAGTTCTGGGATTCAATTTTGGGCTCCACAACCCATTCGGAAGCATTGGCAATTTTTTTGGCATGCCCTCCTTTGATTTTGCCCTTGATTAATGCATGGGCATCGTTACCTTCCTCACCTTCCTCAGCCTCCTCTGGATCTTCGATGACGGGATATCCGAGTTTTATTGGTACTTCGGCAAGAAAACCTGATAATGCTGCAAAGTTTCTAATCGATTTTTCGGGAGTTGATTTGGAAGCTATGTCTACAGAAAGATCCGTACTCTTAAAAGCACCAGATGAGGGTCGGTATGTACCATCATGCTTTTTCTTGATTTGAAAAAGATGAATTCCTCGCCACAGAGACTCACCTTCATCAACAAATTTTTCTTTGTAGTGGTTAGGGCTTGTTACACTCATAAACTGTATATTCTAAAGCAACATTAAGACTAGCCCGTCTTAAGCCATTTGATTAATTGACGTGCTGAATTGTAGTCTTTAAAAGAGAATTGACCTTCGTCAACAGGTTCATCATCAATTATCTTGAGATAACCAAAGACATTAGATTGTACAAATTCTATTTCTAATTCACGGGCCATATTTTGCCACTCAAATTGTATCCCACCCCCCGAAACTGGCACCACAAAAGGAGGTTCAATATCTTCAACTTCTAGGCTTATCAAGAAGTCTTTAGCGTTCTTATATAATACTTCGGGAATAGATGGGCTTCCATAAGAGTCCCAGTTATCTGGTAATTTCATGATTCTATCTAGGTCATACTTAGCTTTAGCTAACCACTTTGGGTCAATAGCAGATACTAGCTGATCTGACTCATAAGTAGGATTTGTTTTGAGTTGTGTCCAGGATTGAATATCGGAAGACGTACTTCCTGTCCAGGCTTGAATTGTTTCTCTGATAGAATCCAAGAGTGCGGTGCCTGAAATCGTTCCAATATCTGGAGTGCAACAATCTTTATCTGACAATGTTATTGTCTGGTCAGGCATGGTTCACCTCTTCTTTACGTTTCCACATTTTATGAGCTTCTGGGCTTGTAAAGTCAGTGAAACCCCGAACTATCCACTCATGACCTTGTTCAAGAGAAGTCATAAGGGTTTCAATATCAGATGATTCCAGCCTGCCTCTAGCAGTCAGGTTTAGTCGGAGTAGCTTTATAGAATCCGGCATTTTGTAAGATGGCTCAAGGGTGATATGGAGTCTGCCAAGCTGTTCTGGAAATGCATATGTGGTGTTAATAACAATGTTTTCTGGAATGGGAAGATATCCCTCAGAAGATTTTCCTGACCATGATGGGAAGAGATGACACAAGTCATTCATAGAAGCCCAACCCATATTTTCAAATATATAATTAACATAAGTAACTTCCCATTGGTTGGGTTCTACTTGACCAAGACCCTCATCTTTTGAGAAGTCAATAAAATCTATCCATAAAGTTTTGAAGTCTTTACAGATATTATTAAAACGTGGATAATCTTCCTCACCAGTAACTTTCTTCCAATTGTGAAGGAAGCGCTCTGATTGAATCTGGATTAGTCTGTTCTCCGAATCATCTAATAACCAACATCTAGGTATGGGTGGGATCTGTGAGTCTTTCGGCTTGAATGTCGGAAGTTTATCTCCACTAAAAAATTCAAATGTCGTTCCTAAAGGTGGCTTAGCTGAGAACTTCGGGTAGTTATTTCTTATTCTTTGCCAATACAGACCAGGATGAACAGCAGTAAATGCTTCCAAAGCCTTAAATTGAACACCAATAACAACCTCAGTTACAGGCGGATTGTCATATTCAGGCAATTTGCGTTTTTCTTCCGGCATTTTTTCAATCCTATGTGTGAATTCATATTAGCTAATGCTGCGTTTGCAACTGAACTAATTATGCATCTCCAAAAATTACGAAGAATATCACTTTCTGTTTTTACTAATATCGTAAAAATAAGTGTTTTTGTCAATTATTTAAATATTTTTTTATTATAGAGCAGAATTTGAGTAAATACAGGGCTATATTATGGCTACTTGCATCGAATAAAGATTTGGACAATGTCGCCAAATCTGGCTAAAAACTTCTGTGTTCTCCTTGGCAAAAAAATTCTGTTATCCTGTCTAATTTTTTTATTTTTTTCTTTACTATTGTTTGGATTTCTGTTAAAATACCTGTATATTTGCCGACAGGCAAACATAAATCGCCATAGAAATGGCAGTTTAGCGGAGATCCGCACGAATCGGGCAAGTCGCCCAAGTCTTAGTATCAGCAGATACACGAGTCCGAATCCCTGTAAGTTGTAGACAGGAACCCAGTAGACAGGAACCCTTAGGCAGGGAACCATTTTAATCAGTCAAAAAGCATTATTTTGCATCATAAAAGACAGTTTTTGAAACATTTTGGTGTATTAATGACAAATAAAACACTTTTTTGGTCATTTTATGTAAGCTTTTGTACATTTTATGCATCTTTACGACTAACAAGAACCGTTTTTACCCGGCCAAAAACCTCTATGATCTCTGTTAATCCTGTTATCCTGTCTAATCTTTCTTCGTTTCTTTGTGCTTTTTGTGCATTTTTGTGGCTAAAAAACCAGCGTAATCCGCGATTAATAAAAGACTTACGAAGTACGAAAGATTACGTACGAAATTATAAACTTTTTTTGCAAAACAAAGCCAATTTCCGAAAAGTCAAGTTGAACGTAAACAGAGTATTAACAAAGAATTATGACCAAATGGACACTTGGTCAATTAGGAAAACAGAGCCAATTCAAAGCCAATTCAAACCCAATCAAAGCCAATACAAACCCAAAACAAAGCCAATTCAAAGCCAATACAAACTCGCAGACGCGCCCGTGGCCGAATCAATCCGATTTGAGCAGCTTTGTGAGAATTGGTTTGGGCACTCGGAAAATCGTTCCGTGGCGGGTCCCTTTCGGAAAATGAATCTTATCGGAAATATCCTCCCAATTTTTCAGGTCTTTGGACATCACCGCGCCATACCGGCCTTTTCGGTACTTATCAAAATAGACAAACCATGTGCCGTCTATCTTGATTGCCGAAGGCCCCTCGGCCCAATAGTCGCCCGTAATGGGCTTCGACGCCGGCCCGTAAGGCCCTTCGGCCCTGGTGCTAACAGTTACCCGAATGTTCTTCTTCGGCGGATGTCGCGTTTCATCTTTGATAAACATTATGTAACGCCCGGCGTCTTTGACAATCGTTGCG
>JBARPZ010000026.1:0-2115 GCA_049643445.1 Sedimentisphaerales bacterium
AAAATCAGGTGTATAAGCTATTGCCACTGTTATGGAGAGGTGTCGGAGTGGCTGATCGAGCCGGTTTCGAAAACCGGTGTGCCCTTTGCGGGTACCGCGGGTTCGAATCCCGCCCTCTCCGTTAAAATGTGTACATTTTCTAACTTCCTTAAAGCCCGTGACTTAGGAAGAAAGGTAGTTTCGTACGCAGTTGATGTCTACACTTTGTTTGCAATTTGTCAGCAATTGCTTTCCTTAGCTCGATTATACCGGCGGCGGCAGTGTATTTCGTTTGACCTGCTTTGAGCGCATCTAAAGCAGCGGCTTTGATATAGTCGGACGTGTCAAAATCCGGTGCTCCTGCACCGAAACCGATTACATTTATACCCTGATCTTTTAATTCCAGTGCCCGCGTCGTCACGGCTATCGTAGCCGAAGGCAGTACGGCCTGTGCCCATTTGCCGACTTTCATTCCTTGTGTCTTCTAAATTCACAAATTTTCACTGAAAGCGGCAATCATAATTAGGAATAAAATAGAGGGTCAAGAAAAATGGCGTTCATTTGATGCTCGATGCTGGATTCTCGATTCTTGAAGCTGACGCGGGAGAAATAGGCTGTTTAGGCCAAAATGCCTGCTTAGAGGACCTTAAAAATCTTTCTGAAAATTCTTGACAACAGGCCAGAGAAAGTCGTATAATAATTTTAACTCTGTGGAGGATTAAATATGAATAAAAAAGCGGCATTTCTGGCAATTCTGGTATTGGTTTTAGGCATAAGTTCGACGGCTCATGCGGGACTTAGTTTTGTTGTTGGTGACGGTACGACTTTCACTGATCCCGGTGTTGAGGTTAGCATTGACATCGATAACACCTTCTGGATTGGGATTCACGATTTCATTGGAGAAATGCATGCATCACATATCGTGACTACTGCTAATCTCGAAGAGGTCGAGTGGACCGGCAATAGTGCCGTTTACAGCCCACCCGCTATCAGCACTGCCCCAGGTTGGACACATGAAATCGACGTTTATGAATGGTGGAATGTAGACCTGCGTGACCCTGATTCAACCGAAACTCCCTTACCTGGTGTTGGTTGTGCCATAGAGTTCCGTGCCTTAAGTGTGGGTAACTTCTGGCTAGATCTCAATACACGTCCCGGCGGGAGTGAGGATATACTTTTAGTGAATATTGTACCGGAACCAGCGACAGTTTTATTGTTCGCCCTCGGCAGCTTGATCGTAACCAGACGCCGAAGATATAATCACCAATAAGGTTGTTCTATTCCAAGCGGCGGAGTGCACTGTTCCTCATGGACCTTAAGGAACCACGAATTGTGTTCTGATGACAGTCGGAACAACTTCACATCAAGGCTGAAACAACCATATTTCGCAATAAACACCGAAATGGCGGCCAAATTTTATGCCTAATTCGTTCGGTTAGTTGCATTGTACAACAGCTAAGGATATTATGAAGGCCTAAGTAACGTCCAGTTGGCCTGTCAGGAGGCACTTATGAACGGGAAATCAGGATGATACAAGAGCACATGAAATTGTTGTGCCATCTTGAAGATGTGCTGGAGCCTGTGCAGCAGAATCACATATCAGATTTGTACATACAAACATTAAGGACGTTTAGGTTGATATGGATATGCGAAAATTGACTCGTCGTGAATTCTGTAAAGCACTGGCTTTTGCTCCTCTGGCTGCGAGTCTTGGAGCGGAACCGAGGCCAGATAACGAGCGTACTTTCAAGCTGAGATACATTATTGGCTCAAGTATGTACGGCCGGATGAAGCTATCGGAAATTCTACCAGAGGTTCGTAAGGCCGGTGCTGACTATATTGATATTTGGCCCGAGTCTCATGCCAACCAGCGTGAACAGGTTGAAGAAATGGGCAATCAACAGTTCGCAGCGATGCTCAAGCAACACCGCGTCAAACTCGGTATTCTTACGCGCTATGACCTTGGGCCGTTTGATCTGAAGGACGAGATACGGGTTGCCAAAAAGCTCGGCGGTTCCATGGTTGTCTGCGGCAGCCGGGGGCCGGGGAATCTCAAGGGTGATGCTTTGAAGGCGGCGGTCAAAAAGTTTATCGAGAAGGCCAAACCTCAAATTGACGCCGCCGAGCAGGCCGGCA
>JBARPZ010000027.1:0-5331 GCA_049643445.1 Sedimentisphaerales bacterium
GAGCTTCGAGGTTTTATCGGTGGAATCCATGGGCTTCCTCTTCCTGGAGCAATTGGAGATAAGCGTTCTCGGTCGCATTCTGAGCGGAATGGACCGCCTGCAGCGAGAGTTTGCTCGCGTCGACAAGTTTCAAAACCTCGGCCAATGCAAGGGAGCGGCCGCGATCATTGGCAATCCGTACGAGTAATGTCTGGCCGGGGCCAAGGTGTGCTTCGATACCCTCCAGATTGTTGGCCTCTTGAGCCAGAAGCCGGATGTTGTCGGTTTCACCCTCCAACTCCAGACTAAAGCCGTCGCGGCGAAGACGCTTTTTCATATCCTGCATCGAACCGGTGAAAATCATACGTCCTTCGTGCATAACGCCCAGGTGATCACAGATTTGATCGATGTCGCTGAGAATATGCGTGGCAACAACAACGGTCTTGGTCTTTCCCAGTTCGCGGATGAGGTCCAGCGTAAATCGTCGGGCCGTAGGGTCCAGGCCGGCTGTAGGCTCGTCCCAGAGCAAAAGAGGTGGGTCGCCGACAAGGGAAGCGGCTAATCCCAGCCGAGTGCACATTCCGGTAGAGAAGGTCTGTATCCGCTGTTCAGTGGCCGTAAGCAATCCCACAGCGCGAAGTAACGCAGATATCCGCGGCTTGCGGACTTGGCGCGGAAGCCGAGATAACTTGCCGAGAAGGTCCAAATATTCGATGGGCCGTAAGTTACCGGGTAACTTTGGATTTGTGGGCAGATATCCAATCTGAGAACGAACAGCAACCGCGTTGGGTCCGCACGACTTGCCGAAAACTTCCGCCCGTCCGGCTGTCGGGCGTTGCAATCCCAACAAGAGACGCAGGGTTGTTGTCTTTCCGGCGCCGTTAGGACCCAGTAGTCCGAAGACCGAACCTTGCGGCACTTCCAGGTTCATGTCATTGACCGCAATCAGCCGCTGACCATAAATCTTCGTCAAATGTTCAGTGCGAATCGCCGGTTCCATCCCGGGTTCCTCAACCGTGCCTGGCTGCGTGGGCATGTGGTTTATTTCCTCTTTCAATAATAAACTGGCAACTTTGGTTTTCGAGCGTTTATAAACAAGCTCGGCCCGGATAACATCATTGTAAGGACTTATTCGTCACGGTCAAGCGATTCTTGATTCCAATAAACAAAAATAAAACTCGCAGCTTGTCACGATTTGATCCGGCAAATACGTATAAACAAATATAGAAATCGGCGGCCGGTTCGGATATGATAATAATCTGAAGGCCCAATAAGGTGTCTGGGCATAAGTTAATGTGAAAATCTCAGGTAAACCGATGGATAACGAACAGCTCTTATATGATATAAGTCAGCTAAATAATCTTTTCAGAGAAAGCGCCAACATTCAGAGCCTCTTAGACAAAACCGTTGCAATGGTAGCGTCGCATACGCAGTCGGATGTTTGTTCGGTTTATCTCTACAATAATGAAAGTTGCGAACTGGTCTTGCGGGCGACAAGGGGTTTGAATCCGGACTCTGTTGGAAAGATAAGGCTCAAGCTGGGTCAGGGTCTTACAGGCCTTGCGCTTCAAGAGCTGCGACCCGTATGTGAGAAGGATGCTACCCATAATCCAAACTTCAAATTTTTTCCAGGCATATTTGAGGAACGGTATGAATGTTTTCTTGCGGTGCCGATAGTACGAGGAATTGGGAAGATCGGCGTTTTAGTGCTTCAGCGCAAAAAGGGGGAATACTTCGGTGACTCCGATATTACTGCTTTGAAGGCTGCGGCTTCGCAGCTTGCCAATATCATTGAAAATGCCCGTTTCCTTATGGCGATGCATGAACCGCATGGGGAAGAGGAAAAGGTCAAGACCGCATTGCCGGAGAAACTTAAATTTATAAAGGGTAAAGTTGCATCGGAAGGTTTTGCCTATGGCCCTGCCACAGTTACCAACAAGAAGAAAAATCTTGCCATGCTTTTACACAGAGATTTTGATTACACATATTCGCTTGATGATTTCCATGGGGCAATTGCTAAAACAGCGGCTCAACTTGAAGAGCTGCAGGAACAGGTAGGTCATAAGCTTTCAGATGCTGCTTCACTGATTTTTGCGGCGCATTTGGTGATACTTAAGGACAGGCACTTTGTCGGAGATATGGTCAAGCTGATAGAAAGTGGAGTCAATCCACCACTGGCAATCAAGCAAATTGGAACGCAGTACATGGAGGGCTTTGCAACAAGCGGCAATTCATACATGCAGGAAAAGACCCAGGATATCGAAGACCTGGTTATAAGGCTGATGAGTAACCTTCTCAGTGAGGCCGAAGAACTCGACAAATTCAGGGGGCGGGTTGTCATAACCAGAGAGCTTTTACCATCCGACCTGCTCATACTCTCTTCGGAGGAGGCCAGCGGAATCGTTCTGGTAGGGGGCACCGTTACGTCACATTTGTCTATACTTGCCAGATCACTGCGTATCCCTATGATTGTCAGTGATACTTATGAGCTTCTTGATCTTCCGGGCAATACTCCCATTCTGGTCGATGCTGAAGCAGGTAATGCGTATGTGGACCCTTCCGATGATGTGTTAGAACGCTTCGAATCCCAGCAAAAAGCCATGCACACATTGGCCGAGCAGAAGCATTCGATAAAGCCAGTCACGACCACGCGCGATGGCACAAGAGTACATCTTTTTGCTAACATCAACCTGTTGGCTGATCTGAAGGTTGCCTGCGAATTGCACTGCGAAGGTGTTGGTCTGTACCGGACGGAGTTTCCGTTTATGATTAGAAAAAATCTTCCGAACGAGGCGGAACAATTTATGATTTATAGCAAGCTTTGTGAGTTAATGGAAGGCAAGCCTGTTACGTTTCGAACGCTCGATATGGGAGGTGATAAAACCTTATCCTATTACCACGATGCCAGGGAACAGAATCCTGCTCTGGGTCTGAGGTCGATACGTTTTTCACTTCAGAACAAGCCTGTTTTCGCCGAACAGATTCGGGCTATGCTGCGTGCAGGAGCCGAGGCGGATTTACGGATTATGTTTCCAATGATTTCTTCCATAGATGAATTCTGCCAGGCACGTGAAGTTGTATTTGAATGCCTGGAAAAACTTGGCAAACAGGACATGGAACACAACCGGAAACCGAAACTTGGAATCATGGTCGAGCTGCCATGTGTAGTGGACTTGATAGACGATTTCACAAGGGAGGCCGAGTTTTTTTCGATAGGTACCAATGATTTTATACAGTTTATGCTGGGAGTCGACAGGACGAACGAAAATGTTGCCGGCTCTTATTTGCCCCACCATCCATCGGTATTACGCGCAATGAATAAGGTGGTCCATTCGGCCAATCAAAGCGGCAGGGAAATCTCGATTTGCGGAGATATGGCGCACCAGGAACAATATCTGCCTTTCCTGCTTGGGATAGGTGTGCGGATTTTGAGTATGGATCCGCACTATCTACTACGTATACAAAAGGCCATTTCGGGCATTGATCTCGATGAAGCACAAGCAACTGCCGAAAACATGCTTACTCAAACCAAAATCAGTGACCTGACACAGACCTTGAATCTAAATAGTGTCAATGAGTAACCACTGTTACTACAAACATTTTAGGGCATTACAGTAAATACTACTTACGAATATCACTGGGGATATATAAAAATCCGCAAGTAATTCCATTTTTCTGGCGACAATAACTGAATAAAATCTATGGTAAACCTCAAATACTGCTTGTGAACCGACAAGGACTGGAAATATGTCGGCTTAGAAAAACTTGACAAATTGCCGGATATCTGTCCTAATGGATGCTGAATAACGTTGATTGCTCTTTTGATGCATTGGTTCCGGCGGAACTTTACAAAAAGTGTGCCACCATATATGACGACAAAAAAAGAAAGGGTTCCGTAAGTTTCATATAACAGAAAGTTATTCTGAGCGGGGTGTAGCTCAGCTTGGCCAGAGCGCCTGCTTTGGGAGCAGGAAGTCGCTAGTTCGAATCTAGTCACCCCGATTTCAAAATCCTCATTATTAGCTTAACAGCGTGGATTCTTCTTTGTTCTTCTATTAATTGTTCATTAAATTTGGCTCTGTGCGACAATCCAGCATCTGGGAGATTCAGGTTCTGAGTATACTGTGAGTTGCTTTTCTGACAAAATCTCCTAAACTACATTGAGTAGGAGTTCTCAGAACAAAGATATGGAATGTATTGTTTATGAGTAAAAGAAAGAAGGTAATACTCTCTGTCTGTCTTGGGATTTTGGTGTTCCTCCTCATATCTGGTGGCGTCGTAGCCTTCTTGGTGTTTCGCGAAGTAGGTAGAGCAGCCTGGGAAGGCTTTGACGACTTTAATAAGAATGCACAACCATGGACGGAATGTCCTATTGACCTTCCAGACAAAGCAGGTCGAATTGTGTTCTTGAGACGCCACAATCATCCCTTTCTTGCTGAGTATGATAGGAAGATACGATATGAAACAAGCGTTCTTGCCACAGTGAGACTGCTGCCGCCGAATACAGGAGGGAAGACAAGGATCAATGTCTATTATTACGAAGCCAAAAATGGCCAGGGGCCATATGTAAAGTTTCAAGACCAATACGGAAATTATCGTTTTGATTTAGGTAATGATGTGAAAGAGACTCTTTCTATTCCTGATGCGCTTACCAAAGAATACATTGGCCGATTAGATGGCGTACGAGAACCGCTGCGTTTTATCAGTGTTGAAGAATCAACAGAAGAACGAATTGAAAGGCGTAGATAACAATTCGGATTTGATAAGAAGTCCGCAAAACAGACATAATGAACCCTCCCATGTGGCGGACTGAATTTGTAGAACCCATAACCGACGTTAGTCATCCAAGGAACAATGCCGCCAGTATGCCGGCAGCAGCTACAAAAATGACCGGGCCTAACAGTTTTACCACGATTTTCATCAGCGGCGCTTCAAAGTAACTGGCCGAAAGCGCCATGCACAGGTGTACGGGAGTGAGAAGAAGTCCACAGGCCAGGCCGGAAAAAGCCAAAGTTTCGAGTTCTACCTTTGCCTCTTGGCCGGTACCGATGAAGGGGATTAAGAATGGGAAGGTAATTGCCACCGTCGGCATGGTAACGCCGGTAAGAAAGCCAACCAGCAGAGGCAGGAAAAAGATGAGAAAGTATGGCGGCACGTTCATTTCAGAAAAGAACTGGACTACAGCAGGGATGGCATGGCCCGCCTCCAGGTTGAGCTTAAAGAGTAGGGCTCCAAGGATCAGGAACACGAAATCAGGTTCAGCACCTGATTTGAAAAGCGTTGCCCAGCGATTTAAAGGTACCTTATGAAGAATCAGGAAGATCAATATAGCCAGCAGGATTGTAACGGCAG
>JBARPZ010000028.1:0-4540 GCA_049643445.1 Sedimentisphaerales bacterium
GTAGCCAGCAATGCCTTATTTTTACCGAGCAAACCCACCGAGGAGTACACACAGGTGGTTTCGAGCGATTCTTCCAGGCTCAAAGGCGGCAATATGGTCGCCAGCCTCTGGGCCAGCATGGTCTTTCCCGCGCCGGGCGGGCCAATCATCATTATATTATGTCCGCCGGCGGCGGCAACAGTCAGTGCACGCTTGACGCTTTCCTGACCCTTAACATCCGCGAAATCTACTTCGTAACTGGATGCGCCGCCGAAAAGCTCCTCGATATCGACGGAGGTCGTTTCCAGCGGCAACTGCCCGGAAAGAAAACCGACCGCCTGAGCCAGAGAGCCGATGCCATACACTTCAATATCCTGAACGACGGCAGCCTCTCTGGAGTTGTCCAGAGGGACAATCATCCGGCTGAAGCCATTTGCGGCCGCGGTCATCGCCATGCTCAATACACCGTTGACCGTTCTGACTCTGCCGTCCAGGGCCAATTCGCCAACGATTATGAAATCTTTGATAGTCGACCCGGCCAACGCGCCCTCGCCCATAAGCATTCCCAGGGCGATAGGCAAATCGAAGGCAGGGCCCGCCTTTTTCACGTCGGCGGGGGCCAGATTTACCAGCGACTGGGTTTTGGGATATTTGTAGCCGCAGTTAATAATCGCACTTTTGACCCTCTCGATACTTTCCTTGACAGCGGTATCGGGCAGGCCAACGATCAGAGACTTTTCAAATCCACCCCGGGCAACATCCACTTCAACCTCGCAGACAATGCCCTCGATACCCTCAAGCGTGACGCTGTGGAGTCTGGCCAACATTCTCGCGGTCCCTCCATTCTTGGTTTTCAAAAAATCATTTTAATACCAGCCAATGCCGATGCGACTTTTAGCTACTTTTATACTTCTGCCAGTAGTCGGGCAACAATTCCTTTGTCTTGGCCTCGAGCTCCTGGTCACTTATAGCAGTCAGACGGCCGTGTTCATCATACTGGTCGATGACCCAGCGTGCAAGTCTGTGCATTTTAATCTTATTGATTCTTTCCTCGCCCTTGATGCCGAAAAACTCGTTGACCCAGTGCACCAGGCCGTCCGTGCCGCTTTTGTCGGTGATGGCGACGCGAGGCGGTCGGCCAAGCAATTTCTCAGTATCGAAAATATTGTATATCTGCTCATCCCGCCGGAGCCCGTCTGCGTGGATGCCGGCCCGCGTCGTATTGAACGCCTTGCCCACAAACGGATAGTTATCCGGAATCGGCAGGCCAATGGAACGCATATAGTCCGCCAGCTCGGTAATAGCCATCGTGTCAATTCCGCACAACTCACCCTTCAGCGCAATGTACTCGAAAATCGCGCTCTCAAGAGGCGGATTGCCCGTGCGTTCGCCGAAGCCAAACAATGTTGTGTTGACAAAACCGCAGCCATACAACCAGGCTGTTGCAGCGTTGGAATGTACTTTGTGGAAATCGTTGTGTCCGTGCCATTCGAGGCGGTCGCTGGGCACACCGCATTCATGAGTCAGCTTATAAATAAGTTTCGGAATGCTTCTGGGAAGCCGGGCACCAGGATAGCTGATTCCAAAACCCATAGTATCACACAAACGAATCTTGGCCGACAGCTCCTCCGGCACCTGGCTGCTCATCTCCATCAGCCGGTCAATGAACGGAAGGACAAATCCCTCGATATCGGCGCGGGTCACATCTTCAAGGTGGCAACGAGGACGAACACCCGCCTCGAAGGCGGCATCGACAACCTCGCAATAACGATCCATGCATTCGGCACGGTTGCGGAATTTCAGCTTATGGAATATGTGGTAGTCCGAGCTGCTTGTCAGTATGCCGGTCTCTTTCAACCCAGCCTCTCTGACCAGACGAAAGTCACCTTTGATTGCTCGAATCCACCCGGTACATTCAGGATATTTATGCCCCAGCGCCCGGCACCGGTCGAGCGTCTCACGGTCGTTCTTGGTATACAGGAAAAACTCGGTCTGCCGAACCACCCCGTTGGGCCCGCCCAGATGCGACAGCAGGTCGTAGATGTGGACCATTTGGTCGACAGTATAAGGCGGACGGGCCTGCTGGCCGTCGCGGAAAGTCGTGTCGGTAATCAAAATGTCCCTGTCTTTGACAGCCGCAAAGTCAAACTCCACCGCCCTGCCGTCTATATATTCAACCACCGGGCCTTCAAAATGAATCAGAGGAGGCAGACTATACGGGTAGGTATCTTCCAACAAATTGGGTTCTTTTGCATCCACAAGAGGATGCTGTTTTTTTACGTCATTCATAGTAAGTCCTTTTTCACTTTATTAGTAACTACTGTTCTATATCAATGCTTTGCTCGGCGCAGACCTTGGTAATGAACTCGACCGCTTTGCCAACGGTCTCCACCGAAAGGGCGGCGTCTTCATCCATTTCTAAACCAAACTCTTCTTCAAACATTGCTACAAGTTCGACTGACTGCACACTCTCAGCTCCCAGGTCCACGGTGAAACTATGCTCCGGTTTGATTTCGTCCGGGTCAAGCTTCAAAACCCGGGCGGTTACTGCTTTAACACGTTCCTCTACTGTTGCCATTGATTCACTTCCTTTTTTGTTCTATCGAGTTAACATTTCTCTTCGGCCCTTTTTGATGGCCTTATTTCTCATCGGCGCCGTCATTTCAAAAACGGCATTCCACATGTCCTGCTCGGCCTCGGCCCACTGGCATCCGCGCCGGCTCATCGCCACCTTTGCAGTTTCATACAACTTCGATTTGCCAAATCCCTTTGTTACGATGCCTTCAAGGAACCACGCAAAAGATGGTATAAACTTCGGCAGCGGCTTACCAGTGGCCATTATCAACGCCATCGCCCCCACATAAGAGCCGGTATTCAACAGAGTCCCGATTGACGTCTTAACGTGGTCTCCAATAATAGAGCCGACTTTCGTTGAGCCGGTATCGATTGACCGCCTCCCATCCAGCATTACCTCGACGTTAGAATAGTCGTTCTTAAGGTCGCTGTTGGTCGTAAGCGCCCCCAGGTTCACCCACTCGCCAACGTAGGCATGTCCGAGAAAACCATCATGATACTTATTCGAATACCCGTGAATAATCGATTCTTCCAATTCACCACCGACCCGGCAGGCCGGCCCGATGGAATTACCCTCACGACACTTCGCACCCAGCAGAACTGAATCTTTGCCGATATAGCAAGGCCCTTCAATCCGGCTGAAGGGATGCACTTCAACACCCTCGTCGATATAAATCGGGCCATGTTCAGCGTCGAGCACCACCATCGGATGCATCCTCGCGCCTTGCGCGATATAGACGTCCTTCTTATTGCCCCGAATAGCACTCGGCTCTTCAACCGTCCCTTCAATACCGCTTCTACCCGCTGCTGCAAAGTCAGCCGTTATCTGCCCCGCATTCGCCAGTATCAAATCCCAGATGTATCGCCACGTCGGCAATGAGGACTTGACATTCGGCAGCTTCGCCTTCGCCGCCGCCATGAACTTCCCGATGTCCTCTGTCGCCAGCTCGGTCAGGTCGGCTTTGGCAACGCGGGCATACAGCACGCCGCCTTGTTCATCCAGGCCGACCTCACTGGGGCCGTCGCCCGCCACGTTAAAGCTGTCCGCCTTAATCCGCGGGTCCACAATAAGCAGGTCATCACCTTCCAGAACCGACGTTTCATTGACCGGGCCCTCTACCTTCGCCCGATATGCAGCCGCCATGTAATCAGGCACGAAATAGGCCACGTTGCCGGCACCGACCTTGCCGATAAGTTTTTCTTCTAACGAACTGAATCCGCATCGAAGCTCCCATAGCGGACGACTTAATGCCAGAGGATAAAAATTCCCTCTGACTTCATCAGGGCTGTCAACCAGAATCAACCGCATAAAGATCGTTCCTTTACTCTATTTCGAAAACCAGCTCGTCAAGCTTACTTAATCCACTCAACGAAGATGTCCAACTAAACATACAGTCCCATACCCTCCACAACACTTATCCAGTGCAATTAGCCACCTTCAGAGAGAAAGGAGATTCTACTAAAGGATGCCAGGCATGTCAATCTGAAAAGGCATTACCCGCATAATCCATTCAGAAAAGCATTTTTCTAAGCCTCTGCCCATCCAACCAGGCACTTTTGGTATACTTTATCTCTGTCCCGCTTTATTTGCCGGATTTCAGGTGAATTCTCGCATATCGCAGGTTCGGATTGTCGTCAGCGATGCCAAAAAGGTCAATAACATCAGAAGGTTCCGAGCCGCCTCGGGGGGTATTTGTAAAAAATGTCCCAAATGGATGTTTCAGGTCGATTCGGACAAATACCGGCCTGGATTGACCCGGAAGGATTCGGCCGATATAGTTTCCAAAAGTCCTTTTGGTTCCATCAATGCCTGTACCGGCCGCGATAACCCACAGCTTACCATTGCTGCTGATGTGAAATCGGCCATAGGATGGTTCCAGTCCTTTCGAACCTTGCCCAGTTTCGGCCAGAGTTTTCCTCGATAGGACTTTTCCATCTTTGACCACTACATATTCCAGATAGGCTATCATGGCCTGGCCGGGAAAAT
>JBARPZ010000029.1:0-2484 GCA_049643445.1 Sedimentisphaerales bacterium
CGTTCCGGGATACGCTCACGGTTGAAATGAGCCAATTTGTCAAGCAGTACATGATCCTGCATTAATGTTGGGCCACGTTCTCCTGCGGTGAGTGAATTCTGATTATCACTTACAGGTATGCCTGCTGCTGTGGTAAGTTTTTTCTCTTTCATTTTCAATCTCCCTTTATCATATTTTGTTTTTAATCTTGTTTATTTGTCTTTCACTGACAATTCCTATACGTCAGTTACGTTTGCCGAAACCAGCAGAATACCACCATTTCTTAGTAGGAGCAAGGCATCTATTCTGCTCGACTTTGGGCTTGAGTTATGGTAGGATGGCAGTGAGGCATAGGGTCAGTAGGGAGATGTTGGAGAGGTGTTTGGTGAGAGCTATACTGGCCCCCTGAAAGGGTGAGACACTTGATAGGGTATGGATTATAATGCCTTATGCCTAACGGAAGGGGCCCGGAGGGCGACTAAAGTTAGGCTTTGAGCGAATTTCTGAAAGGGGTCTCACGAAATGCCAGAAAATCATTTGATTTCGAAGGCGACGGCGGGTGTCAGGAAATACAGCCATTTGGCGAGCAGTTTCTCTTTTAAGATAGCACTGGCCGCCCTGCCGTAAAGCTCCAACTGCTGACGATAAAACTCGGCCCTCTCAGAAACCTGGCCCGCAGTGATTTTGTCGGTCTTGAAATCTATTACGAGCAGACCCCGTGGCGTCTTAGCCAGCATATCAATTATTCCCTGAACGACGATAGTTTCGTCGCTCGTCGATAGTGGCACGGCCATCCTGGCCGTGGACCACGGGCTGGAAGCCCGTGCCACAACCGGCATGGCATAAGTGAACGGCCACTCACGCCATAGGGAATTTTGAGCTTCAATGGCCGCTTGACCCAGTTGGCTCTGGAAAAAGTTTAGTATCGATTGAGTATCGATATGCCCGGCAACAAGCTTGCTTATTGCGCTATCAGCCAATAGTTTTTCTTTTATCTGTTCGACCGCTTCTACAGTTATGGGCCCGGTCAAATCAAGCCGGGAAATTACAAGGTGCGTAGCTGTACCGATTAGCCGGCCTTCGATGCGCTCGGCCGGCTCTGTTTCAGCAACCATAACGGCTTTTGGCTGACGCTCCAACGCTGCGGAATAATCGATTTTCACGTATTCGTCACTGTGATGTGTCAAGGCCGTTACAGATTGTTTTGCAGGCTGTAACGGCGCATCACCAAATCCATATCGCCAGGCCAGGGATTCATTGATTATTGATAATTGATTATTGATTATTTCCCGACTGATTTTGGTCCTGGCCGGCTGTTTAGATTTGCGTGTCTTTAGCCCTATGACAAATTCTGAGAGCTGTTTAAGTTCCGCCTGGTCGTAGAACATGAAGCTTAACAAGTTATCATCAGCGCTTGCCGCCAGGTTGGTTTCAAAAGCTTCGTGCAAATCCTTCATGTCGGACAGTCCATAAAGAACCCAATCGAGAGGACTTTTGCACCGGCGTAGCTGCCAATCGGCAATAGGTTCGGTTCCGGAGAGAAAGCCATTGCAAACAAGGTCTCGGCAATGTTTTTGCTTTTCACAGGCACTCAAAATAAGCCGGTCTCTTGCCCGCGTTGTCGCAACGTAAAGGATACGCATCTCTTCGGCCATTGTCGTTGCCAGTTTCTGCTCGGCGATAACCTGGTGTGCAAGCGAACGCAGCTTACTGTTTGACTTACGGTCGATAATCTGCAGCCCCAATGTATCATCCGCATCAGCAAGAAAATCTCCGTAAATATCCCTTTTATTAAATTGACTATCCAACTCAGCCAGAAAAACGACCGGAAATTCAAGTCCTTTGCTCTTATGCACACTTAAAATACGGACAGCATTACCAGCTGCAGCGTCCGGCCCTGCGGGCGCCCAATCCTGGCCCACTTCCTGAAGCTTTTCAATAAACTCAACAAATCGAGTAAGTGACAAGTTTCCTGCACTGCTCGCAAATCCCCCAAACTGGATCGCCCTGTCATGGAGCTTAAGAAGATTGGCTCTGCGCGCCTGGCCGTTTGGCAGCGCAGAAACAAATGACAGAAATCCGGTTTGACGATAGATTTGCCATATCAAATCAGCTAAGTTACCCCGTCTCGCAACTGTCCTCCACTGCTCAATCACAGCCAGTATCTCCTTTAGCTTCTTTGCCAGTTTCAAATCCGGCCCATTGTTACAGTATTCGAGAACGCAACTGTAGAAGTTTTTGTTATGCTTATCTGTCTTGCTGTGGATTCTTATCTTCGCCAATTCTGTATCGCTAATCTTAAAAAACGGGCTTCGCAATACTGCCGCCAATTCGATATCGCGCTGGGGATTGTCCAGAACTTTCAGCAACGCAACAACATCGCTGATTTCAGTCGCCTCAAAATACCCTGCCGTAGCTTCACAGCTAACAGGCACACCCGCTAACCGAAGCACTTCCACATAATCGTTGGCCTTTTTGGCCAGCGAACGCATCAGTATCACAATG
>JBARPZ010000030.1:0-2549 GCA_049643445.1 Sedimentisphaerales bacterium
CTTGTCAATATTCATAAGTGCATCTCGTCTTTGCTGTAATCATCCAACCATTCATCATACACACGATCATCAGTATCAACTGGACCGCGTTTGTGGTTTTGGGTATGTTTGTACACATTCTGGGTATGTTCACAAGCCACTACAGCAGGTAAAGCTAGTGTGTATTTTAAGAGGTCTCGTCTATTCATCATTAATCCCTCCAATATGGAATTTCACCACATTTCCGGCAAAGACGCTTAATTTCCTTATCCTTAAAAGCCCCATCTTGCCCCATCGCCACCTGTTCAGCCCGCAGACGTTCAATTTCGTCAGCCGCTTGGTCAAAAGTATCTCCCTCCACTTCAGACATTGAGCGGAGGTAATCTGTAAGCTCACTCATCATTATTCTCCGGGCATAACAAGATCATAGACCCCTTCTGAGAAACCCTGAAAGCGTCTTCTATGTCCTTCTTAGTACATACTACAAGAAACTACACTGGCTGTTTCAAATACGTTTAGGGTAAGCCAACCCCATCCCTTTTCTCATTGGTGTATTCGGTCGGGTCTAAAACCGTCTTGTGTTGTCCAGACTAATTAGCGGCACCTGGAACCGCATCGCTAAATTACTTTGAAGGTGGTGCTACCATTTCCGCACGTCAATAGGTTAAATATTGCAACGCTGACCGATAACACGGATTTTTGCGGCCATTTCCTAACGGATTAAAGCGGATATACGTTTTCCGCCATTTCCCTATTCTACGATAAGGGCAAAGAGCCACCACCATCAAAATAATCTAACTATATACCATTTCTCCATACTTTACTAAGATTGCTATAAATTACTTTGAAGGTGGCCGTCATCATTCAAATAAGGCCTTGCGCAAGGACTGTGGCGATCTAGGCACCACGACGAACCACCATCAAAATAATCTAACATCTCTCTTCAAAAGAAAACGTACTTAATGAGCGCAAAAATAACAAGTGCCCAAAACGACACTATCGCTAAACCAATTAGAATAACACAACCTGCCGGTAAGTCATTACTCATTACATCTCTCTTCGTAATCTATTGGAAACGCCAGCTTACACTGCCTGTAACGCTCTTTTTCATACTTCTCAATCTGTTGCAATTGTAACTGATCTCGCTCTTTTATTTCTGCAAAAAATTTGGTGCCGCTTTCAATACATAATACCACAAAAATCACCAGCAGGGCAAGTTTTAGATTAAATCTGTTCATAATGCCTACCATTTGTATCGCAAAAGTGTGGGGACAGTAATGTCTCGAATAGCTAAAAATGGCTGTTCTTTGTCGGAGAAGGGTATGATCGTATTGTGGATTGCCTCAAGCGCAGCAAGCAATTCTCGGCCTTCTGTAGACAGGCGCGCAACTTCTTCAGCACATTCCTGTTTCGCGTATTCGTAACCGTCAAGCCAAAGCTCTGAACCGTAATCACTCATAGTGCCTCCTAAAAAGCTCCCTGCCCGGTGTCGTCGCAGGCAGGGAGAAGCAGCCTCCCAGAATGTGCGAATACTAATTCATTCCAATACTATTGTCAATACATGGATTGGATTTTCTTAGTAAGTACATCTACCTATATAATATGCCGGTCAGTTTGATATACTACCCCCAAATCGAGGAGGAAGGTCATGAATGATTACAAATTACACTGGCCCAACAGAAAGTGGTATCCGGGCGACTTATCTGAGTCTGGCAAACAGCTTTGGTACAGCGAGGAGGTTGATTCAGGCACCAGAGCCATTCGGGCAAAGACGGAACGTAAGTGGGCCAAATGGAGAGAAAAATCATGCTAAAAGAAATCAACACAGTATTCGACGGCTTCAAGACCTTTGAAGAAAGCCCGGTTATGGCGGACCTAACATCGACTGAACGGATATGGCTTATTGATGCCTTCCTGAAAATGATTCCGCCTTGGCAACTTATGGAATTTTACGAGGCGAGTGGAGCCACTGAAGACCTGGAACATGGCATAAAGGCGTACACTCTGGGCAATCCTGACGCGATGGCCCTTTTAGATACCGCTAGGTATACAATGCGTCATGCAAACTTCATCGAACGCGACATTGACGATCTGATATATGATGCGTATTGTAAGCGTGAAGTGGGGTACTCGATATGAAAGCATGGCACTTCTTACAAGATAACGGACAGCTACGGTGGACGTGTGGTGGTATTCGCAAACCGAAAGTCGAGCAGAAACTAACCGTTAATCCTGACAAGTTAGAGATGTGTTTGTTCGGCCTTCACGCATCTGTCAGAATTATTGACGCGCTGAATTATGCGCCCGGAGCATTGATTTGTCGTGTTGAGGTGGGCGGCAGGATTATCAAGGGCGATGACAAGCTGGTTGCCTCTGAAAGAACCATCATTCAGATGGCTGACGCCACCGAAACACTACATCTGATGGCGTGTTGGTCTGCTAAACGAGCATTAAAGCGGGTCAAGATCCCTGATCCACGATCTGTTGCAGCCATTCAAGCAAAAGAAAAATGGCTGCGGGGCGAGATAACCGATGCGGAGTTAGCCGCTGCTAGGGACGCTGCTTGGGAC
>JBARPZ010000031.1:0-4560 GCA_049643445.1 Sedimentisphaerales bacterium
AGATTTTCTTTAACAAAATCATCATCACAGAGTCTTGGATAATTTTCTATTATTTTATCTATCTTTTCGGCCTGGCCGGGTGACAGGCACTCATTCTTATCGAGCGTCCGCACTTCTTCAACAAGGCTCTGCCGTTTCAGCACGTACAATATACCGGGAATGCACCCGGCGAAATGATTATCAGCATCGAAGATTGCCTTATTGGCCAGCGTCAATTGACTCGCTAATGACAGCATCTCCTGCGGGACCGGCATCCTGGTTTCACGAATTTCCTTGATGAGACCAAGATATTCAACCGCTCGTTTCGTCCAGCAGGCCCACTGGCCTAACAGCCCGCCGACAATCTGAAGTGATACCGTTCGACCATCAACGTTAAACTCATATTGAGTGAGTAAATCGAGGATTATGTTATCGTCATTGCCCGTATATAGTGCGATTTCATCAGCTCTGCCGGAGTGCGCAACCGCTTCGAGCACATCAAGCGTTTGATATCTGTTAAATGGTGCAATCTTTATAGCAAGAACACCTTCAATCTCAACAAACTTTCTCCAGAACTCTGCTCCCAGCACCATCTGGCTTATCGCTTCCTGCAAATAAAATCCCATTATCGGTATGACTTTGGCTACTTGCCGGGCGTGGTCTATCAGTTCGTCGACAGATTTTCCTCTCATCGCTGTAAGGCTAAGCAATCCAAGATGATAGCCCTTCTCTTGAGCCAACTCGGCTTCTTTGACGGCCTGTCCAGTTTCGCCTACGATACCAGCAATCATTATCGGTTCGCCGCAATTTGTGGATTCAATACATTGTCGTGCCGTCTCACTTGCCAATTCCAGAACAGGCTTATACAAGCCCACTTTCGGATTATGGATGGCAAACTGGGTCGTGTGTACACCTACCGCCAATCCGCCCGCGCCGGAAGCCAAATAATAACAAGCCAATGCCTTCTGATGCTGCTCATCGATTTTGTTATCCGTCCGCAAGGCCAATGGATGAGCCGGAATGACACAACCGCTACGAAGTTTATTGATGATACCCGAGTTCACCATAAAAAAGACCGCTATTAGAACTTGCCATTACGTATATCGTATTTTGTCGGTTTGTTTAAAACTTTTTTGCCCGAGGTTACCCATTTTACTATCATAGTGATCATATTCTCAAGCGTTGTCTTCGGATAGCCAAACACGCTGAAACAGTAAGATGCATTCGAAAGCAGGGCTGTTCGCGTTTCCCTGGATACAAATTTCGGTTCTTTGCCAAGCTCATTTCCGATTTGCTCAGCAAGTTGGCGAATTGATATTGTATCCGGACCGGTGACATTAAGAACAGCAGGTGGCGATTTTGCCAGACTGATAGCTTGGATGATATAGTCATTAGCGTCCCTCTGCCAGATAAGATTAACGGCACCCATAGTCAGGTCGACAGGGTCGTTGTTCAAAATCTTAAGTGTTAAGTCAACAATAATTCCATATCGAGGCTCATTAGCGTAATTGAGTCTGACTATTGTCACCGGCGTTTTATGAAGCTGCGAGAAATACTGAAACATCCGTTCTCTGCCGAGGCAAGACTGGGCATATTCACCCACTGGCTCCGGCATGGTATCTTCCTGAGCGCCACCACTTTTCATATCAACAAGAGGATAAACGTTGCCGGTGGAGAATACCACAATCCGCGCATTTTTATAATGTCGAGCTACCATACCCGGCAAAAAACTGTTCAAGGCCCATGTTAACGGCTGATTGCCTGTAGAACCGAACTTCATGCCGGCCAGATAGAATACATTTTCTACTTCGGGTAATTTGCAATATTGTGATTCATCCAGCAGGTCTGCCTCGATAGTCTTAATCCCTACACTCTCCA
Organism: Sedimentisphaerales bacterium; assembly: GCA_049643445.1. GTDB lineage: Bacteria > Planctomycetota > Phycisphaerae > Sedimentisphaerales > Anaerobacaceae > CS2-K091. Next base: position 1,858 of record JBARPZ010000031.1, read on the forward strand.
ATCTCGTCTTGACAGCCTTATCGCTGAATCGCGAGACGGCGTAAATATTCTTGCCGCCCGATGCCTTCTTGAGCATCATCGCCAGTGTCGGCCCCATCTTGCCACCTGCTCCTAACACGACAATATCACCATTCAAAGTGGCAACTACTTTCCTGGTTGCCTCCGTGGGCTCACTAAGAATATCCTCCAGGCCGCTCTCGTCTATTACAGATATATCTGTCATACCTTCCTCTATGATTGATATTAGATTCTCGATTCCCACAAGAATCGAGAATTAGCTCTCCGTAAGGAGTCCCTAAGACAACATAAGCACGAGTCGCCACAGGACCCGCACAGCCATAAGAATAACAACCAGCAAGCCCACACCGCCGAGTATGTTGAGGACTATCGTATTACGCCTATCGCCCATGACGTCCTTTCGGTTAGCGAGCCAGAGCATTGTAACAGCCATCAAAGGATTGCCGATTACCGTCAATGCCTGCCCGAAGATGATGAGCTTAACTGGTTTCTGGCCGGTTCTCAGCGCAAGCATCGCTATGGCCATACCAATTAGCAATACCGCGACCGTGAAACGCCGGGGCCACAGGTCGCTGAGCTTCGGCGCTCGACCAATGCCATCGGCCAGGATACTGCCACCTATCATCGCGTTGATGAGGAATGGGTTCATCGCCACAGCCAATAGGCCGATGCAGAAGGAAATGTGGGCGATAGGGCCCAGGAACGGCTGCAAAGACTGGGCCAGTATACCGATGTTGTCCGCCTGTTGGCCGGGGATGACTGTTGCGGTCGTAATCAATATGATTGCGCTGATGCCTGTGAGGATACCCACACCGGCGATAGAGTCACCAATTCCATGAGTGTACTCCTTGATAGTCCAGCCTTTCTCCCGTACGAGGTTGCCCTGGTAGAACGCAGCCGCTACAGAGAAGGTCGTCCCGAGCAGCGAGGCGATAAGTATCATTGGGTCCTTGATGGCTCCATCGATTTTCTTAGGGACACCCAATGACAGTCCTTCCGGCCAACTCGGGATAAGGCCCTTTATTATACCCAACAGATTGGGGCCTGCTATGACCAGGTTGATGAGAAAGCAAAGGAGCATTACTCCCACCATAATCTTCATCGTGCGTTCGAGAAAACGATAGATTTGCGTAGCCAGAAACAGAAAGACGATTATGAGGCCGTTTAGTCCCAACAGCACCCAGTGAGTTTCGAGCTTGGGAACAAGTGTCTCGGCAGCGGCGGCGACCGCCAGATTATTCGAGAATTGGAACGTGGTGCAGATGAGGCAGAGATTAATGCCAATTACTGCGGCAATCGGTCGGCCGAGACGCTGAGCTACCAGCGTGCAGGGTGTCGCGCCGCCTGCAACACCAATTCGCGCCCCCATAGTCACGTACGTGCCCATGAGAATCCCCGTGGAGACAAGCAGCCACAGCAATTCGTATCTGTGATTGGCTCCGACATTGGCGCTTATCAGCAGGCTCCCCGGCCCCATCACTACACAGGCGGTGATGAGGGCTGGACCAATCGAACGCCACCACGGGGAACGTGTTTCGAGATTTGAACCTGTGGATGTTTCAGCCATAGGGCAATTCCTAACTCAATTATGTCATTACACTTGCTCCGGTATTACGAAAGGCTCACGATATTTGCGTTTCGCAAGTATGTTTGCCTGTTCGTGAAAATCTCCGATAAATCTCTCGTTATCGGTATCCATCTCAAGCCACGGTCCGAGAATCCTCGGTGTCGTTTTAACATCCACTCCATTAACCAGCAAGTGCTCCTGAAAACGCTCGTAAGAATCCACCATTTCCGTATTTCCCTTGATGACTTCCATGACCTGGTCACGTGAGGTTTCCTTGCCGAGTCTGTAGGAGATGTTGCCCATGTGACAGAGAGCGCTGGAAAGGTGTCCTTTGGCGATGTCGGCATTCAAGTCGCTGACTTTGCGGCTTCGAACGGCCTTGATGAAATTGGCATGGTGTCCGCTGCCGCCTGTGCGCTTGAACTGCTTTATTTTTTTGGCGTTGTTGTCGTATGCCCAGCCGCCCACAATGTAACCATCTTCGCATTGAACTACAACACCTGCCCGAGTTCCCCGAAAGTCATCCATCGCCGAATCACCTTTTGCCCTCGGCAGCCCGCGTACTTCAAAGATGATCGGAGCCGGCTTGTAATCCAGAAATACAATCTGTGTATTTGGTGTTTGGCCATCATCGATATATCCGAACCGTCCACCGATGCTCATTACTCGTGACGGCAGGGTATTTTTGTTTAGGAACCATTGACAGATATCCGTAAAATGGATTCCATTGTTGCCAAGGTCACCGTTGCCGGTAGGCCAGACCCAGTGCCAATCGTAATGAAGGTTCTTACGCATCAGAGGTGACGTTGGAGCCGGACCACACCACAGGTTATAGTCCACCGACTCAGGAATCGGCTGCGGTCCACTCACCTTTCCGATACTGCCGCGTCGAACATAGACAATGCCGTATACAATCACAATCTTGCCGAGATTTCCCTCACGAACATACTCGATGGCCTCCTGCAATCCCTCGTCGCTGCGGCGCTGGGTGCCGGCCTGGACAATCCGGTTATACTTGCGGGCCGCCTCGACCATTTTTCGGCCTTCCCAGATGTTGTGCGAGACCGGTTTTTCAACGTATACGTCCTTGCCTGCCTGACATCCCCATATTGTCACCA
>JBARPZ010000032.1:0-9119 GCA_049643445.1 Sedimentisphaerales bacterium
CATGCTCGGCACAGAACGCGCGGGCTGCGGTGCGGATACTGCCGGCAGCAGCCCTGCCCTCCGACCACTTGGCTGAATCAATTCGGCCTCGCATGATCGGAATCGCCACTGCAGCCAAGATGCCGACGATGAAGATTACGACCATCAGCTCAATCAGTGTAAAACCTTTTCTTTTTTCCATCTTCTACTTCTCCTAAATAGAGTTTCAAAATATTCCCATTTTGCCTGCGAACGCAGGTTCCACTCGTTTATCACACTCCCAATCTACCAAATTCATTAGCGATATAAAAAACAAGCGATTAATCTAATTTATCTAACTTAAATATGGCATAAGGCTCAAAAAGATGTGTCGAAACCCTCTTCTCTTTTTACGCTTTATTAATTAAAGTATACTCCAAAAACCGTCAGAGGCAAAATTTATTTCTTCATTTTTGAACGACCTTACCAAATGCAAATCCATATAGTATATTGAATTGGACACAGAGATTGTTTACCGGACCTAAATTATAAAGCCAACGTCCTTTTTATGGATGTGTCCGTCAGAAAGGTTTGACTTAAGGAGTTGTGGACGCTGAAGTGTTACCGTGATTTCAACACGGCAAACCATTGGGACAGAGTGGGGGTCTCAGGAGCCAAAGACCGGCCGGAGTGAACGCGTAAATTAAAAGACTACTGAAACAATTGCTAAAGAGCGGGCAAGGGAAACATTCCAGTACGGCTGTTTAGTTTTATCAGGAGCGTCTATTTCCGGCAGGCCCCCGCCTGTTTTGTGAACGCATCATACCCACCGTTCGCTGCTGTCTGTTTCCCCTTGGTATATCCCTGATTTCATACCTGCTTTTTTTTGCATTTCCTTTAGAAGGAGGTTTCTTTTCGGGCTTTCCTTCCAATCGTAACAAAGCGTTCCTGCATACTTCTCTGGTGTTTCCGGAAGAGTGTTTCAGACCTTCCTGTAAAACCTCCAAGGCCATTTTCTTCATCCTTCCGCGCATATTTCTCAGTCCATAAGTGGCCGCGTTTTTCGTGGTAATCTGAGAATTGCCAAACAAAGCCGCTTTTAAGATTTCCAATCCATCTTCCTGCATCCAAGACAGGTTAAAAGCGGCCTGTCTTCTATTTGATGCGTGTTGCGAATATAATTCTTCCCGCAGCTTGCTAAGAAGCTTTATAGACGCTTCATCCTTTTCACGTCCTGAAAGTTTTCTTTTTTCTATATCCATATAGCCTCCCCTTAATTATTCGGCAAGTGCATATAAATTGCTAAAACTGTTTTTTTTTCTCCTGACAAGCAGAATAAAATTGTCTCTCTATGTTATCCTGTCAAGTAATTAATAAATTCCCTATCTTATCAATCACTCGGAGTTTCTATCCTCATTACACTCCGGGCAGCAATACTGCCACCTTCCGCATCTTCTCCTCCGAAAAGCCAGAGCCTGCTGCAACTACATCACCTATTTTTACACATCCAACGTCTTCTCTCAGCAAAGAGCCGAAGACGTAAAAAATGGAATGTTCCAGTTAGAATGATATTTAAATCTCTGCTTTTCATTCCACTGAGTATTCTAATGAGAAACAATTAGATTGTCAAGTGATTTACTTAAACTGAGCGATTTTATGCAGGCCTCTGCCGTAATTGTATGTCAAATAAGCTATTATGTTAAATTTCCAAGATGTTATTTTTTCATAAAAATATTTTTGCGTCAATTTATAACATAAGCAATTGAGGAATGGGCCATTTCAAGTAACATAGTTTAGAGAAAAATCATTGCTTTGTTTGTAACCTCACCGCAGTCAAGCTGGGTAAGAAGAGTATGGGGACGTGCTTTAACCAAATCAACGCCATCTATTGGGTCGGACATTCCCTCTTAATAAATCCGGTATCCGTCCTGCTCTTTGATTGCTCCGCCCCGCCCTACCCATATATGATCCGGCCTGCCAACCTCTTCCAAAGCCGGGACGAAATCCAAAACCATAACGAGCCGGTGCTGCCACCAGGTAGCTAATGTCATAAACACGAGTCCTCATTTTGTCAGGTAATGAGTCTTTGGTTGCGATAATAATAATTCCATCTTTAACAACATAGTCCAGCCTGTCAAATCCACTGGAAACCGCCATCAACAAAAGCTCCAGGCACGTGCGCAGCCGAATCCCACCGGAAAAACCATCAATTTTGATGGGTGTATCCCGTTCGACATTGGCATTTTCACTCAAATCCCTCCACAACACGACTATCTTTAGCGGAGGCTTGGTTGAATTACGCAAGATATCAATTGCCTCACTAAAGGTCGTATGAAACGTAAGAGCTGAAAGATCAACAGCCTTCCGTGATTGATTGTAGACAGCCTTGTCACTGCGGCCGGTTCCCGTAGCTGTGCTGCGCGAGTATTTCGGAGAAACCTCGACCGACTTTTCCTGATAACTGATTTTCCCAGCCGCCAAAGCCTCCGTATTACACCATCCGCACGCACAAACGACCAGTACGATTGCTGTCGAAATCCAGCATTTTTTTGCATTCATCGCTATGCACCTTTCCATAGGCTGTTTTGGCTACGGGCCAAGTTCCTTGATATAAATATTGGCAAATTGAACGGGGTCGCCGTGATTCTGCAAAGCGATAGGCCCACGTTTTGGTATTCCGGGAAGCCGAGCCTGTCGAATTACAGTTTTGCCATTGAGTACGACGGTGACACGGTCGTCGATGGCGGTGATTTCAAAGCGGTTCCATTTAGTAACCGAATTGTCGGCCTTGACGATTGGCGTTGCAGCTTTGCGCACTTCCGGCGTCATATTTTTGTCCGTTCGATATCCCCAGATTTCCCCGGAACCGATGGGCCAATTCCAGATATTGACCTGGCTTTTCGAGCTGCCGCGTAGGTAAATACCGCTATCTCCTGCGGCGGGTACGGAAGCAGTTACTCCTTTACCTTCTGAGTCGGTAGCCTGTGAGCCGTCCGGCAGAATCACTGGCACTTGTTCAGTTCCATCTTCGGCTGGAAGCTTCCAATCTACAATGAGGGTGAAATTTGCGAATTCCTCTTGTGTCCACAGGTTCTTATCTGAGGCCTGGCTTTTGCCGTCGTAATCCAGAACCCAGTTCTTTGCCTGCCAATGGCCTGTATGACCCTCGGCCTGCTTCCATCCGCGAAGGTCAAGACCATTGTATAGCGAACGAAAGCCCTGCTCTTTCTTTGCTACTTCATCAGCAGGTGGATTGGAGCCGGGGAGTTCGCGAATACGAATGTTGCGGAAATGTACTTCGCTTCCTTCAGCTTCGAGACAGATGTATCCTTTCCTTGGCTTTGAATTAGAGCCGCGAGTGACCACCTTGCCATTGACAGCTAAAGTTATATTTCCGTCAATGCTTTGAACACGATAATGATTCCATTGTCCGGCCGGTTTGCATCGCCGTTCACTTGGCAGAGCGCGGCTCCAGCCAGCGGGATGAGGCTTATCCGGTTTCATGGTGGCACCGTGGATGGCAAATATATCACCATGGCTGGTATAGCTTTCGGTGTTACGGCCATCAAGAATTTGTACTTCTATGGAACGTGTGAACGGCTGACCCGGTGCGGTCACGGGATCAGAATGAATGAACAAGCCGGCATTGCCGCCCTTTTTCATGTGGCGCCATTCGAGCTCGAGGATATAGTTCTCGTAATGCTTATTCGTTCGCAATACACCAGTTGGGATACCGGTGCAGATAATCAACCCATCGCGTACAGTCCATGTTTCCGGCGCGCAATTGACATTCAGCCAGCCGTCAAGATTCTTTCCATTGAATAAAGATACAAAACCATCATCAACTCCATCGAGTTCCTTGATCATTATGTTTCGCAACGTGATATTGCCGTTGAGATTTTGAAAACCGATGTGTCCTTTGATGGGGCGTTTGGCCAGAGGCGGGCCCTTTTGCTGACGTGCTTTGGTTTCGCGAGAGAGGTCCGCATCAATTATTTTTTCGCCGTTCAATACAATCGTGATCTGACTGCCACGAGCAGTAATCAACCACGAGTTCCACTGGCCGACCGGATTAGTGGCAACCTTGCTCGGGGCAATCTCATCGTAAATCGAGCCGGTACACTGCTCAGTCCTGGCGCTGCCACCGTAATAGACCCGATCATCCACTACCTGAATCTCCATCGCTGTATAGGCCGGGTCGCCCTGCGGGGGAAACCGCAATCCAATGCCGCCGTTGCTGCCCCTGGTTACCTTAGTGTCAAGCTTTAGCACGAAATCGCCGTACTGCTTCACAGACCTAATCCAGGTGCGTTTGTTCAAGCCGTAGAGGACCCCGTTTTCCACTTTCCATGGTGTTCCCTCGACTTTCTGCGGCGCGGCCACATTTGACCAATCGCTAACCTTCCAGTCATCCAGGCTGTCGCCGGGAAACAGAGGGACAAAACCTTCCTCCGCCGCTTGCAGAATTGTGGCGTTACCTGCGACTATGGATCCTATTATTCCAATTAGAAAAAATGTGCAACGCTGTTTCATCTCCAAGACTCCTTTACATTATTTATTTAGAAATTCTTACTCAAAACGTATAACAAAACAGTATACGTTATTATAACATGCTCAACTTAGTCCACAAACAATCCATAATTATTTCCTGTTTCGACCGACCGGACAGGCTAAACAATTTGCCAGTCGTGGAGCCATGAGTATTGCTGCGGCAAGAGGGCCCAACGTTCGTCCGTCATTTGCAGAAGCCATTCTTTATCCGCCGCCGTGAGCCCGAGCGGACGCGTGTATGAAGCCCTTGCAGCGTTATCGACCTCGTAAACCGTCGAAAGACCCGGAATGACGGCTGTAATAGCATCGTTTAGATTGAGGATACACTGAAGCGTCAGCCTCACCAGGTCATGATCTTCCTTACTGCCGGCGCCTAACTTTGGTTTATCATTGCTCTTTAAGAGCCCGCCGCCAAAGAATGGTTTGATTGTAATCAGTCCCACATCATTCTCGGCCAGTGACTGAAAAACGCTCTTCGTTTCGGGGCCGTAACCTGCGTCGACCTCTTCAATATTGTCCCTTGTTGAGGATTTACCTTTTTCCTTCGTCTTAGCTGTACAGGGAAAGATGAACATCTCGACCTTTGGGAACTTTTCAATGACATGCCGGGCCCAGGGACGGCTGTGACTTGAGATACCGAGGTGTAGTACCTTGCCGGCCTTGTTCAACCTCCGGAAGGCCTCTATCATTACCTCGACATCAGCGTCAGTGTTGGTTCCGTCCATCTTGGCCTGAATACGCCAGATGTCGATGTAATCGGTCCCGATGTTACGGAGGCACTCTTCGACGTTGCGGAGCTGGGCCTTGACGTTGCAGTACTTGTCTCGTCGTGGGCAAAGTTTGGAATCGTCGGCGCCGACAATCATCTTCTCCCGACGACCCTTCAGTGCCGTTCCGAAGGCAATACATTCCTCTGAGCCGGTAATGTCCAGATAGTTCATTCCACAATCTATGGCTTTTGAAACAACATCTGTACGGTTTTTGGCGATTTTATCCGAGATGCCATTTTTTATAGATTTACCCCACCACCATCCGCCGCTGCGGTCCCTCCAGGGCGCCCTCCAATGGCCACCCAGGCTGACTTCGGAAATCATCAGGTTTGTCTTGCCCAGCCGGCGATAGTGCATCTTCGGGTTGTAATTAAGTATCTTTGATGTATCGATTTTTGTTTTTGTATGGCCCGCTTTTGTAGAGGCTTGTCCCTTGCCGGCCAAGGCACCAGCAACCGTTCCCGCAGTCGCCATAGAAGCCTTTCTGATAAAGCTGCGTCTGGAAAGTTTATCCTTGTTCACAGGACTGTCCTTTCAAAATCAGCCCGATATGTTTTTGTAATATACCACAAAATTCGAATTACAGAACTGCATTTGTCATTTCGCATCCTGCGTATAATTAGGAATAATTCTAAGCAATTCAAGCTAAAAGTCAAGGAGAAACGAAAGTAATCGGTGACCTAAAAAGAAGATTTAAGAACTAAGAAATAATTGCAGGAGTAACAAAAAAGGAGACAAAGGCAATTTATAGAAACTTCCCGTCACCCTGTCTCCCTGCTGCGAAGCGCCTTTATTACTAATGGAGCGAAACCGCCCGGACGCGCCCGCAACATATTTACTAAATCACAAATCAAAACTTTCGTCAAGAAAGATTAAGAATTATTATCATTTTATTTCTTAAAAACGAGAAAACTATTCTCTATAACTCTTTGTTAATCAGCTAAGACAGACCGAAGCCCAAGCACAGCTCAGATTTTTATAAAAAATATGATTTTCGTCATTTTGTCGCAAACCGGCTTTCATTAAAAGTGTATAATGTATATGTAAAATCCGATTTTGCGCAGCTTTTCGGAAAACTGAACGGCTGAGCCTAAACATGACTTATTTTGATGTAGAGTGATAAACTCATTTCCCCAAGAGGTTGGGCACTCGTGAAAATTAAGCTTTCAACCTTTTTTGTTCTGCTCGTTGCATTCTCCGCAGCCTTTAATTCCTGTGCCCTGGCCCATATAGACGTTAATTCCCAAGAGGCCAAAAATATGATTGATTCCAACGATAAATTAATCGTCGTCGATGTCAGGGAAGATTATGAATATTGTGCTACGGAGGGGCATATTCCCGGCGCTCTGAATTATCCGTTGAGTTCAGGAGTTTTACAGAAACGGTATGAGGAACTGCCGAGGGACGGTGAAATTCTGGTTTACTGTCGCAGCGGCGGTAGAAGTCATGTGGCCTCTAACTTTTTAGATGGTAATGGTTTCCTCTACATATATGACATGGAGGGTGGTTTCCTGGCCTGGCTTTGGGAAACGGCAGACTGTTTCGATTCTGATGGCGATGGTGTGAACGATGATTTGGACAACTGTCCCAATAACTTCAATCCTTCCCAGAGGGATTCCGACGGCGATGGTGGTGGAGATACCTGTGACCCGAACTGCCCGAATCTTGATGGCTTTAATCCTGTTAATTTTATAGATTATTCAGTGCTCATGCAAAACTGGCAGGTAATCGGTCCAAATCTTCCAGGTGACCTGAATATGGACAATATTGTCGATATAAACGATTTATCAATATTGTCAGATTACTGGTTAAGTGACTGTTATGAAGAATACACCGTAAGTATGATAGACAGACTTTCAACTCCTGTTAGAGGTGAGGGTCTACAGATATATATTGATGAGGCAATTGAGCGCAAAAGGCGCATTATCATGATAACACAATATCTGCATGATAAACGCAAAATATCACGGTCATCTTTCTATCAGATTCCACTCCACACACATGGTGTGGTCTGAGTAGAGGCAGTTCGGGTTATTCCCAATAACCGAATTTCTTTTGGTGCACTAATCCAATGGGCTTTGAAAAGACCTACATTTGTTTATTGCACGTCATGGAAATAGCCAATTATAGTCAGCGTACCCTCGCTTCCAGCAATTGTCAGTGTCTCGCCGGCATTTATGACTGCGCACCGGCTCGGAAAATCGCGACTTGCATTCATCGGAAGAGGGCCCCAAATCCTTGTGTCTCTTAAAGCATCGAAATCGAAATCAGCATTTCTTCCTACAAGGAATAGGCTGTCATCTACAGTTAAATTCCAACCATATGAGCTCGAATAACCAGCAGAACCTGTAGTATACAGCTTCAACAAGACAAAGCGTTTTCCATCCGGCACCGTGAAGATAACCTGATTACTGTCTGCCGGAAGTACGAATGTCCGGCAATATCCATCTCGCTCTGCGTTTTGAGACGTTATGGCATCGTGAATCCGGTCGAAAGGTCTGCCCATAGGAGAGGTCGGTCCATTGTTCTCTAAACCGCCTGCTGCAGCGAACAGGGAGAATGCCAATAGCCCCACAGCCACTACAAGTACTACTACTTTTGTTTCTACTTTTCGCGTTTTCATAATTTTCTCCTTAAAAAAATGTTGAATTTGGCGGCGCGCGCAATGCGCACCACTATCTTTTTGCAGGATTTCACAGAATCTAATTATAAAGGCTGTATCTCAACATACGGCCCTCATACTTTCTTTGCTATTCAAACGAATATCATTATACCGTTTTAAGACCAGATGTCAATGAAAATAGGGATAATTTAAGGTGTGAATTCCCGACACTATGGTGCTAAACACAGGCCCAAGCAAACCAAACAGCAGGACTAATCCACCTCTATAAGCTCATAATCCGTGGAGCCCAGGCCGATACGCTCTGCGTGCTCAATCTGATAACGAGGGTCGAGTTTATCATTGTCAAGCAACTGGGCTATTGTCTTGTCAGTTCTGCTTTCGACCAGGTCTATTGAGGCCTTATCCACAGCTACCGGGTCGGTCGAGGCAAATATGCCAATATCGTCCACGATGTTAGGCATACCCTCCCTGTCGAAACAATCACAATCGCCGGTAACGGAGATAACGAAATTAAAGAACGCGACCCGGTCTTCCTTACCCTTTATGACGCCAAGCGCGTGCTCGGAAATGTTCTTTTGAAGAATTCTGTCCTCAATGCCCCAATCATATTTTACTGCACCAAATCTGCATACCGCCACGCACTCGCCACAACCGATACATTTTTCACTGTTGATACCGGCCTTGATGTCACCAAGGGTAACTGCATCAGCCGGGCAATGGTCGTAACAATCTCCACAAAGTGTGCAAGCATCGCTGACGCTCGGTCTAATAGATGCGTGCTGTCTCATCTTTCCCTTTCGGCTTGAACAGCCCATTCCAAGGGTTTTCAATGTGGCCGCTGCGCAGGCGGCGGGATGACCTGTAAAGTGAGCAATCGAAAGAATCGACTGGCATCTTACGATATCTGAGGCAATTAAGACTTCCCTGTTCAGCTCACCATTGATTTGCACCGACGTCTCTGATGTTCCGAATATACCATCTGGAGCAATAAAAGGTATTCCAAGCGTGGACATATTAAAGCCATGTTCATCGGCTAAGATGACATGATCGATTGCGTTGTGTCTTCGGCCTGTATACAAGGCGCTGGTGTCCGCAATAAAAGGCTTGGTTTTTAGCGCAAGCAGCTCTTCAACCAGTCCCTTAATACAGGGTGATTTTATATACGTATTGTTGGGAGGCTCGCCAACGTGGACCTTGACGGCAGTAAAATCGCCCTG
>JBARPZ010000033.1:0-13097 GCA_049643445.1 Sedimentisphaerales bacterium
AACATTTTGGTGTATTAATGACTAAAAAACACTTATTTAGCCGGCTTATGAAAAAAGCTGTTTCAATAGTCTTGTGGGCGAAAGCAAGTCTCTTTTCATATATAACGCCGTCTTTTTGGCCTCAAATGGCGAGATACGCTTCACGCTTCACGAGATACGAATTATGCTCGCTTTTAGAGCAGAGTTTGCCGAGAACACTAAGCCGGCAAATACGATCCTTGCCTACTTATCAAGTAGTTCCGTGTAATCAGCGTAATCTGCGATTAATAAACGACTTACGAAGTACGAAAGTTTACGTACGAAAAAATAACCTTTTTATGCAAAACAAAGCCAATTTCCGAAAAGTCAAGTTTAACGTAAATAAAGTATTAACAAAGGATTACTACCAAATGGACACTTGGTCAATTAGGAAAACAAAGCCAATTCAAAGCCAATTAAAGCCAATACAAAGCCAATCAAAGCCAATACAAAGCCAATCAAACCCAATACAAACCCAATACAAACCCAATACAAACCCAATACAAACCCAATACAAACCCAAACAAACCCAATTTCCGAGCAAAAAATGCTGCTCTCATCTGGGAAATGTCGGTCAAAGATTATGTTTGAACTATACCCTGTAATATGGTAAAATAATGGATAATCTGTCTACAAACAGTCATAAAAACTCAGATGTGCTTAAGGGGTGGGTGGTGAAGAAAAACCTTCCAACGCTGTTAGCGGGTTTTTTGTTCTTGTGCTTTTCCGATACCGGATTTGCCGGATTTGCCGGTTCCGCCATTGGCCGGGCCAGATCGGAAAATGCCGCCAGACCAAAGTGGGTCCCCAATGAAATCATCGTAAAATTCAAAAAACATCTTCCAAAAGACCACATCAGCCAAATAAATCGACGGCACGGAACTTCTGTATTATCCACCAGTCCATTTGCGGGATTTAAGACGATTATGGTCCCTGCCGGTAAAACACCCAAACAGCTAATTGAACTCTATAACCGCGAACCCGACATAGAATACGCCGAATTAAACTATTATGCCTATGCCCATCTCGAACCACCCAGCGATCCTTACTATTATTACCAGTGGAATATGGACGACACTTACAAGTGGACCGGGATAATTAGTGACCCGTATAGAGAGCTTGTAGACGGCACAAATCCCTTCGGCGGCTATAACGGGGGCGGAATTAATTTAGAACCAGCCTGGGATATCACAACAGGCGACCCCAATGTTATCATTGCCGTCCTGGACACCGGCGCCGCTTATGAAACGTATAAAAATTTCGTACAGGCCCCGGATCTTGCAAATACACGTTTTGTGCCGGGCCATGATTTTGTCAATAACGACGACCATCCAAACGATGATGACGGGCACGGCACCCATGTGACCGGAACTATCGCCCAAAGCACAAACGATAACCTCGGCGTTGCGGGGATAGCTTATAATTGCTCCATTATGCCCGTCAAAGTCCTAAGCAAACGCGGCGAAGCCCCCTATACCACTATTGCAGATGGCGTCTATTTTGCCGCCGACAATGGCGCCGATATCATCAACCTCAGCCTGGGAGGCCCTTATGATTCCGCCACTTTAAGAGATGCCGTCGCTTATGCATATAACAAGGGCGTCACTATTATCTGTTCCGCAGGAAACGACGGAGCCGGCGCCCCGCCGAGTTACCCGGCCGCCTATGATGCATACTGCATTGCAGTCGGTGCAACCAGATACGACCAGACCAGGGCATCATATTCAACTACCGGCAGCTTTGTAGACCTAAGTGCACCGGGAGGAGATATCAACGTCGACCAAAATGGAGATGGCTACGCTGACGGTATCCTGCAGCAAACCTTCGGTCTCAGCCCCAAGGACCTAGGTTACTGGTTTTACGAGGGCACTTCCATGGCCGCCCCCCACGTAAGCGGTGTTGCAGCGCTGTTAATATCCACTGGTGTAACCGGTCCGGACGCCGTTAGAGAGGCCCTGGAAGGCAGTACCGAAGACCTCGGGACACCCGGCAAAGATGCAGAGTATGGCTGGGGACTCATTGATGCCTATGCAGCTCTGAACTATTTTAATGTCCCGTGCGATTTTAATTTCGACGGCGTTGTTAATTTCAAGGATTTGAGAACTCTTTTAAACTCCTGGCTGATGGATGATCTATTAGTAGATATCGCTCCACCCGGTGGTGATAGCATTATTAACTTCCTGGACTTTGCAAAATGTGCTGAAAACTGGAACCAATAAAGATAATTGCCTCCGTGCCTTTCGAGAATTAACATTAAACTCGATGTTCTCGATATCAAGTGCCTTTTCTCGGAGCGTAATCGGGATTTGGTTTGGGCATTTGCGCGTGAACGTCCTTTCGCCAGGTTTGAAGTTTCTTGCGCAGTCTGGCGGCCGTGCCGGGCATCTTCCCGGCAAGATTTTTCTTCTCGCCGATATCGGCTTTAAGATTGTAAAGTTCCACACGGCTGTCTTCATAAAATTCGATAAGCTTATAGTCCCCTATCCGAACCGCCCCGCCGGGGCTGCCGCCCTGATTGCCGTAATGGGGATAGTGCCAGAAAATCACCTTACGCTTCAGTTTCTGATTACCCTTGAGCAGCGGCACCAAACTAACACCGTCGATATGTTGTTTCGGTTTGAGTGGGAGCCCCGCCATCTCAAGCATCGTCGGATAAAAGTCGGTGCTGGTCACCGGCTCGCTGCATACGCTTTGGCGTTTGACCACGCCGGGCCACTTGATAATCATCGGTTCACGAATACCGCCCTCATACAGCCAGCCCTTGCCCGCCCGTAATGGCACGTTTGAAGTTGGCAAGCCCTCAGCCGTGGACAGTCCTCCATTATCAGACATAAATATTACAACCGTATTGTCCGCCACACCCAGATCCTCAAGTTTCTCCATAACTCGTCCGACGCTTTCATCGACACTTTCAACCATACCCGCATAAACCGGATGGTCCTGAACCTGGCGTGCTTTGCTGCCGCCCTCCGGTAGAAAGCGCGGTCCTTTGGCCGGGTGCTTGGCGGCCTTTGCCTTGTATTTTTCTATCATGTCCTTTTTTGCCTGCAGCGGGATATGTACTGCATAGTGCGACAGGTATAAGAGGAACGGCTTGTCTTTTTTGGCTTCGAAGAACTTCAGGGCCTCGTCGGTAAGACGGTCGGTGAGGTATTCACCGGCACGGCCCTCGATCGGGGGATTTCCACGCCACTGCGGCCAGAAGTAGTTCCGCGGCATCCCGCTACGGGTGCCGCCGATGTTGACATCGAAACCCTGATGCTCGGGCCAGTATGGCTTGTCGCCAAGGTGCCACTTACCTATAAAGCACGTTGCATAGCCGGCCTCCTTCAATGCCTCGGCAATTGTGACCTCTTCGAGAGGCATCTGGTGAATGTATTCAGGGGGTATGAGCCTGCCGCGGCGTCTGCCGACGAGGTAGTCGGTAAGGTTCAGCCGGGCCGGATACTTGCCTGTCATAATACTGGCTCGTGTCGGCGAGCAGACCGGACAGGCTGCATAAGCATCGGTAAAACGCATGCCATCTGTAGCGAGCTTGTCGATATTCGGCGTTTCGTAGAAGCTGCTGCCATTACAGCCGATATCTTTGAAGCCCATATCGTCGATGAGAAAGAATACAAAGTTCGGTTGTCTTTCTGATCTCTTAGCCGCGAACAATGATTTGGGGGCAGCCAGTGCGGCCGCTCCGAAACTCATCATTTTAACAAAATCCCGTCGGTTCAATAATTTATCAGCCACAATTGTTCCCTTTCCAACAGTTTCTTTGCAATGTCGAATTTGAGGCATCCTGCATCCTCTACTATAACGCCGGGCCAGGCTTTTGGCAGCATTATTTTGGCTCTGAAATTGGCTTTGTTTGGGTTCGTTTTCACAAATTGCCCAATTTGATATATTTTCATAATCCATTGTTATATAATTAGTTACGTTCATTTTGGCCTTTTTGAGTTTGGGTTCGTTTTGGGTTCGTTTGGGTTCGTTTTGGGTTCGTTTTTCCCAATTGACCAAGTGTCCATTTGTTCATAATCCCTTGTTAATAGGTTATTTACATTCATTTGACTTTTCTGGAATTTGGGTTCGTTTTGCATAAAAAGTTTATAATTTCGTACGTAATCTTTCGTACTTCGTATAGTGTAGATTAAATGGATTTTTGGCCACAGAGGGCACAGAGGTTTTTGGCCGGCTTGGTGTTCCTGGTAAACTCTGCTCTAAAAGCGAGCTTTTGACGCAGAGACTTGCCTTCGTCCACAAGGCCATTGAAACGGCCTTATAAAGAAGCTGGCTAAAAACGGTTATTGTTAGCCATAAAGATGCATAAAATGTACAAAAGCTTACATAAAATGACCAAAAAGGTGCAAATTCGTCGCACGTCGCTTGTGGCTCGTCGCTCGTATTTGGAATAGCGGATAGCGTACTGCGTATAGCGTATAGAACAAACATAAAGCACCATTCACTAACGATTAAATTCGATTTGAACCCACTGGTTCTATGTCCTTGCTGCGCTGCAGCTTACGACTTGCGGTTCTCCGCAATAATTAGTATTTAGTATCTCGTATTTAGTATATAGCCAGTTGAGGCCAAAAAGGCCTGATTCCTTACTTTTAACTTCTCAATTTTACATTCTCAATTCTCAATTGCCGTTATAATTATACCAAACTCCCCTGGAATGTTCAATGAAAATCTAACTTTTTTGTAAAAAAAATTGAACCACATGACCCCTATTTCTCTTTCAGCCATTGGTCAGCTACAATTGTAAAGTCGAGGAAATGGACCACTTATGGACTACTATTATCCTCACACCAATGCAGAGCCATTAGGCGGAAGTCGAGGAAGTTCACTACACAATCTCCATTCACATCACCTGCTACGATAGTCTCACAGGGTGTTTTGCCGAAGTAGGATTTGCTCGCTTCTGTAGTTCCACCGTAGGTCCCCATATTGATAATTCCCCCGTTGGGAAAAGGTTCCAAGCCAATAGGGAACATAGGATTGCCAGCATCTATACAGGGACTGGTAACATCATCATAGATCCATGATTGGGTAGTGGGGTCGTATCTTCGGCCTTCGGATTTTAGGTGGTAGTCGCCGGGGACGAAGAAGTCATCATTAGCATCGGCGAGCGTGCCGTTGGGATCCCAGTAGCCAGGATCGGCAAAACAGGGATCGGCGTCGATATTGCCGGTGTCCCAAACGAGTATCTCACACGGGTCATAAACTTGCGCCTGACCGCCTTGTACGTTGCTGTAGGAGATGTTAACAGTGTATTGCTCGTAAGATAGACCTCCTATTGCGACCTGTGGACCATGGTTGTGGGCATAATTACCCCAAAGAATGCAGTTGGTCACTATCGAAGTGCTGTAATGATTATACATCCCGCCCCCATCGAGGCCAACGGAATTTCCGGTGAATGTGCAGTTCGTCAGAGTGCAGTTAAAAGTATTATATATCCCACCCCCATAGAGGCCAGCTGAGTTTCCGGTGAATGTGCAGTTGGTTACCGTCAGAGTGCTGTAAAACCAGCTATAGATACCGCCACCGTAGTTTGCCGAGTTTGAACTGAACGTACTGTTGGTGAACGTCGGGCTACAGTACAAATAGTTCAAGATCCCACCACCCTGTCCATCAAAATTGTGGGGACCCAAGGCCGAATTGCCGCTAAAGGTACAGTTCATAACTATCGGGCTGCTGCCCTCTGAGTTAAACATGGCACCACCGCTCTCGGCTGTGTTACCGATGAACCTGCAGTTCGTTATCGTCGGACTGCTTTTCCAATTCGTCATCCCAGCGCCGGTGTAGCCAGTGTTGTTGGTAAACGCGCAGTTGGTCACCGTTGGGTTGCTGTTAGAATCGTTGGCCATCCCGCCGCCGTTCCCAATCGACAAGTTCCCGCTGAATGTACAGTTGGTCACCGTCGGACTGCTTTGATCGTTTCTCATCCCACTACCGCCGTGGGCCGAGTTTTCGATGAATGTGCAGTTGGTTACTATCGGGTTGCCTTGATAGCTGGACATCCCGCCGCCGTACGAACGGGCCCAGTTCCTACTGAATGTACAGTTGGTTACCATCGGGCTGCTGTAATTGTTTATCATCCCACCGCCGAATCCCCTCGACAAGTTCCCGCTGAATGTGCAGTTAGTTATTGCCGGGCTGCTGCTGCTCATGTTAGACAGCCCTCCGCCGATCCAGCCTGCCAAGTTACCGATGAATGTGCAGTTGGTCATTACCGGACTACCTTCACTGTTGTGCATCCCGCCGCCGCCCCAGAAAGCCGCATTACCAGCAAATGTGCAGTTGCTTATCGTCGGACTCCCGGAGTCGTTGTAAATCCCCCCGCCAAAGTCGTCCTTATAACAGCAGTATGCATTGCCCCCTGTGATGGCAACGCCATCAAGTACAGCATTGGGATCACAGTTGTTGCTTGACACTACATGATAGCAGTTGTCTGCCCGAGTGGGCTCGGTCAGCAGATCGCAAGGGTCGCTAACCTCAATGTCATTACCATCGAGGTCACCGCTCAGGCTTGTTTCATACAATTCGATATCTCTGTTATTAGGGTCTGATTCACCGACGCCTGCGTACCCGCCCTTGACAGTAACACCATTCTTTAGTTGGAAGGTTTCCGCTCTTCCCAGATTTGGCCGTGCACTGAGAACGAAATCGTCGGGTCTGTAGATTCCTTGAGCAACGCGAATCTCGTGTCCGGATGAGGCGACCATCAATGCATCCTGCAAGTAGGTAAAGGCCGTTTCCCAACTTGTCCCATCCCCCGGAGGTATTGCATCGTCATCGACGTAAATGACCTTGCTCGAAGCAGCAGCGGAGCCTACCAGAACTACAACAAGCACTACAGAGATTTTCCTTAACAGGCTTGAACTTCTCTCTATTCCCATCCTTCTAACCTCTTTCCTCCCATTTACTCTATTTTAGCCTACTCTCAGCATATAGAAAACTCGCACAAACCAAAACAGTACACCACTCCTGAGATGCTCCTGTACATTAACATATTTGGGCAGATTTGTCAAACAAAAGACAACAAAAAAATAAAGGAATTTGCCACAAAGACACGAAGAAATAGTCAATCGCGGATATCTCAACAAATCCATATCTATTACATTAGCATTATGCTTGTTTTCATCTATAATATGCAGAGATTGAAGATAAGGATTGATTTTGTAATATGATAACAAACGAAGGTATAAAGGCATTTACAAGAGACATTTTGGGATGTGACTGCCCCGAGGAAGTATTTAACAAAATTGTATGTGAAGATAATGTCAAGATTGACAGCGAACTTACAATATCTCACAAGATAAACATTGGAGACCGTTTGCTTATATATGTTTCGATACTAGAACAGATAAGTGAATTAGGTCCAGAACTACCCAAGCTTGTAGATGCTGGAGAAAAGGAAAGAAATGACAAAGGCTTTAACAGATTCAGGCTTGTGTTAGTATCTAAGAATCCTGACATTATTAAAGATGATGCCCATAAGTCATTTGAACAATTGGGAAAAGACGAGAAAATCCACCTTCATATCATTAGCAGAAATGACTTTTTTCAGTGAGATAGAGATTAAGAAAAATGCGAGATAACTTGAATAGAATTAGGTTTTTAGGCGTATATCTTTATAGATGTAATTGTGTACCAGCAGCATAACATAGTGGATTTTAAGAAATGAAGCAGATTGTTCCATACAGAACATTACAAGGTGCTTTGAATGCCCTGGACAATGGCGGGCGTTTCTACAACGTCTTTACCAAAGCCAAGGATGAAGTTATTACTGATAGTGAACTGTATAAGGCGGCAGGGGTCTTTTCAGGAAAGGCGCAAGCATTTTTATTCTTTGAGCTGGCACTTTCAGATTTATCTGAAATAGATAGAGAACAGGTTATCCAGTATCTATCTCCAGAACTCAGATCAACCTATCTCCGACAGAGGCCGAAACACACAGAGATTGAAGTATTTGAAAAAGAGGCACAGGAAACTGATGCAGTTATAGTGGCAGGATTCCCTGTTTTCCTTGAAGATAAAACCCAGTTTTCAGGTTTTATTATGATACCTATCTGCACAGGAAAATTCACAACTTTCACTATGATTCCTATCTTTGACAAGTTTGACATATACGAAGTATACTCCGATTCAAATCTTCAGGGAGATAAGACAATTATTGCCACAGTGAGAGGTTCAAAGAGACTTGCTTCGACAATGACAACTTTCGGAGGAATTGTCAAAAAACTGAAGTTCAAGGACAAAAGCAAGAGAACACACAGCCTCTATGTTGAAACCCTTTTTTACAAGACAGAGTAGGCTATCAAGGTGAAATCTACCTCTTCCTCCCATCCAACCAATCTTCAAAATCACTCCTTTTAATCCTGTAATAAGTTTTTCCATTTCTACCTACTGTCAAATCATAGACAGGCAACTGTTTCGACTGGATGATGCGGTATCCTGCCACCCGGGGGAAATGATTAAGGATGAATGACCTTACAAATGATAATTGATAAGTGATTATTGATTATTGTTGGAGATTGGCGCGGCCTTTCAGGCCTCGCAATGACATATTTTCTGGGTCCCTGCCTAAGAATTGCAGGGGCAGGTGAAATGCGAAATGGGAGAAGGCAACCCCCTACGATGCAGGGGAAATAAAGAAGACCCCTTACAGTGCAAGGGGCTAACAATTTGGATTCGGGATTCGGGCAGGCAGATTTCCCACAAAAGCACTTTTTTTGGCCATCCACTTGAAGGAGGCTGATATCCCAAAATTAGCCAGCAGATTAATCTTGCTCAATCTCATCCCTGCGGGTTATAATCATGTTATTATGAAATCAACGACTTTTGTTCTGTGTTTTTGTGTTCTTTTCGCAGGATGTGAGACATCACAGAAATCATCAGACAACCATTATGATCGAGTCTCCCGCGAAATAGAGCAAATGAAGGCCGAATCTGAGAAGGCAGCTTCTATCGGCGATAATATCAAGATAGTGGTGAATTTGCTGACCACAAGTGTGGCGGATCATTTTGCTATTGATACTCTCCTGCAATATGTGGACAAGAATGTCACCGTTACTAAACGGCCTGAAGTCTACACGCAATCCGGCTTACAGATTGGAGTGGCTGGTGAGAACTTTCGTGCCCGGCTTGACATCACAAAGCGACAACTTAAGTCTTCTGAAGAGACTGAGCTTTTCCTGGTGCTCGCCGATGGTGCAACCGGCTATATAAACATCGGGAAGGAAATCGCCGTGCCGCGATTTTTCTATTATGGCCGATGGTACAGCGGTGTTGAGTACGAATTCCGACAGGCCGGCAGGTCTCTGAAGGTTACCGCCCGCAGACTCCCTTCAGGCTTGATCGATATGGAACTAACACCCGTCTTCTCCAGATTCTTAAGCGATGGGGGTAACCTGGAACTGACCGAGCTTTCAACAAGGGTAACCGCACGTCCAGGCCAGACACTCGTTATCGGCGGTGGCGATACCACAGGGGAAAATGTGGCTACGGCCCTGTTAGGTTACAGCAAGATGGGCGAAAAGAAACAAACATTGATAACCGCTACTGCTCACGTCCAGTAAGCGGTATCCCCCCCGTGATCCACGGATTCGGACAATGATTGCTCTTATACTGAGTAGGGAGCTCTCTCCTACCTGCGTCAGAATTGTCCAGGATTATATCTCATCTAAAAACTATTGATACTTAGACCTGGAACCGGTTACAAACAGGGAAGTATTCAATTTTTCTGTTTACTGCTTCTGGTAATACTTCATGGCCTCGGGAATCAGTTCTTTGATGTTTCTGATTCTGGTCGAGTCGGCGGGATGTGTGCTCAATATCTCCGGCGGTGCCGCCTGGTCCCCTTTGGAAGCGGCCATTCTTTCCCAGAAGCTGACCGCATCATTCGGATTGTAGCCGGCCAACGCCATAAATATCAGTCCCAAATGGTCTGCTTCTTTTTCGTGTACCCTGCTGTAGGGGAGCAATACCCCGACTTCAGTTCCTATGCCATACGAGCGCATAAACAGGTCCTTTGTTTTTTCGGGTCTATTTGCCAGGGCCTTCGACAAGGCCATACCCCCCATCTCAACAATAAGCCCCTGGGTCATTCTTTCAGCACCATGCTTTACGACAGCGTGCGCGATTTCATGACCCACTACGACAGCTAAACCGCCTTCTGTCTGGGTTACCGGCAGCAGGCCGGTATAAACGACCACCTTTCCTCCCGGCATACACCATGCATTTAACGACTTATCTTCGATGAGATTAAATTCCCATTGGTATCCTTTCAATTGGTCTAAGAGATTCTTTTCGGTGTAATACTTTTCTACCGCCTTTTGAATTCTGCTGCCGAGGCCCTTGACCATTTGGGTCTGCTCGACATCAGTGCTCAGCTTGTTTTGAGAAATAAACTCGCCGTAGGATTGGAAACTCATTGAATTCATAATCGAAGCGGGAACAAGGTTGAACTGTTTTCTGCCGGTGATTTCAACCTGCGAGCAGGAAGACAGTAATGAGAGAAAACCACAAAAAACAATTATTCGATTTTTCAAAGATAAGCTCATTGGATTCATCCTTTCTTGGTAAAGTCAACCATTTCAATCTTTGGCGGTGTTACGAGCCAGTTTAGTTGGTTTTTATAATATCCCATATATCCTTAACCGTTGTGTCCGAGATATTCGGCAGGACCAGCTCGCCCTCTTTTTTCAAAGGCAGCCTGATTAGTCCCAAAGCCGGCGTGTCAACCGACAAGCCCAAATCTGCATTGTATGGAATTTTTGAGCCGGGCCTGATTCCCTTCAAAGCTTTCAACATTTCTATATAGTTGATTTTGGCCGGCAGGGAAACTGTTTTCTTGCTTTTCGCAGGCACCGTGGTTTGCGATTTGGCACTACCTGAAAGAAACTTATCGGCACCGGTGGATAAGCTGTAGTCGAAGTTTGTCAATGGCAAAGCGGCCGGATAGTGATTATCAATCTCAACATCGAACAGAAGCGTGGCTGAGTCTAACTTCACCTCCTCAAATTTCAGGCCCGTCAATCGTGCAGTCGGTTTCTTAAGGTTTAGAGCTTCCTGCATGGTCTCACAGCCTGTGAAGAAAGCCATCATCAGGGTTAGGGGAAAAATCAGATATCGTTTAGCTATCATAGCATTAACTCCTTTCACAAACCGTTGCATTTACGATAGCCCGGTTTGTTAGTGAGGTCAAGCATTTAAAAAAATTCTTTTTCCGATGTTAAAGGAGCTTAAGCCAGCATCTTTTTCACCTTCACCCCGATATGGAACAACCATTGTTGAGTTATCACAACTACAGCCCACAATCGCACAAAACAGCAAAGAAAATCTCTCGAAGAAGCTGAAAACTACATTATCAAATTCCAGCAGATTTGTCAAACCAAAAAAATGCCCCAGTGAGATAACGCTTCGCTATCTCACGGGACAGGCAGATTTCCAAACAATAGAAACAAAAAAATCGGCCAAAAGAAATTTTTTAGATGTATTATGCCGTTATTGTTAGCCCCCTTCACTGCAGGGGATTTTGTTTCGAACACTTGACTCACACGTATTAGGCATAATGATAAGAATTGCTGAAAAACCTGGATTTGTGAGGGTGCAAGCGTGGCCGGTTCTATTACACCAAGTATGACAATTAGCAATAGGGTCGCTACCCAAATGAGTTTTTGCACCCTACGGCAAGTATATTCGCGGCAATTTCCCGCTCTCTAATAACCATACCTTTTCATTCGGCACACTTGAAACGTTCCAGCCAGCCCTTTCCAAAAAAGCCGCATCTTTCAATTGCTCGCTCGTAGCTGCCGATATTGTTATTTTAGCCGGAGATTTCCTGGCAATGCCCTTACTCGGCACCTCAAGATCACAGTTCCAGAAACAATCAGTTACGCTCGAATGCGCAGCAAATTCCCTTACGTTAACATACCCGATAAAAGCGGCCCCATCTTTGCAGTCATCGGCTAACTTCATAGCTGCCGAGCAGTACGACCTTCTAATTGCCGTCCTGAAACCCTGCCCCCCCGCAAAACCGCCAACCAACTCACACCCTTGCCC
Organism: Sedimentisphaerales bacterium; assembly: GCA_049643445.1. GTDB lineage: Bacteria > Planctomycetota > Phycisphaerae > Sedimentisphaerales > Anaerobacaceae > CS2-K091. The sequence goes on from JBARPZ010000033.1 coordinate 12,073, forward strand.
TGACACAGTCACTGCTACAAGCGAATAGCAATTATCAACCTTCGAGTCATACCCTCCCAAACCCATAAAACCACCGATGTACCTGCCGTTTTTTTTGCTGCATACTATCTCTCCCATACTGCCCGACTTTTCAATTACACCGTGATTACTCCCTACAAACCCTCCCAACCAAGACATTCCATCACAGATAACCTCCAGCCTAATGTCAGACAGACACTCAACGATACGCCCGTAGTTACGGCCTGCCAATCCACCCCAACTTGTATTCTCTTTTCCTCCGTCCACAGTATAAATCCTGCCAGTGGCTTTGCATTTTTCAATTAAACCCTCGTTTTTCCCGCAAAGGCCGCCGACAGATCTTACCCCGGAAACCTCAAAATCCTCAACAACAACATTCCTTACAATCCCCGTTTTAAGAACAACTGTAAACAAACCCGAATACGGCAAATCGTTATTGATCGAATAATTTCTAATAACATGCCCGTTTCCATCAAAGACACCGCCAAAACCGAACCCAAAACCGATGCCGTGAAAATCCACCCCCTTCATATCGATATCCGCCATAAGCTTAAAATTCTTCTCAAAATCCTGCGGATAAACACCGATCAACGTCAGATCCTCGGCGTCATAAATGAGATAGGGGTCATCAACCGTTCCGCTTCCACCGCCATATTCGACAGGATCGTCTTTGATCACAACACCCGGAGTATTCTCCCACGCAAGCCGGGGATAATCGTTATCCTCATCGATAATCCATACGCCGTCACCCCAGTATTTAAAAGTTGATTTTTTCTTCAGCTCACTCGTCCGCTTAGACACAGCAGCCACGTCAAAATCATTACCACTTTTTTCTGCATCCCAGAAAGAAATATCAACTATACCAGAGTCTTGCCCGACAAAACCGCCAGCCTTATCACTGATAGACACAGCCTTGCCGATTGAATAGCTTCTGAGTATCCCATAGCTGTTTTTACCTGCAAATCCACCAACTTTATCAACCGCCGCCGCAGTCACATTAGAATAGC
>JBARPZ010000034.1:0-2893 GCA_049643445.1 Sedimentisphaerales bacterium
CTACACAAAATACATGCCACACGGCAAACGATAAAAGTAACCATGAGGAAATATAAGACCGCGACGACTTCTGTGCTTTCGATATTCCCCCCTGTGCTGTGAAATACCCCATTTAACCTGGATTTCAGGATTATACTTTATTTTTTGTGTATAAGTTTGTATATTTGTCCCTTTAAATAAAGGAGGCTTCTTATGCACAAATATATCAGATTCGAAATAGATTACACGAAGTCAGTAGTGTGTACGATACAGAAAACGATACCGCGAATTATCTGTATGGTTTTTCTAATCGGCCTTATTTCCCCGCCCATAGTTTGTTTGGCGGCCAAAGACGGAGAGCTTGTCAATGTTGTGCTGTTCGGCGAGGTTAAAAAGTGGGACTTACAGGGAAAAGATTACGGCGTCATCTTCGAGGATGCCAGGGACATCTTCCGAGTGGTGTTCAGGTTTGCCGATTCCAAAACAATTCCTGATGCAGAGTCCATTAGATTGGAGTACTGGCAGTCATCATGGCCCCATCGCCGAATCCCTCGCGAAAGATCTTCCGGAGCCGGCAGTTCAGGATGGCTTGACGTTGGCGACTGGTTTCAGGGCAAATGGGTAAAAGCTGATACAAATCTCGATGCCAAGGGTAAGACTTGCACGTTCACTTTCAATGCGGTCAATGCAAAGGAATTTCCAAAACTCAAGGACTTTTCTGCCCGGTACCGTTCAACGTTGAAACTTCGTCTGGCCGCCGAGAAGCCGCTTCCTGCAATAGATTCGTTTGAGACTTATACTGATTCAGTCTGGGGTGCCCTTGAGTTCGAGGTCCACTGGGGAGGTAATGCCCAAAAGCAGCGGCAAAACTGGGATGGTCGGCTCGAGGTTTTCAACGGTACCAGCGAGAAGGTTCAGCCGCTTTCGTCTGCGAGCAGGGTCAAGGTCGGTCGCGACTACAATTGGAAATCAAAAGTGAAGGAGAAGACCGATGGTATACGTGCTCGCATCCTCTATGCAAAAGTGAAAGGCTACAACTCATTCGATGAGACGATAATAACGGTTCGCGCAAAACACGAGACCTTTTCCTTTGCGGCTTCGGATTTGATTAAACACGGCCATATGTTCATCCCCGATTTCGGCGTGATTGTTCGCAGGGCCGGTGACAATACAACGTACCAATCGGCCGAGCAAACCTGGCAAAAAAATAAAAACAAAAACATCTACACGAGGGTTTCGGGCGTTCCCGAACAGACGTTGACTCAGGCCTGGAAGGACATACCGGCCAAAGGCCACCACTATATCCCATTGAGTTTTGAGGGAGGCCGGCAGCATTTCGGGGTAGACGCTGACGGCAGCGTGTTCTGCCATTATAACTGGCTTTCGCGGAGACCCGGCCGGGACACAAAACGCTGTCTTTACGAAGGCAACACAATCCGGTATCGGTTTGGCCTGTCCGGTGCAAAGTTAGTGGACCGTCATACCGTCGATGGTTGTCTTCCAATGATAGTCAGTCAGTGGCAGCGGGATGGTGTTCAGTATCGCCAGACCGCTTTCGTAGTCCCGTTCGACGGTGTGCCTAAGATCGGTGAGCGTATCTATGCTGAGGATACGCTTGTGTTGATGATGCGATTTGAAATCCAGCCTGTTGATAACGCGGACCGTGAGGCAAAGCTTGACGTAGAGGCCGTTGCGGAAAGTGCTGAGCAGCTTACACTCGATAATGGTTTGATTTTTGCCGCAGATGAGAAGCAAAAACGTTTACGGATGCTTGTAACATCGCCGGATGAGTCGAGTAGTTATACCATGACTGCCCAGGACAAGAAAGTCGTTTATCGAGCTGGATTGACTGTGGACAATCCAAGTCGTACGATTGATATAGCCATTCCATATATTACCTTGACTGAATCCAAAGAATGGGCGGCCCTGCGCCGTGTTCAGTTTGATGAAGCGTTTGAGGCGGTTCGCGAATATTGGAGCAAACGTGTGCAGGACGGTGCGCAAATCTTCACTCCTGAGCCGATGATAAACGATTTCTATAAGGCCCACGTTTCACATCTGTTGATTAACACTGAGCGAGAGATTGGGACCAGTGACCGGTATATGGCGAAGGTGGGCACGTTCCACTATGGGGTATTTAGCAACGAGTCGTGCATGATGATTAGCGACCTTGACCGTCGTGGTTACCACAAGCGCGCCGAGCAGGCCCTCGAAACCTGGCTCCATTATCAGGGTACGGTGGGGCTGCCCGGTAACTTTTCAACAACTGAAGGCCAACTCTACGGTGCCGGTGGATACGAGGCCGGTGGATACAACCAACACCATGGATTTATTCTCTGGTGTCTTGGCGAGCATTACTGGTATACCCGTGACGTTGACTGGCTTAAGCGTGCCGCCCCGAAGATTGTAAAAGGCTGTGATTGGATCATCAATGAGCGACGACGAACAATCGCCGAGGCAGACCGTTCGCCGATCCGAGCGATTGAGACAGGATTACTTCCGCCTGGTTTCCTGGAAGACATAAAAGACTGGCGCTCCTGGCTCTCTACTAACATTTATTCCTGGTGGGGGATGCAAAGCGCTGCATCGGCTCTTAATGCGGCAGGTCTGCCCGAAGGCAAGCGTCTGTTAAAGGAAGCCGCAGCTTACCGTAAAGACATTCTGGCTGCCTTTACTGAGGCGATGCGTCGCTCCCCGGTTGTCCGGCTGCGAGACGGCAGTTGGATACCTCACATACCGCCTGATGTTCATCGACGCGGCCGAACCTTCGGTTGGCTCACAGAGACTCTCGAAGGCGCAATCCATATGATTCGTACCGGCATGATTGATCCCTGGGAACGCTTGTCTACCTGGATTATCAAGGATTTCGAGGACAACCTCTATTTATCCGAACAGTACGGCTACAATATCACCG
>JBARPZ010000035.1:0-1564 GCA_049643445.1 Sedimentisphaerales bacterium
GCGTCCGGATCGCTGCACGCCCTTTGGATAAAATCAGTATTTTCGTCTTTGCTAAAGGCCAAGGTCGTTTGCCTCTGTATCCGAGTTTTTTCAGTTCCAGCTATCATCGTAATTATAAACGTATGGAGGGAGGAAAACGTCCCAAAAAAAACGGGAAAAGCTAAAAATTCGTCCCACCATCAGCGCATAAAAAAGGCCGGGCCAAAATCAGCCCGGCCTATCTTGCTCATACTATCGAATCTATTGTTCTAATACCGGTTTTTCAAGCTCAGCTAATTTTTCGGTGCTAACATCCAAAGTTGATAAATCTCCAAAGATAACCCGGTACTCGTCATCAGAAATCTTCCACCGCATGAGGACCTTATCGACATCTTGAGCCGTGACCTTATCGCCGTAATAAGCGACATCCTTATTCTCTTTTACCAATTTGCCGTAGAACATACATGCTCCCTGGATGGACAGGATATTCTCCACTTCCTCCTTGGTCGGTTTTTCGTCCGGGCTTTTGCCTTGCTTTTTACGCAGGGCAAAGTAAGCCTCTCCGATTTCCTTGCCGGTTGTCATCAGATCCAGGTTTGTAGGATATTGTCCCGACGTAATGTTGGCAAAGCCTCGCAGTCCTTTAATGACCGCTTCGACGTTACCGGAGAGGTCCACTTGGGCCATCAAGGTGTAATCGGGCGGGATGTTCGGCTCGAAATCATTTGCTTGAAGGTCGGCGTTCCAGTCAAAACCGTCGATGGTCATACTTATTTGAACTGCTCCACCTGCGGAGACGCCTTCCAACTCTATCAGGACCGGCAAGTCCGTATCAACTGCAACCCAGAGACGTCCCTTGCCCCTTTCAAACAATGCCGCACCAAATTGCTCATTGTCGACCTCAATACCCTCAACTTCAATGCCGTCGATTGTCTTTGAGCCCAATTTCGTGTAGTTGTTGTAGCGCATGAATTCCTTAACGATTTCTCTGGGGTCGTTCTTCTCAGTTATCTGTTTGATCTGCTCGTCGGTAAAGACAGCTTCGACGTATTTTTTCTCACTGGGAACAAGCTCAACGCCCATGTTTCCTTCGGCTGGTATATAAAGTTTAGATATCAGCTCATCTTTGAAATATGAGTCGCGCCTTGTTCCAAATCCGGTAGAACGATAAAGGGTAAATTCAACGTCCTGTGTCTGCTCAGAGCCTGCTGTCACCGTCATCTTCATTCGGTGTATGCACGATTTAATCTTCTGCACATTATTTAGTACCTCGCCCCAGGCGACACCACTGCCGCCATCTGGAATTATATTCAGGCCTATGAGAACGGCGATAATTATCATAGCCGCAGCGGCCAGTTTTGGTATTCTACTTTTCATAATGGTTCTCCATATATTCGGCTCTGGTTGAACCGATTTAGTTTTTTCCGATTCGGTCAGTGCCGCGGAAATATCATCGTGAACTCTTTTGTCCAGCTCGGTACTGGCTTTCAACTGCAATTTCTTAATCAACTCATTTCGATTATCTGCCGGTCTCATCGTTTTATCTCACCATTTAACATTGACCGCAGTTTGTCCAGGGCATACC
>JBARPZ010000036.1:0-6282 GCA_049643445.1 Sedimentisphaerales bacterium
CGGCGCTGGCCTCGAGGAACTTTCCGCGACCATGTTCAGGTTATTAGGTATCATCCGGATTTATGCGAAACCGCCGGGCAAGCCTGCGGACATGAGCGACCCATTCACGCTGCCGGCCGGGTCAACCGTTATGGATTTAGCAACGGCCATTCACCGCGAATTGGCAGGGAAACTGAAGTTCGCACGGATATGGGGCACGGGCGTTTATGACGGGCAAAATACGCAGCGGAACCACGTCCTGAACGATAAAGACATTATTGAGTTGCATTTTTGGTGATTTTACTTACAATAGGCCTCTAACAATCAAATACATTATTGCGGCTTTTCGGAGGAATGTGTGATACGTGATTTGTTCGTTTTGTCCTGTTAATCAAAATTGATTTGAAGCGTGTTTGGTATTATCGAACCTTTAAGGAGAACGGAAATGGAAAGCAGATTTAAGATGAGCAGAGTTGGTTTTGTTTGTATCGGCGTTTTGATTTTTGCGATACCGGCCATTATGTTCTGTGGAGCCGTCAGAGCCTCATCCGGTGACAAGGCCGAACAACCGGGCAACCTGATGGAGAATCCTTCATTTGAAAAGGGAGCCGATGATGGTCCTGCCGGGTGGAAAAAGCAAACATACCGCGAACAAGGCGAGTTCAAGTATGTTGAGGGCGGGCGAACGGGCAAACGGGCCGTTATGCTGTCATCGGAGAGCGGGGCCGATATCGGATGGCTGATGTCTGTGCCGGTCAAGCCGCGGTCGAAATACAAGCTGTCCGGCTGGATTAAAACGGAAAACGTTGAGGCCGGCTCCGGTAAAGGGGCGCTCTTGAACCTTCACAACATTCAGCCATCGCAAACGCGAGCGGTGACGGGGACAAAGGACTGGACGCAGGTCGAGGTCGTGTTTGATACGGGAGAGCGAGCCGTCGCGGAAATCAATTGCCTGTTGGGGGGATGGGGATTGTCCAGAGGTAAAGCATGGTACGACGATGTGCAACTGGAACTGCTCTCTACTAAAACTACCAAGCTTTCGGTTACAATCGACGCAGGTGAAACGGGTGAGCCAATTTCCAAGTATATCTACGGGCAGTTTATCGAACATCTCGGGCGATGCATTTACGGCGGTATCTGGGCGGAGATGCTCGAAGACCGCAAGTTCTATTTCCCAATCACGGCAAAATACGATCCCTCTCGCGGCACGAGCGGCGCCTCCAAGGATAATCCTTACGCGATTGTAGGGGCTTCGCCGTGGCAAATCATCGGGCCGGCGGATTCGGTGACAATGGCCAAAGAAGGTTCTTTCGTCGGCGAGCACACGCCGCTGATCGCGCCGGGCGGCGGGATCGCACAGCACGATCTGGCTTTGCGGAAAGGCAAAGAGTACGTCGGGTACGTCTGGATCAAGCCTGCGGCAGGCAAGACGACGGTTCGAGTTTCGCTTCGCTGGGGCGATAAGGGAGTCCAGAGCGAAGGGATCGCCTGCACGGGGGATCGTTATGTGAAGTCTCCGCTGCACTTTCGCGCGGTCAGCGACACCGAGCGTGCGACGCTGCAAATCGAAGTCATCGGGCGGGGAGCCTGTTTCGTCGGGACGGTCTCTCTGATGCCAGCGGACAATATCGAGGGTATGCGGGCCGACACTTTGAAATTGCTCAAGGAACTCAATGCGCCGCTTTACCGCTGGCCGGGCGGAAATTTTGTGAGCGGCTACGACTGGCGTGACGGAATCGGGGACAGGGACAAACGGCCGCCTCGCACAAACCCGGCCTGGACGGGTGTAGAGCACAACGACTATGGCTTCAACGAATTTATTCACTTCTGTCGGTTAGTCGGCGCCGAACCTCTGGTAACAGTGAACACTGGTTTTGGCGATGCCTACTCAGCCGCCGCACAATTGGAATATTCCAACGGCTCAACGGACACGCTCATGGGCGCTCTTCGGGCGAAAAACGGCGACACGAAACCTTTTAACGTTCGCTATTGGTGTATCGGCAATGAAATGTTCGGGGGCTGGCAGCTCGGTTATATGAGGCTGGAGCATTACGTTCTCAAGCACAACTGGGTGGTGGACAAGATGCGCGAGGTCGATCCCGATATTGTGCCGATAGCTTCGGGCAACGCCGGCTCCTGGAGCGAAGGACTGCTGCGAAGGTGCTCCAATCATATCGATATGATTGCAGAGCATTTCTACTGCCAGGAAAGAAAAGACCTGCTCGAACATACATCGCAAATCCCGGACAATATCAAAAGAAAGGTGCAATTCCATGAGGAGCTCCGTGAGAAGCTGGACACGCTGAAAGGCAAGGACATCCAAATCGCGATGACCGAATGGAACTACTGGTACGGGCCGCACGTGTTCGGCGAACTGGGGACGCGCTATTTCCATAAAGACGGCCTCGGGATAGCCAGAGGGCTGCACGAATACTTCCGCCATTCCGATATTATGTTTATGGCCAACTATGCCCAGACGGTGAACGTCATCGGCTGTATCAAGACCAGTAAGACGGCGGCCGCCTTTGAGACGACGGGACTGGTCTTGAAGCTCTACCGCGAACACTTCGGAACCATCCCGGTGACTATCACCGGTGACGCTTATCCGCTTGATGTATCGGCGGCCTGGACGAGCGACCGCAAGGCCCTGACCATGGCAATCGTCAATCCCACAGAGAACGAACTGGAACTGCCGATGAAGTTGAAAGGAGTCAAACTATCGGGCAAGGGGCGTCTGTGGCAAATCGCGCACACAGATCCTATGGCTTATAATGAGCCGGGCAAAGCACCAAATGTAACAATTAAAGAAAAAACAAGTTCTAAAATCTCCCGCAAGCTGAGTGTGCCGCCGTTGAGTATTAGTCTTTACGAACTTACAATTGCAAATTAATATCAGTATTGAACTGGGTAATATACGGTTTCTGTTGAAGAAGGAGACGTTTGATTATGGGATGTAAAAAAGAACAAACTCTACAGAATTGTGGTTGTACATATTCAAGCTGCGAGAGACAAGGGATATGCTGTGAGTGTATAAGCTATCATTTATCGAGTAAGCAACTGCCCGGCTGCTGCTTTCCGCCGGAGGCGGAGAAGACATACGACCGCAGCTTTGCCGCGTTTGCAAAAGCGTGGGGGCTGTAACACAGGACCGGCTAATTAAAATTATGAAACAAGGCCGGGCTAAAGTTAGCCCAGCCTGTTTGCGCCCTCCATGAAAGGAGGACTACTATGACATTTTTTCATCGTCTGATAAAGATTATCTTTCCTCCGCCCCAGCTTTTTCAGCCGAAGCCGCGAGTGAATCCTCATACAGCGCCGCCACCTCATCGGCACTCAGGTCATAACTATAGATGCGAACATCATCAATGGTCCCCTCGAAATGGTCCCCGTAGTTCGCATGTTTTGCAAACTTCAAGGTTGCCGATTCCTTGTCCGGCGGTCCTGAGGGGTCGGGATTGTCCGTGATTAGAACGCCGTTCTTGTATGCCTTGAGATTCTCTCCATCATAGGTGGCTGCAAGGTGATACCACTGGTTGGCTTCTAATTCTGAGAAGCTTGCAGCATACCATTGATCTGCAACGCGCAAACCTGCCGCTCCGCTGAAATCTGCAGAAGAGTGGTTCCAGCTGATCTGCAAATTATTTTCCCGGTGAACCGGTCCAGACGGCGCCGCTTTTTTAGGGGCGGCAGGGCTATTTACCCAGAGCGCTACGGTCCATGTGGGCAGGTCTGTTGCATAATCAGTCCTGATATAGTCATCAATCCCATCAAATTGCAGGGCGCCGCCTATCCAGCCCGTAACCAGATTCGGCTCACCATTTACGGTTCCATGGTTTCCGCTGCCGGAGCTGTCGTTAGCGTCGCCATCAAGCTTCCACCAACCAACCAGCTCTCCCGTGTTGAAGCTCCAGACGTCCCCGGCTGCAATGGAACCATCGGGTTGGACTTCATCGACACACCAATAATAGGTGGTAGCCTTTTCCAAAGCCGGCGCCATGACACTACAAGAGTCGGTCACCTCGGCTAACAGCGTCATCTGGTCCGCCGCCGTGCCGAAGTACACTTTATGCTCGTTGACATAGGCCCCCGGCATCCAGCTCAGTTCTACGTCGGCAAAAAAGGCAACGGGCGCTACGTCCGCAGGCTGAGGCCTGATAGCGGTGGGCTTGTTGTTTAGAGGCGCAGCTTCAAGCTCAGCCAGTTCTGCGGCCGTAACATCTGCGACGGTTAAGTCTCCAAAAATCACCCGGTAGCTGCCGTCTTCAGCCCTCCAGCGCATCAAAACCGCATGCGGGAATTCGGGAGTGACTGTTTCGCCGTAGTATGCAGGGTCCTTTTTGTCCTGCACCAGCATCATGTAGAACATACCGATTGACTGAATTGGCTGCGTTATCTCCATTATTGCCGCAACTCTTTCTTCATCTGACTCGGCCTGTTCGAGCTTCTGTCGGAATTGCTCGGCAACCGGGCTTTGACTGTTTCTGAGTTTGCCGACCTGCTGCATGAGAGTCATCATATTAAGGTCTTCAGGATACTTACCTGTTAATTCAGCAAAGAGCTTCAATCCTTCAACAGCACCTACTTCACTCATACTCGGCATCTTCAGACTATCGGTTGTGAATGGCTTGAAATTCTGGGGTATGACCGGCTCAAACTCAGCTTCATCAACCTGAATATCCCACTGGTAATCGTAAATAACGCCCTGTATCCGCATCTGTTCACTTAGCTCTATATCCATCTCCGTAAGGACGGGCAGCCAGGTTACAACGTCCACCCACAGACTGATCTTAGCGCTGCCTCCCATTGCGCCCCCGTAAAGCGCAGGGTCCGTCGCCTCAAAGCCTTCAACCACTACGCCGTCAATTACCGACCGTCCCAACTCGGTGTACGGGCAGTTTAATATTTGCTTGATCATTTCCCGCGGATCGTTGTTCTGTTTCTTCATCCTGGCAAGCAACTCATCAGTGAAATCCATGCGGACATATCTTTCCTGGACAGGCAACACCATAAACATCGCCTTTTGCTCAGGAAGGAAATGCATTTGCTGAGTCATTTGCTCTCCGGTGTTGAGGTCCGTCATTATCATTTCCATTTTCATTCCGTATATGGTGGAGATGATAATGGTGCTTCGTATATCCTGGTTTTCAGGGGGCTTACCGGGCACCATGGCCCCGGAGACAGTCATCTTCATTTTGTACATAAATGCGTGCGTCTGCTCTACCTTCTCGAGGACGGCAGCGAGGGCAACTCCCGAGCCGCTAATCTGGCTTATGCCGATAAGGGCGGCGATAATTATCACGGCCGCAGCAGCAAGTTTTGCAATCCTACTTTTCATAATTGTTCTCCATATATTTGGCCCAGTTAGAGCTGATTTCTGTTTCTCGTAAGCATCTACTGCCTGCAAAAAGCTATCCAGAGCCCTATCGTATACCTCGGGACTTGCTTTGTAGCGGCTCTTCTTAATTAATCTTTCGATTTTTTCTGCAGGTTTCATTCTTGAACCTCACTGTTTAAAATCAACTTCAATCCATCTAATCCAGCTCGATACCGACTATGTGCCGTTTTAATTGACACTTTCTGCAGCTTAGCTATTGTCTTGAATTTCATCCGCCCATGCAGATGAAAGACAATCGCCTCTCTTTGCTGATATGGAATCTGACTCATAGCAAGACCTAATTTTTGCAGTTCTTCACTTTGTATAACCAACCGAACCGGCCCATTATCACTCGGTATCACTTTTTCGGCGTCATTAACCGCAATGGTTTGCTTCTGCCTTTTCCGCAGATAGTCTCGTGCCCTATTAGCAACAGAAGTTTTCAAATAACCGGCCAGAGAGCTTCTTAGCTCAAGCCTGTCCACGACTTTCAGGAACGAGACAAAAACATCCTGCACAACATCTTCAGCAACCGCTTTGTCATTTAAAAGGTTAGCTGCTAATGTTCGCAAGTCACTCTCGTACTTTTCATAAATGCGTCGGAAAGCAGCTCGGCTGCCATTCCTACATCTGAATATGAGCAGTCTGTCTTCAATCATATATGCTTCGTTTATCTGATATCAGAACAATCGATTGTCTATTAGTAAGACAAGCCAGCAGCATATTTTTTACCCAAAAACTTACTTTTTTGCCAAAATTAAAGACAGCGAGGTGAAAAAATATGTTCTTGGCCCAAAAAGCGCAATCGACATAGGTAGGCCCTCACGGGCTTTCCCTGTCACACCACCGGGCATACGGGTCCGTACCACGGCGGTTCGGCTGGTTAAGCTGTTTTCTGTTCTGTCAACAAAGCAAGTCCCAGCGTATTA
>JBARPZ010000037.1:0-4377 GCA_049643445.1 Sedimentisphaerales bacterium
TTCTTAGCCGCCAGTGCATGAAAGATTACTTTGAAAGCATCGAGCAATTGACAACAGCTATTGCAGCTTGGGAGCGTTCGAGAAATGAAAACAAAACAGGCATAGACTGGCAATTCACTACAGCTAATGCCCGAATAAAACTGAGAAAGCTATACCCAACAATGTAGCGTGGACTGAGTACTAGTTTCTTGAACCTTTTGAATAATTCTTCGCGTTCCATTTCAAACTCCAGGTAATTTTATAGACATTATAATCTTACTATTCAATCTTTCCAGAATGTTTTTCAATCTTCTCAAAAACTCGCGCATTGCATAGGTGAGGCGAGTGTTTGGCTTTATGGAAGATGTTGTGGATGAGCCGAAGAAAACCATCTCCTGTTGTTCGTTCCTGTTATACAAAAGCAGAAAAAAGGCGAATCCATTGCATAGCGATTTGGGACTCAACCTGCCACATCGGCCAAAGGCTCAGGCATTCGCCACGCGTGCATTTTGTCGTTCTTTTTACTCAGCAGCAAAGCTTGGCCAAGCCCTATATAAAGCCGTATGTCTAAAGGCCGGTATCTAATGGCTCGTCTATACAAAGTGATAGCCGCCGAGCGGCATTTCTCAAGCCTGCGTGCTTCGGCCACCTTGCGCGTGGCATGACTAAGCTTACGTTTGGCTATTTTAGCAGGAACTACCTTATCCCCCCCTAAACGGAAATAAAACCTCTCTAAAATCATAATTCTTGTGGGAAGCACCCCTGCTTCTGATGAGAGGTTTTTCGTGTGCTCTCTGCGAATTGCTTCAACCCAGGGCACAAACAAAAACTGCGTTCGCGTTGCTAATCTCAAAAAAAAGTCGCCATCTTCATAAGAAGTCCTAAGCAACTCATCATAGTAAAAGTTCTTTAAAACCGATCTGCGGATTAATGCCGCAGAGGTCCAAACAAATCCCCGCTTGAATAATTCTACAGCTAACCAGCCGGATTTACCTTTAGGGGCTTTGTACGATTCAATTTGTCTGCCGTCAGGGTACCTAACCGTAATCGGACTGTAAGCAAGGCCAAATTCTGTGTGTTTCTCTAAATCGGCTGACATTACAGCCAAATAATTGACAGGCCATAAATCATCATGGTCTAAAAAAGCAACATAGTCCCCATTGGCCTTTGACAAACCGAAATTGCGGGCACTGGCTGGACCGCCAGTTGTTTTATAAAAATAATTTACCCTGTTGTCACTTAGGCTTTCTACAAGACTATGAGTATCATCAGTAGAACCATCATCTACTACAATTATTTCCAAATCCGACTCGGTCTGAGCCAGAACGCTGCAAAGAGTCTCTTTGACCAGACCGTTGCTGTTATAAGTTGGTATTATCACGCTTATCTTAGGCAAAAAAAATTCCTCCAGATATAAAGCCTGGCTTAGCGGGGTTTGCAGTGACTTTGATACTCGCTTTCATATAACCTTCTAAGTTTCTCACCGACTACCTGATGCGAATAAAATTCGAGGACCCTGTTTTGAGCATTCCCGATAAGTGTATCAAGTTCCCGTTTAGTCATCGTTGCAATTCTAATCATTGCCCGGGCAAGAGCATCTGAATCTTTTGGCTGAACCAAAAACCCGGCATTCTCATCATTATTAAAAATCTCCGGGATTCCGCCAACTGCAGTTGCAATGCAAGGAGTACCCGCTGCCATCGCCTCTAAGATAACCCTCGGCATTCCCTCTGCCACTGAAGATAATACGAACACATCTAGCCCCCTCAGTAAAGCTTCAATGTTAGTTCTGTAGCCGAGAAAATGTACTGAATCGCAACACGGCATCTCCGCAACCAGTTTTTCAAGCTCAGGCTTTAACCCGCCATCTCCAAGCATAACAAGATGGGCTGACGGTATTTGTTCTTTTACTTTTGAGAATGCTTGAATAAGATAAGGTAACCCTTTAGTTGGAGCAAGCCGGCCTATTGTACCGAAAATAAATGTATCCAGCGGCATGCCCAACATCCGCTTTGCTTCTTGTTTAGAGACCACTACGTCGGCAAAACGCTTGTAGTCAATCGAATTCTCTAAAACAGACAGTTTCTTCGCTGATAAAAACCAATTACTTTTTAATACATCCTTTTTCACACTGTTTGCAACCGGAATAATTCTGTTAACCTTCCTAAGCAATAGAAAATTCACCAATTTTCTTCTAAAATTTCTGCTTCTATTTAATCCGTGTACATGGCTTATAACCACGGGTGTATGAGCAAATATCGCTGCTATAGTACCGTAAACAGTAGCCTTGTGAGCATGGCAATGAAGTACGTCAACATCATGGTTTTTAAGAATTTGGACCAGTTTGCATAAAATTGTAAAACGAAATATCTTGATGTGTTCTTTATTAGACAGATAGAAAACTTTATATCCTGCTTCTTCAATAGAATTTTTGTCAACGCCATAGCCGCTTAGAAAAATAAATGTCACGTTAAAGCGTTTCTTATCCAATCCCAAAATAAGGTCATTTACTGAGGTAACATTGCCGCCATACTTTGACCACAATAAAGCTAAGTTAATCTTGTTCTCTTGCAAAAATCATCTCCAAAAACCAGTCTAAAATCAACAATATTTTCTTCTATTAACTGCTGTGTCAAGCGGATAAAACCTGTTTACAGCAAAGATTTTCATAATCCGTTAATCTAACATAAATGGTTCGAATAGTTAGCCTCTACTTGTTGGCGCCACCAATCAATTGTTTTCCTCAGACCTTTGTCAAAGGGCATTTGAGCCTCAAAACCAAATAATTCTTTTGCCCGACTTACATCCAGACACCGCCTCGGCTGGCCGTCCGGTTTAGATGTGTCCCAGACAAGTTTGCCTTTAAAGCCTGTAATCTGCTTTATTTTCTCAGCTAGTTCCTTGATAGTTATCTCAAAACCAGCTCCAAGATTAACCGGTTCGGGACCATCGTAACTTTCGGCAGCCATAGCGATTCCACGAGCAGCTTCCTCGACATAAAAAAATTCTCTACTGGCAGAACCGCTGCCCCAGATGACCACCTCTTCTGCATTTGTATCAACCGCATGACAGAATTTGCGGATCAAGGCAGGTATGACATGACTGGTTTTGAGATCGAAATTATCACCCGGACCATACAGATTAACCGGCAACAAATATATGCCGTTAAGACCGTACTGTTGGCGATATGCCTGAAGCATCACAAGAAGTGCTTTCTTGGCAATACCATATGGAGCATTTGTTTCTTCAGGGTAACCATCCCACAGATTTTCTTCACTAAATGGCACAGGCGTAAACTTTGGATACGCGCAAATGGTTCCGATCTGAACGAATTTCTTAATCCTGCGTAATCTGGCATGTTCGATCAGATGCAGGCCCATCGCTATATTAGCGTAAAAAAATCGGCCTGGATTTTCCTGATTGGCACCGATTCCGCCGACTTCTGCCGCAAGGTGTATGACCAGCGTTGGATTCATGTCTTCATACAGGCCGATTACGTCGGCTTCTTTGGTCAGATCGTAGTCTTCAATAAGTGGGATAAGTAAATTTTCCCGCGGCACACCACGACCGATGAGTTCTTTTTGCAGGTAACGGCCTAAGAACCCTGCCCCGCCGGTAATAACAATACGTTCATTTGCCCAGTTTATTATCTTAAAATCCTCCATTTGCATTTACTTTCATACCATTGTCGACCAATAATTTTTCCTGCCTGGCCAGTTCCCGATCAGCTTTAATCATCATTGATACCAACTCTTCAAAACTAACCTTAGGTTTCCAGTCTAAAACTTTTCTGGCTTTCGACGCATCACCCAGAAGCAGGTCAACTTCTGCAGGTCTAAGGTATCTCGGATCAATTTCAACGTATTGGTTCCAATCCAACTCCACCTGCGCAAAAGCCAAGTTGAGAAACTCGCGAATTGAGTGTGTTTTACCTGTGGCAATAACATAATCGTCCGGTTTGTCCTGTTGGAGCATAAGCCACATTGCCTCGATATAGTCACCGGCAAACCCCCAGTCACGCTTGGCGTCAAGATTGCCCAGATACAGTTTTTCCTGCAAGCCTTCCTTTATACGAGTCGCAGCCCTTGTAATCTTGCGAGTAACAAAGGTTTCGCCACGTCTTGGCGATTCATGATTGAACAGTATGCCGTTGCACGCAAACAGGCCATAAGCCTCGCGATAGTTTACTGTCTGCCAGAAGCTGTAAACCTTGGCACAGCCGTATGGGCTGCGAGGATGAAAGCGACTGTCTTTAATATCAAGCTGTTTTAACAAAATTTGGCTGCCAATTTTGATTCTTTTTCAACATAGTATTCATGATACACAGCAGCTTTCTCATCGACGCCACCACGGCAACCATTTTACATTTTCCTTCCTTCTCAACCAGCCTCAGGTAAT
>JBARPZ010000038.1:0-9705 GCA_049643445.1 Sedimentisphaerales bacterium
TCTGAGGCAACCATCGCAAGCTCAAGAGATGTATGGCAGCCTTGAACGTACTCGATTATCTTTTCACTCGGATCGATTTTGCCCTGTGAAAAGTCTTTTAGCAAACCTGTGGTGCTCTGATCCGGCTGTTCATAAAGAAGAAATGCCTGGTAATACAGCAGGGCGGCGTTGTCCGGGTCGGGCGGTAATGCAAAAACCACCGGAGTTGACATAGCGAATATCAATGTAATACATATTGTCTTTGTTAACTTGTTATTTGTGTATTTTCTCATCGTCTTATCCTTTCTGAATCTTAACCGTTATTTTCAGTGAGTAATTGCCCCAATGTCAGAGGCAACGGCCTTGGTCCGAGCATTCGGATTGCCTTCTCGCACTGTTCGTCGACGGCTTCAATTCCGCCGCGACGATAGGCCATTGTCAGTGACATCGCTGTCATCATTTTGGTTGGAGACTTCACAACTTTTGGAACATGCTGTTCACCCGGGCCCTGGTGAACGAAAACAGCAATTAAACCAATACCAACGATTATCACAGCTGCAGCTGCGATTTTTGTGATTGGGCTTTGGCGCACTATCCGCCATATACTCGGTTGACGTGCGCGGGAGTCCTGTTTAGACATCGACTGGAGCATTTGAAATTCTTCGGGGTATTTTTGTTTCCATTTCTCGGCGTCGAATTCGGGTTTGCCTGAGTTGATGGTCCGTGAGATTATTTTGTCCATCTGTTTTTCATCTTTTTTCCTGCTCATTATTACACCTCACCAAAACCGTTACGCCTTAGGTAGTTTGCCATTTTTTTCTTTGCTCTTCGCAGTCTTCCGTTTATTGCCTGTTCCGAGATGCCCAGCACGTCTGAAATTTGTTCATACGACATACCATCATAAAACCGGAGGAAAATCACTTCTCTTGCCGGGGCCGAAAGCTTGTTCATGGCTTCCCTGACGGCTTCGGTGGTTCCATTTTCGTGCGATTTTGCTGCTATCGTCGAAAGGTCGTCAGCAGTGTGGAACGTCTCTTTCCTGGGGGTTAAATCCAGCGCAACGTTTCTGCAGATGGCAGCGAGCCATGCGGCAAATTTACATTTATTTTTCAACTGCGGCAGTTTACGAACGGCATTTGCGAATGCCTGCTGGGCCGCATCTTCAGCCAGGTGCCTGTCGCCGAGAACCGAATGGGCGATGGCAACCATAGCCGGATAGTATCGCCGGCATAATTCGGTAAAGCTATCTGTGTCGCTGTTGCAAGCTTGCTCGACTAAAGTTAAATCCGGCTTTTGCAGCACTGACTTTTCCTTTTTCAATTTTCATGCGTCCCGGCCCAGTTCTCACTATTGTAGACCGACTTTTGTGCTCTAAATGGGCGCTGAAATTCATTTATTTGCGTTTTTTTTTATTATATTCGCTTAGGTGCGTTAAAGGCACAGAAAAACCAGCCAATATGGGCTGAAACTATGGATTGTGCCTCTTGTACGAAAATAGGTTTGACGGTGCTTTGTGGGGGTATTATAGTGGCTCGTTTAACAAGAAGCAAAAAATGGCGATTCATTGTTGGAGCAGAAAATGGACAAAAACAAAATTGTCGCTGAGGGTATAACCTTCGACGATGTGCTGCTATTGCCTGCAAAAAGCGGTATTGTGCCGAGCCAGGCCGATACGAGCACCCAATTGACCAACAATATCAAGATAAATATCCCGATTGTCTCGGCGGCCATGGATACGGTTACCGAGGCGGCGCTGGCGATAGCGCTGGCCCAGGAAGGCGGCGTGGGTGTCATTCACAAGAATCTGTCGGTTGAGGCGCAGCAAAGAGAGGTGGCAAAGGTCAAACGCAGCGAGCACGGAGTTATTCTGGACCCTGTAACGTTATCGCCAAGTGAACCGGTCAGAAGGGCCCAGGAACTGATGAACGAACAGAATGTCTCGGGGATTCCCATCGTCGACGGCAAGAAGCTCGTAGGTATTTTGACAAAGAGGGACTTGAAGTTTCTTAAAGACTATGATGCCAGGATTAGTACTGTAATGGTGAAAAATAATCTTGTTACAGGCCCGGCTGGTACGACCCTTGAACAGGCCAAAGAGATTCTGCAAAAACACAAGGTCGAAAAGCTGCTTCTGGTCAATTCGGACGGCGATCTGAGGGGTTTGATTACTATGAGGGACATAGATCGGGTCCAGCAATACCCGATAGCGGCCAAAGATGAGCGAGGGAGGCTTCGCGTCGGAGCGGCGGTGAGCGTTCACGACTACGAGCGAATCGAAGCCCTGATAGGTGCGGATGTTGATATAATCGTACTTGATACTGCCCACGGCCATTCGCAGAATGTTATCGATACCGTAAAGAAAATCAAGGCAGAGTATGATATCGACGTGATTGCGGGCAATATTGCGACCGCTGAAGCGGCGAAGGATTTAATAGCAGCCGGTGCAAATGCCGTAAAGGTCGGCATCGGGCCAGGTGCAATTTGTACCACGAGGGTAATTTCCGGTGTTGGAGTGCCGCAGGTATCGGCGATAATGAACTGCGCCGAGGTGGCCGAATCGCATGGTATTCCCGTTATTGCCGACGGGGGGATAAGGCAGTCGGGCGATATAACAAAAGCTATTGCCGCAGGTGCTTCGAGTGTGATGGTAGGGTCATTGTTTGCGGGCCTGAAAGAAAGTCCGGGCCAACTGGTTATTTACAAGGGCAGGCAGTTCAAAGAATACAGAGGTATGGGTTCTTTGGGGGCAATGGTAAAAGGTTCGGCGGAAAGGTACGGGCAGAAAAGCTCCACGGAGCAGGACAAGCTCGTGCCCGAAGGCGTAGAGGGACGGGTGCCGTACCGCGGGACACTTGATGCCTTTGTCTATCAACTGGTTGGTGGGCTTCGGGCAGGTATGGGCTATTGCGGAGCACGAAATATCGAAGAGCTGATGAAGAACGCTCGTTTCGTCCGTATAAGCTCAGCGTCAGTGGCCGAATCGCATCCGCACGACATTCAGATAACCAAAGAGGCACCGAACTATTCGGCTGCTGTACCCTTTGAGGACTAAAACTTGATGCTCGATACTCGATACTGGATGCTCGTAAAAAAGAAGGTAATCGGGAATCGAGATACAAGGTACGATTTATGCCGCGTGAGATGATAGCAATTCTGGATTTTGGCAGCCAGTACGGGCAATTGATAGCAAGGCGTGTCCGTGAGCACAATGTGTATTCTCGGATTTGCCGGGCGGATATAACAGCAGAGGAATTATCGAAGCTGTCGGTCAGGGGGGTGATACTTTCCGGTGGGCCTGCAAGTGTCAGAGACGCAGGTGCACCGAGGTGTGATGAGAAAATCTTCGAGCTGGGTGTTCCGATTTTGGGTATCTGCTATGGTATGCAATTAGGCTGTCAGATTTTGGGGGCGGAGATTATTGTCGCCGAGAAGCGCGAGTACGGCAGGACAAAATTAGAGATAATCAACAAGAGCAATTTGTTTGCAAACATGCCGGATTCGACCACGGTCTGGGCCAGTCACGGTGACCAGGTTGGCCAATTAGGGAGTGATTTTGTCAAACTGGCGACTACGGCAACGTGTCCGTTTGCCGCAGTAAAACATAAAGAAAAGAAATTCTTCGGTGTTCAGTTCCATCCGGAGGTTGCGCATACGCCGAAGGGCCCGGTTGTTTTCAGGAATTTTCTCTATGATGTTTGCGGCTGCAGCGGCGACTGGAAGATGAGCGACTTTGTCAGCGAGACGGTGGAGACAGTCCGCAAGCAGGTCGGCGGCGCTACGGTGATATGCGGTTTGAGCGGCGGGGTCGATTCATCGGTGGTTGCTTCGCTGGTTCATAAGGCGATAGGTGAGCAGCTTGTCTGTATCTTCGTCGACAACGGTCTTTTGCGGAGGAACGAAGCCGAAAATGTCGTGTCGACTTTCCGCGACCATTTTCATATCGACTTGCGTGTTGTTGACTGGTCAGAGCAGTTTCTCAGTGCACTTGCAGGAGTGACGGACCCACAGCAAAAGCGCAGGATAATCGGCTTTGAATTTATCGAGGCTTTTAAGTCGGAGGCATCGAAAATCGCCAATGTGAAGTTCCTTGCGCAGGGGACACTTTATCCCGATGTTATCGAGTCGGGCGCCAAAGACGGTAATCCCGCGGCCAATATCAAGATTCATCACAACGTCGGCGGGCTGCCCGCTGAACTGGGTTTTGAGCTGATTGAGCCGTTGCGGGATTTGTTCAAGGATGAGGTGCGAGTTGTCGGTGAATATCTGGGGCTGCCGGAAGATATTGTGTGGAGGCATCCTTTCCCGGGGCCCGGGCTGGCGGTGAGAATAATCGGTGAAATTACACCCGACAGACTTGAAATCCTTCAGGCCGCTGATGAGATTGTGATAGATGAAATAAAATCGGCTGGACTGTATAGAAAGATATCGCAGGCGCTGGCGGTACTTGTGCCTGTCGGGACGGTCGGCGTGATGGGTGATGAGCGGAGCTACGAAAATGTTATTGCTGTTCGGGCGGTTGAGACGCCTGATTTTATGACCGCTGATTTTTCGCAAATTCCCTACGAGGTGCTTGGGATGATATCGAGCAGAATAATCAATGAGGTTCGAGGGGTCAACCGGGTGGTATATGATATATCGAGCAAACCGCCGGCGACAATCGAATGGGAGTGATTTTCCCGTGGTTTATATCACGTGTGTCATATTACATTGAGATTGGTTTATTTGCGGTTGGATTTTAGAATATGGAGGTAAATAAGCATGAGACGGTTGGTTACAATTCTATCGGCGACAATAATGTTGGCTTTCAGCGGCTGCGCTGTTTCAACAAGCAGCGATGTTGCAGTGAAAAAGTTGCGCTGTGAGTACCGCCTCAACCCTCTGGGGATTGATGTGGTCAAGCCGCGGCTTAGCTGGATTCTGGAATCGAACCAGAGAGGCCAGATGCAAACGGCTTATCAGGTTCTGGTGGCAGGCAGTGAAAACAAGCTGAAACGCAATAAGGGTGACCTTTGGAACAGCGGCAGGGTTGAGTCGGACCAAAGCATTCACGTTGTGTACAAAGGTAAAGAGCTGAAGTCGCGTCTGGGCTGCTACTGGAAGGTCAGAGTGTGGGACAAGGATGGTAAGGGATCGGCCTGGAGCGAGCCGGCGTTCTGGACAATGGGTTTGCTTGAGACCAAAGACCGGCAGGCTCAATGGATAGGTTATGATGCCCCTGCACCACCATCCTATAAAGAAAAATCCGAACCCGACCTGCTAAGTTTTGAAGGATGCAGGTGGGTGTGGTTTCCGGAGGGTGAGCCGCATAAGAGCGCCCCGATTGGCACGCGGTACTTCCGGAGGAAAATCGTAATCGGCGCCGATCAGAAAATTAAACTGGCGCGTTTCAAGCTTGCGATGGATAATGAAGGGACACTTTTTGTGAACGGTCAGGATGTGCAAAAGTTTTCAGGATGGAAGCCGCCTTACACGTTAGACATAACCGAGAAGCTAATCGTGGGTATAAATTGCTTTTCTATTGCGGCCGAAAATCAAGGTGATAAGCCCAATCCTGCAGGACTCGCCGGTAAGCTGCTCATAGAGTTTGAAAGCGGCGATGCCGTTGCCATTTTGATTGACCACTTCTGGAAAGTATCTAATGCCGAGCAGCAAGGTTGGCGGGATGCTGATTTTGATGATACGGCTTGGGCCGATGTAAAAGAGATGGTCGAAATTGGAGCACCGCCGTGGGGAAAGGTCGAGAAACAGGATTTGGTTTTGCCTCCCCCGCCTTATCTGCGCAAGGCCTTTTCGGTCGATAAACCGATTGAGCGTGCGACGGTTTATGCATCGGCACTTGGTCTTTACGAGCTGCATATTAACGGTGAGCGCGTAGGTAAGGATTACTTCACGCCGGGCTGGACTGATTATGCCAAACGGGTGTATTATCAGACTTACAACGTTACGAATTTTCTGACTTCGGGTGACAATACTATCGGCGCCATTCTTGCGGACGGCTGGTATGCGGGGTATCTGGGTTTTGGTAAAAAGAGAGAACATTATGGCAGCGAGCCGCGTCTGTTCGCCCAGCTTGAGGTCGAATATACCGACGGCAGCAGGCAGACGTTCGTTACTGACAAATCGTGGAAGGCTAACTATGGTCCTCATATTGAGTCTGATTTTCTGATGGGTGAAATCTATGATGCCCGCCGGGAGATGGCCGGCTGGAGCAAGCCGGGTTTCATTGATGTGGGGTGGAAGCCGGTAGCTGTCGGCGCCAAGTTGAAGCCATTGGTTCAGAGTTATCCGGGTGTAACGGTTCGAGAGACGCAGCAAATCAAGCCCGTTAAAATCACCGAGCCGGTGAAAGACGCCTACGTTTTTGATATGGGTCAGAATTTTTCAGGCTGGGTTCGGCTGAAAGTCAAGGGAAAGGCGGGGACGAAAGTAGTGCTGCGATTTGCAGAGATGCTGAATCCCGACGGCACTATTTATACCACCAACCTTCGCGAGGCACGCTGCACGGATACGTATATCCTGGCGGGCAAGGGTGAAGAGGTTTGGCAGCCGGGCTTCACATTCCATGGTTTCCGATACGTGGAGATAACCGGCTACCCCGGCAAGCCTTCGCTTGATGCGATTACCGGAGTTGTCTTACATTCCGATACGCCGCCGGCGGGGACATTTGAGTGCTCTAATCCTATGGTTAATCAGCTCCAGCGTAACATTGTCTGGGGCCAGCGGGGCAACTTTATTGAGATACCGACCGACTGTCCGCAGCGTGATGAGCGGCTGGGCTGGACCGGCGATGCGCAAATTTTCATTCGCACAGCAACGTATAATATGGACGTGGGTGCGTTTTTTACAAAGTGGCTGGTGGACCTGGAAGATGCCCAGACCAAAGAAGGCGCATTTCCCGATGTCGCTCCGCACAAAGTGGCAATGGGCAGCGGGGTGGCAGCGTGGGGTGACGCCGGTGTTATCTGCCCATGGACGATTTACAAGGTTTATGATGATAAGCGCGTCGTCGAAAAGCATTACGAATCGATGAAAAAGTGGATCGAGTACTTGCATAAGAACAGCAAAGACCTGCTTCGTCCGGCTCATGGTTACGGTGACTGGGTTTCAGTAGGGTCCAACACGCCGAAGGATGTAATTGCGACGGCGTATTTTGCCTACAGCACAAGGCTTGTGGCACAAACAGCAGCCGTTCTCGGTAAAAATGAAGATGCGAAAAAATACGAGGCACTGTTCCAACAAATCAGGGAGGCCTTCAATAAGGCGTACGTTTCCGAAGACGGGCGCATCAAGGGTGATACGCAGACCTGCTATGCGATGGGAATTTACTTTGATTTGCTTCCTGTTGATAAACGCGAGCTTGCCGCTAAGCACCTGGTCGAAGCTGTCCGGAGAAAGAACTGGCACCTCTCGACCGGGTTTGTGGGCCTGAGCTATCTATTGCCGGCGCTTTCACAGACTGGGAATCTTGATGTTGCTTACCGCCTGCTTAATAACGAGACCTTTCCCAGTTGGGGTTACAGTATCAAAAACGGCGCGACCACCATCTGGGAGCGTTGGGACGGCTGGACCGAGGACAAGGGATTTCAGGACCCGGGTATGAACTCATTCAACCACTACGCTTTCGGTTCGGTGGGGCGCTGGATGTTCGGAGTCGTTGCGGGTATCAACACCAATGGCCCCGGTTACAAGCGAATAATTATTCACCCGGAGCCCGGCGGGGGATTCAGCTATGCAAAGGCGAGCTATGAATCCATTCACGGCCAAATCAAAAGCTTCTGGGAAATAAAGGATAGCAAGTTTACATTGAATGTCACTATCCCGGCCAACACAACGGCCACTGTGTATGTGCCGACCGCCAAACCTGAGAGTGTTGCCGAAAGCGGCATACCGGCGGCGATGTCTGAGGGTGTTAAGTTCCTGCAGATGGAAGCCGGCAAGGCGGTGTACGAGATAGGTTCTGGAGACTATGTATTTGTCTCCGGGATTTAGACTGAAGAGGCAGTGATAAAAAATGGAATCAGAATTTGGACGAAGTTTGTTTGTTTTTGTTCTTTCGCTTTGTTTGGGATTGGGGCTGGTCATGTGCCTTCTTCCAATGGGATGTGATGTCGAATCCGCAGATCACGTTCAGGACTCATCAAGGCTGAAATCGGCGGAAGCTTCCGGCATCGGTGGCTCCTCTTATGAAACATCATTACAAGCCGCCGAAGAAGCAAAAGCGAGGATTGAGCTGGATGACAAACCCTGGCCTGACATGTTCCATCTGGCTTTGGGCTGGGTCGATTTGAAAGGAGACGGGCAAAGAAGCCGTTTTAAGGTTATTGTCAATTGGGGTACCAGACAGAGTGAGAAGTTTCTGACGCTGGTCTCGCCGGACAAGCCGGAACCGATCAAGCTATACCTGTTCTGGAGCAGCCTGTGCATGTACTATCCACCGGGAGTGCAATGGTCGGAGAATGCCGATGACCCCGATTATGCCAAGGAACGTGAGTTTCTGGAAAAGATAAAGTACGCGTATGGGTACATATCCGAAGAGGATATTTTGGCTCGCTCCCACGACCCGAATTTTGCAATTCATCTTTGGGGTAAAGACAACGGCAAAATTCAGGAAGGCAGAATAACCATTCGCAAATATAAGGGACGTCCACAATATCTGTCCAAAACAAAACCCCACCTGGAAGAAGGCAAAATGATATACGCGAGCTACCGCTCGGGAGTTGTGGCGTACGACCGCCAGGCCGAGGAGTATTTTTTGGTATTTTATCCCGACAGTGGGTGGTTTTCGCCGAGTGTCTTTGCAAAGGCCGATTCCTGGCTGTTGATTGGTACCTGGGGTGGAGTTCTGGCGGCGGTGGATCTTGAAGACTATTATCTCAAGAGATTTGAGTCGCAAAAAGGGACCATTGGCAAAATTGAGGTGACCGACGGGAAAATCGTCATTGATGACGGCAGGTACGAGATAGAGCGGCCGATTCTTAGAACAGGGGAAATATTTCGGGATTATAAGTTTAAACTGACAAGTTTGAAGTAGTTGCCGTACGGAAATAATTTCTGAAACGAGGATAAACCGAGTATGAAAAAGCTCATCATTTTTTACGTAGTCATAGTAATCCTGGGTGCAAATGCTTATTCTATAGAAACAGCGACAAAGAACTCGCCACGAAATCTTTGGAGCGCAGAGAAGGCGTGGCAGTGGTACCGGAAGGTCTCCCCGATACGCGGGTGCAACTACCTTCCGCGAACGGCCGTCAATATGACGGAAATGTGGCAGGCCGATACTTTTGACCCTAAAACCATCGATGAGGAATTGGGCTGGGCAGAAAAGACCGGCTACAATAGTGTGCGCATTTTCCTTCCGTATCTTGTATGGAAAGATGACCCTGATGGGCTTAAGAAACGGCTCAATAAATTCCTGACCATAGCAGATAAGCACGGCATCAGCTCGATGGTGATTTTGTTTTGTGATTGTTCCTTTTCGGGTAAAGAGCCGTACCTGGGCAAACAGGATGAGCCGATCCCCGGTGTTCATAACAGCGGGTGGGTCCCCAGTCCCGGTCTGAAGCGGGTGACCGACAAAGCGGTTTGGCCTGACCTTGAAAAATACGTCAAGGATATCGTTGGCAGCTTCGGAAAAGATGAGCGGATTTTGATATGGGACCTGTACAATGAGCCCGGCAATTCGAGGATGGGCGAAAAGAGCCTTCCTCTGGCCGAGGCGGCTTTCGC
>JBARPZ010000039.1:0-17478 GCA_049643445.1 Sedimentisphaerales bacterium
AGGCTGATTAATCCCGCCTATGAAAGGTTCGTTGAGGTTGTTGCTGAAGGAAGGCCAACTCTTGATGTAAACGAAGTAAAAGAACTGGCTGACGGCGGTATTTACGGCGCCAAGGAAGCACTAAAGGAAAAGTTAATAGACGATTTGGGCTATCTCGATAAAGCAATAGAGGTGGTTAAGTTGCTGGCGGGGATTGATAAAGCCCAGGTCGTGGAATATCGTAAGCCGTTTTCATTGGCCGGGTTTTTGACTTTACGAAGCAAAAACACTCTAAAATTCGACAGAGCCACGCTGTACGAGCTTAGTACACCGCAGCTATTATATCTCTGGACCGGATATTAACGGCTGACCGCCGTGAACTCAAAGCCTGCAGGTTCAGGGCAATCCAATCATACGATATTCAAGAACAGTATCCAGCCGGGATTTCATTAAATCTGTCGATAAAGTTCACCGATAATACGAATGGTAATGTGGTCATATTACGTCCGCTTTTTGATATGGGACTCAGTTGTTCCGGCCAGTGAAGAACAGTGCTGAGTCAGGCATGCGAAGGAAATGGTATGGCAAACGGACAATCCAGGTTAATCGACCTGATAGATGACATGCGCAACGGCAGAGATGTCATTTTTCAGTCCATACACCTTGTCAAGGATATCATGACTTGTAATGTCAAGACCCTAACCCTGGACGATACCATAGAGACAAGTCTTGAGTTTATGAAGGACAACAACGTCCGGCATATTCCCATAATGGACGTTCTAACCGAGGAAGGGGAAAAGCCCTACTTTGTTGGTGTCGTTTCACAAAGAGATGTGTTCCGACAGATATCTCCATACATGGGAAAAATTGGCGAGGAAGAAACAGATTCGAAGGCACTGCAGCAACAATTGGGACAAATCGTCACAAGAAATCCCAAGTCCGTATCCCCTGAAACCGGGATACCGGAGATGATTACCATTATGGTGGATAATCACGTTGATATGGTGCCTGTTCTTACTGACGGGGACCTCGTAGGCATTGTTACAGCTGCGGATTTTATAAAGCTCTTTGTCAGGCTCGACGCGATACGCCTGCTATACATCAACTCAGGAACTGTGGGAAAGAACAGACGGCTCGTTGACCTGCTCGCCGGCGGCTCAGACGATGTGGCGGCTGCGCTCTCCTCGGTTCTCCGAAAGGTTGAGGACATCATGACTGAACAGGTGGTTTGTCTCAAGGAGCAGGACAAGCTGGCTAAGGCAATGAAGGTCATGCAGAAAGGAAGATTCAGACACGTGCCGGTAGTGGACAAAGGCAGGAGGCTGCTGGGGATCATCTCGGACCGGGACATTCTCCGTCATCTTCCCATGCGAAGCAGGCAACACCAGATACGGTCAAGTGTATTTCGCTCCCGCTTATTTAACGTTGACACGGAGGACTCAAGCCTTGAACTGCCCATAGGGCGCATCATGAGCAGGCATGTATTTCATGTCTTGCCCAGCTGCAGCTTCTACGAAGCTGTAAAAATGCTTGATGAGATGAAGATAAGCTGCCTTCCAGTGGTTGATGAGGGCAAAAAGCTTCACGGAATAGTAACTGTAACGGATGTGATGCGAGGATTACTTGCCGCCTGCACGCTGACCGCGAAATCCAGAGATTAGGTCTTCGTTTGTATCCACTCACAGATTCCGATCTCCCCTAAAAGGCTTGACTCAGCCGCCCTATATGTTATAATGAACTAAACTCGTTTATACGATTTTAGTTGCATAAGGCCCATAAGGTTAGAAAGATAAAACCGCGATTAGTGGCCAAAACATCAATGAGGAAGGAAATAAAGATGCCCATATCTGTAAAAAACTCGTTGCTATCACTGGTATTGATAGTGTTTTTGGCCGGTTCGACCGTTGCCGAGTCTCAACTCGCAGGTGATTTGAATAAGGACTACAGGGTTAATTTCAAAGACCTGCGGACTCTTGCCCAACAGTGGCTGCACCCAGGCTGTTTTGTCCCCGGCTGCATTGCCGACCTGGATTTTGCTGACGGGGTAAATATGGTCGACCTTGCCCTGCTGGCAAATAACTGGCTGATGGAAGAACCACACCTGGTAATCAGCGAATTTATGGCCAGTAACGCCAGCAACAAGCCGCCTCTTCCGCCGAAGGAAGGCGACCTGCTGGACGGAAACGGCGAATCCTCCGACTGGATTGAGATTTACAATCCCAGCGGCGCATCTGTCAGCCTGGATGGCTGGTACCTGACCGATAGTGATGCCAACCTGACTATGTGGCAATTCCCGGACGGCCTCGAGATTTTGGCCGGAGAGTTTCTGGTCGTATTTGCCTCGGGGAAGACGTATGAGGAAAATCAGCTTAATTACCCGTATCTTGACTCTCTCGATTACTATCACACCAACTTCGAACTCAACCAGGCTGGAGATTATCTGGCGTTGGTGGCACCTGGCAGTACTATTGTCGTCCACGAATACAGGCCGGAGTTCCCTGAGCAGTTGACTGATATTTCGTACGGTCTGGCACAGTACGCCACGAAGCTCGTACCAACCGGTGCGACCGCTTCCTATTACGTGCCTGAAAGCGGCGATGCGGGTCTGGGCACGAGCTGGACTGAAATAGGTTTTGACGACTCTGTTTGGGATACCGGTGAGACCGGCCTGGGCTTTGGGGCGGGAGCTGGCACCACAGCGATAGCGCTCTATAGGTTTGACGGTGACTGTAGCGATAGCGCCGGCAGCCATGATGGAATTCCTATTGGCATCCCGACATATGGGGCAGGTCAATTTGACCAGGCAATCGATCTTGATAGTGCTTTTGGTGAATATGTGTGGACCGGAAAGACGGCCTCTGACCTTGGGCTCAGTGGTAATACTCCAAGGACTATCACCGCCTGGGTATATACGCGTTTCTTCAACAATGGCGGCATCTTCGAGATGGGGGAGGAGGGGTCGAATGGGCGGGATTTCTCATTGAGAACCTATTCTATAGCTGATAACCAGTGGCGAGTGCAGTATTGGGGCTCTAGCTTCGATATAGATTTCACTTATGATTCAAAGGACAAGTGGGTACATTTTGCTCACGTTCATGATGGGACCGCAACCCGGATATATGCCGATGGTGAACTCATTGTCCCTGATACCCCAAGAACGCTCAGTACGGCCGACACTAAAACCTTCAATATAGGCCGATGGCGGAATGACTACTTTAACGGTCTCATCGACGATCTTCACGTCTATGACCAGGCGTTGAGTCAGGAAGATATCCAGAAAATAATGGATACCGGCATGATTATCACTTCTGTGGAGGATATGCTGGGTGTCAACGCCTCGCTATGGATACGCACCGAATTTGAAATCGAAGACCCTACTTTCTACGACATTTTGGTGCTGCGAATGAAGTACGAGGACGGTTTTGTTGCATATCTGAACGGCCAGCCGGTCACAAGCCGCAATGCGCCGAGTTCCGTGCAGTGGGACTCGACAGCCGACTCCGACCGCCCGATTGAGGATTCTTCGGTCTTCGAGGAAATCAATCTTATGGCCTACATGCACTTGCTGCAAGCCGGCACGAACGTGCTGGCCATTCAGGGACTCAACGACGACAAGGACGATGGCGACTTCCTGATTTTGCCTGAGCTGGTCGCCGCCAGGAGTCGTCTTGTCCCGCAATACTTCACAACGGCAACACCAAACACATTTAATATTTCTGGTGCAATGGGTGTTGTTGATGAGGTCTGGTTCAGCCATAAGCGAGGTTTCTATGAGGGTATACCGGGTTGGCATTTTGACCTGACGTTGTCTAACGGGACGAACGGTGCCGAGATTCGATACACCGATGATGGCTCGCTTCCCACAGCAACCCATGGGCTCATTTACAACCCCCAGACCGACCCACCGATTGAAATTGATAAGACTACCACTATTCGCGCGGTTGCGGTCAAGCCGGGCTGGCTGGATTCTGCAGTCGAAACGCACACCTATATATTTCTGGATAAAGTTATTCAGCAGCCTACCAATCCCCCGGGATTTCCCACCAGCGGCTGGGGGCACGCCGGGCCAGACTACGAGATGGACCCTGCAGTCGTCTTCAATTACAGCAGCACTATCAAGAACGACCTCAAGGCCGTTCCGACCCTCTCGCTGGCGATGGATGTCAACGACTGGTTCAAGACCGGCGGTCAGGGCATTTACCCCACGGGAGAGCTAAGCGAAAGGGCAGTCTCGGCTGAGCTGATATTTCCGGATGGCACTGAGGGCTTCCAGATAGACTGCGCGGTTATGATTGTCGGCGGCACAAGCGTGGACAGATGGAAGATGGACAAACTCTCTATGAGATTAAAATTCCAGGCCGAGTGGGGCCCGACTGAGCTCAGATACCCAGTGTTTGGAGACAAAGCAGTCGACGTGTTCGATACCCTTGTAGTGGATGCCCGCATGAACAACAGTTGGGCTTATGGTGGTTCGGTTGGAATTAGCAGACCCGGACTCGGTCAGCGTGATGTTGCCCAGTATACGCGGGACCAGTTTGCATCCGATATTCAGAATGCTATGGGCGGCTATGGGGGGCAGGGCAGGCATGTCCACCTGTATTTAAATGGGCTGTACTGGGGATTGTATTGGCTTCACGAAAGGCCGGATGAGCACTTCGCCGCCGCTTACTTCGGTGGTGACGATGACGACTACGACGTCCTCAAACACAATTCCAGTACGGTCATCCATGGCACAGACGACAGCTACGACGAGATGTTCGCTGTTGCCAATGGCGGACTTTTCTCCAATTCCCAATACCTACTCATCCAGGAGTACCTCGATGTGCCTGGCCTGATCGATTATATGCTGATGAATTTCTACATTGGCAATACGGACTGGGACCACCAAAACTGGTATGCCACCTGTAGTCATGTCGACCCTGCCGGCCGATGGCGATACCATAGCTGGGACGCTGAGCACTGCCTCGAAGGGCTTTATGACAACGTAACCGGCGATAACAACAGTGGCGCCCCGTCGCGCCTCCACCAACAACTGAGACAAAACGCCGAATACAAAATTCTTTTTGCCGACCATATACATCGGCACTTCTTCAATAACGGTGTGCTCACACCCGAAGGTGCGACCGCTTTGTACAATGTGCGGCTCAATGAAGTCGGCCGTGCCGTAGTCGGTGAATCGGCACGCTGGGGTGATAATCGGAGGAGCACTCCATACACCCGCGACATCGAGTGGATCACCGAACGTAACTGGCTGCTGAACACCTACTTCCCACAGCGAACCGGAGAAGTCTTAACTGAGATGTGGAATCTCTATCCGGACGTGAACGCACCGGTCTTTAATATCAACGGCTCGTATCAGCACGGCGGCGAGGTTTCAGCCGGCGACGAGCTGACGATGGATAATCCCAACGGGTCCGGCACAATTTGGTATACCGTTGACGGCAGCGACCCACGCCAGCCTTTGACTGGAAATCCCGTCGGAACTCCATACGCTCCGGTCACGTTGAACAAGAGCACGCACGTTAAGGCACGCGTGCGGGACGGCATCACGTGGAGTGCACTGAACGAGGCGATATTTGCCATTGGCCTGCTCGTCGAGAACCTGCGTATCACCGAGATTATGTTCAATCCACGGAATACGGGCAATCCAAATGACCCGAACGAGGAATTCATCGAGCTGAAAAACACGGGACTAACTACATTGAACCTGAACCTGGTAAAATTCACAGAAGGAATCCATTTCACCTTCCCGGATATGGAACTTGACCCCGATGAATGCGTCGTAGTTGTTAGAGATGAGAGTGCATTCGAAGCCAAATACGGCACATCAGTCAAGATGGCAGGTCAGTACACCGGCAGCCTGGCCAATGATGGGGAAAGGATTCAATTGGTTGACGCTATCGGCCGGACGATTCTGGACTTTGAGTACGAGGACGGCTGGCGTCCAATCACCGACGGCGACGGTTTCTCTCTGACCATGATAGACCCCGGCAACAGCTCCATTTATGGTTCGGACAGAGGCCTGGTCGCGCACTGGAAGTTCGATGACGGCACCGGCAGCACCGCGATAGACAGCGCCGGCACCAACAACGGGACCCTGTATGGAGACAAAACCTGGACAACTGGCCGAATTGATGGAGCATTAAGCTTTGACGGTGACGGCGATTATGTTGAAGCTAATGCCATCACAGCTTTGGCAGGCGACAACTTAACTGCACAGGCATGGATATGTGTAGACGAGTTTGCAGAGGCATATATTCCTGTACTGATGCAGCGAGATTCGGGTTACGATGGTTGTTATTTCTATGTCGTTACTAGTGCGCCTACATTTTACATTTACAAAAGTCTTAGTTATGTTCAGGTGATTTCACCCGAGACAATTAATGCGGACCAATGGTATCATGTTGCAGCAACCAATGACGGCTCCAACCTGAAGCTGTACGTTGACGGTCGGTTGAAAGACAGTATCACCTCAACCGGTTTTACAGGGGTTAGTGACAATGCCTATATTGGCGGTGAACCTTTCACTCCGCTCTATTACACCGGCCTAATCGACGATGTTCGCATCTACGAGCGTCCGGTGAGCGAAAGTGAATTTCAGGATATAATGGAACCGATGAGACGCTGGAGCCGGCAAAGCTCCTGGCGCGCGTGTGTATATCGCAACGGCTCACCCGGCTGGGATGACAGCAGCATTCTCCCCAATACCGGTGCCGTGGTAATAAACGAAGTTATGTCACATTCGAACGCCGGTCCGGACTGGATTGAGCTGCACAATACCACCAGCACGCCCATCGACATCGGCGGCTGGTTCCTCAGTGACAATAACAGAGATGAGCCGAACCTGATGAAATACAAGATTGCCGATGGGACAACGATTGCTTCGAACGGGTATAAGGTTTTCTATCAGGACACAGATTTCAACAATCCTGGCGACCCTGGCTGTAACGTACCCTTTGCCTTAAGTGAGAACGGCGAGGAGGTGTGCCTGTCCTCACACCTGGATCCGAATGGCTTCTGGACCGGCTACCGCGAGGTGGAGGAATTTGGCGCTTCGCAGACCAACGTATCGTTTGGCCGTTACTACAAGCCCAGCACCGATAATTTCAACTTTGTGGCGATGGATTACAATACGCCGGATACGAATAATGCTAATCCCAAGGTCGGCCCCGTTGTAATCAACGAGATTATGTACAATCCGCCAACCGGCAATCAGAACGAGGAATATATCGAGCTGCACAATATCACCGGAACAAATGTGACTTTATACCGCACCGATAAACTCGCCCCGTGGAAGTTCACCGACGGTATTGATTATACCTTCTCGGGCAGTTCACCTTTTGCGATGATACCTGCTAATGGCTATATGTTGTTGGTGAAGGACCTTGCATCCTTTATAACAAGATATGGGAGTATGCCGCTTGGTGTTCAGGTTATCGATGATTATAGTGGCTGGTTGAGCAACGCTGGGGAGAGGCTGCAGATTGGTATGCCCGGCGATACTGATGAGTTTGGCACGCGCCATTATATCCGTATTGACAGGGTAACTTACAGTGATGGTTCACATCCTGAGGATTGCCCCGGCGGTGTGGACCTCTGGCCTACCGGGGCGGACGGGCTTGGCAAATCGCTTTCGCGTAAAGACCCGAATGATTATGGCAATGACGTAATCAATTGGGAAGCGGCCGATCTTTCACCCGGCACCGCCAACCCGTAGTATTCTGCGAAAAAGCACACATACCATTTGTTCAACGCCGCTGAGGATGACAGCTAAGAGTAAGTGGGTATGAACAAAGCTTGAATATTAAGCTCCATAGACCGCAGTCGGAACCGCACACGTTTTTTCACAGCTTATAATAGGGATGTAAGAAAACGGACAAATAGCTGTTTCTTGCCCCCTTCTTGCTTTCGCAAGCACCTTGGGGGCAAGTCCGCAGCACCGTTAGGCATCCTGCGGAGACGCCTAACGGCGAAAGCAGGGAGACCGCGACGGAAATTTTGAGAAAACCTCTAAGTTTGGGAATAATAATCATTGACTAAACTACTCAATGTATGTTAAAATAAGCAGAATTCATATAACCGAAAATTAAGGTTTTAAAGTCCAGAAGGTATAGGGCCCCCTGCAAAAGGTCGCAGAATGGGCACTCCCAAAGTTGAAACCGCGATTAATGGCCTAAAACATCAGTGCAGTCGCCACGGCGCCTATCCAGGGAGGAAGGAGATAAAGATGCCCCGATATGTGAAAGCCTTATTGCTATCAGTGATGTTGATAGTATCTTTAGCCGGTTCAGTTGATATCCACGCTCAAATTGTGGGTGATGTCGACGGGAACCGTAAAGTTGATTGGAAAGACCTAAAAATTCTTGCTGACCGCTGGTTAGATCCAAGCTGTCTTGCACCTGACTGCGAAGCTGACCTGGATGGTGTGCCTGGTGTAAGTATGTTTGACCTCGCGCTGTTGGCGGGGAACTGGGCCCAGGATCACAGCCAAGTCACACTGGTGATTAATGAGTTCATGGCCGAAAACGATAGGTTCATCCAGGACCCAAATGGTGATTATCAGGACTGGATCGAGATTTATAACTACGGCGCTTACACCATCGATATAGGTGGCATGTACCTCACGGATGATGTGAACGATGCCAACCAGTGGTATCGCATTCCCGACGATTGCAATGAGAAAACTACCATCGGTCCCTACAGCTACCTTCTGGTTTGGGCTGACGACGAACTCTCAGAGGAGGGTCTGCACGTGGGCTTCGCACTCGACGCCGGCGGTGAGGAGGATGTCGGCCTGTTTGACACCGACGGCAGTACTCTGATTGACAGTATCACTGACTTCCCATCACTTGGCGGAGATAATTCCTATGGTCGCTTCCCCAATGGCAGCGGTCCCTGGAGTGTCTTTTTCCATGACACAAACATGCCTCCAACACCGGGGTCATCCAACGGAGGCGTATCCGCTGTTGACGTTGTCATCAACGAGATTATGTACCATCCCTACCACTCTGCTGAAAATCCTATCGAGCCCGAGGACATCCTGGGCGAGTATATCGAGCTGTTTAACAGGGAATTGGAAGATGTTAATCTGGCTGGCTGGCGATTTACTAACGGCGTGGAATTCGCTTTCCCAAATGATGTGATAATTGGAGCTGGAGGGTACCTTGTTGTTGCAGCGGACGTGAACACTTTTCAAGCTAAATATCCGGCCGTAACGAACGTGGTTGGCGGTTGGGACGGTCGGCTGAGCAATTCCGGCGAGGTAATTGAGCTGATTAACGATATGCGTGTGAATATCGACCGTGTTCGCTATGCCGACGAGGGCGATTGGGCAGTGCGTATGGAGGGACCACTCGATAACAACCACCGCGGTTGGGTCTGGTTTGATGAGCATGATGGCGGGGGTAAGTCGCTGGAGCTGGTTAATCCGGCACTGCCTAACGAGTACGGGCAGAACTGGGCGGCAAGTCTTAACAATGGAGGTACACCCGGTGCAACAAACTCAGTTGTTTATTACAACATTGCGCCGATGATACTGGACGTGAAGCATCGTCCGGCTATTCCGCGGTCCACTGAACCAGTTACGGTGTCAGCCCGCATTCTGGATGAGCTGGCAACCGGCATCACGGCAATGCTGCATTACCGTGTTGAAGGTGCCCCAGGCTTCGCCCCACTCACGATGTTTGACAATGCAACGCACGGTGATGAGAGAGCCAATGATGGCATTTACACCGCGCAGATATCTGCTCGCTCCAACGATACAATCGTCGAGTTCTATCTCAAAGCGAGTGATGCCGGGGCTAACTCTCGCACCTGGCCGGCACCGAGCTTGGTTGGCGGCTTGCCCCAGCAGGTGACGAACCTGCTGTACCAGGTCGACGATTCATTCGACCCGAATGCCAGGTGGGCACCGGGCAGCCAGCCGGTCTATAGGCTCATCATGACCGGGGACGAGTGGACAGAGTTGGAATACATCGGGTCTCACAACCCCGACAGCGAGTCTGATGCCCAGATGAATGCCACATTCATCAGCGTGGATGGAGTAGATACAAAGCTGCACTATAACGTCGGCGTCCGAAACCGAGGCCACGGCTCGCGGAACGACCCGCCTAATAACTATCGCGTAAACTTTCCGCATGATCGGTCATGGAAAGGTGTGACCGCGATAAACTTGAACACCAAGTACACTTACCTTCAGTTGGTCGGCAACACGATCTTCCGCATGTCGGGACTGGCGCAGTGTGAGGCTACTGCTGTACAGGTGAGGATCAACGGCCAGAACCTGGCTGTATCCAACGACGAAATGTACGGCTCCTATGTCCACAATGAGGTCGTTGACGGCGACTTTGCCAACAATCATTTTCCGGACGATGACGCCGGCAACGCTTACAAATGCATGTGGACCGGTTCTGCCTCTGTAGCTGCGGACCTCGAGTACGAAGGCACTGACCCGGATTCCTACCGCGATACGTACTTCAAGAGGACCAATGTCGCCGAGGATGACTGGTCTGACTTGATAGAGCTGACCTACGTCCTGTCGGACAATACGCCGGATGAGATTTATGTTGAAGAGGTCAATCGTGTCATGAACGTTGAGCAGTGGCTGCGTTTAATCGCCGTCAATACCTTGCTGAGTAACAACGAGACTACATTGGCCATTGGCCAGGGTGACGACTACTACCTCTATTGCGGGGTCGAGGACCCGCGGTTTGTACTGGTCCAGCACGATCTGGATTGCTTATTCGGCATCGGCGATAATCCCGATGCCGGTGCTGTCACCCGCAGTATCTTTCGTGCCACAACTCTTGCGACAATGAAGCGGTTTATAGAGCATCCCCAGTTTGTCTCCCGCTATTACTGGCACTTGAGGGACCTCATTGAGACGACTTTCTCTCCTGAGCGTTTCGGGCTGTTCATAGATAAACTTGTCGGTGACTATGTCCCGACGTCAAAGATAAATCAGATAAAAAACTTCATCCCTGCACGCAATGCATACGTCCTTTCGGTCATCCCATCCGAATTTACCATCAACACCAACCTGTCACAATCCTACGGCTACGATGAAACAGACGTGGACGTCGCTGTGCTCAGCGGCACCGCCGACGCTATCGAGACCCGCTCTGTGCTGGTGAATGGTCAATCGGCCTATTGGTTGCCTCTCGATGGCGCGTGGTCGTTCGGCGAAAGTAACGGTGTTCCTGTTAAAGATGTCACCCTCGTACCCATTGGTACGACGGCTTCCTATCACGTGCCCATCATCGGCGACGCGGCTCTGGGCACGGATTGGACCACTGTTGACTTCAATGACTCAGGATGGGATACCGGACCGACCGGCCTTGCTTTCGGCTTTGGGCGTTTGCCAAGTGTGGCCTATAACGACTGCGTGTATCGCAGCGCCGAACAGTACATCGGCGATAACGTTACAACCTATGGCATTGGTAATGGATACACCGGCCCCACTTCCGGACCGCTGCTGGACCAGGCCACAGGTGATAACATGGGCGTTACGGTAACGCTGACACAGGACGGCGAAGTAACTTGGCAGCCGAACCCTGCGAGTGGCGGAAGTGACTGCAATGAGGGCACCGATGCCTACAACACGTTCGGTGGAATCGCGGATATGAACGGCGTGATTTATTATGGCGGTGCTGCCGGCTGGTGGGTCGACCTGACGTTCACAGGCATGGAGCCGACGACGGAGTATACCTTTGCCACGTCTGCCGCTCGTTGCAATTACACCGGCCGGTTCACGAATTATACCCTTACCGGTGCCGATACCTATACAAACGCCAGCACAAGCGGCGTAGTCGTCCTCGCTGAAAACAAGGTGCAGTTCAACACCGGTGACAATTACAACGAAGGTTATGTTGCACGCTGGACTGGTATTACAGCGTCCGATGGCAGCTTTAAGGTCCGGGCCGAACACGACCCGACCAGCACCGACGGTTATAAGGCGTATTCTTTTGATGTCTTCAAGCTTGATGGAGGCTTCAGCGGCTCCGACGTGCAGGGCGATATGTTAGGCGTCAATGCCTCACTGTGGACGCGCATTGAATTTGATGTTGTCGAAGACCCCACTCTCTTCAACACGCTGAAGTTGAGGATGAAGTACGAGGACGGATTCGTGGCATATCTCAACGGTCAGGAGGTCGCCAGCCGCAACGCCCCGAATTCGGTCGAGTGGAACTCGATGGCTGATTCTAATCGTCCGATTGGGGACGCTTTGGCCTTCGAGGAGATAAACCTTATGGCCTTCCTGCACGTACTACAACCGGGCCTGAACGTGCTGGCAATTCACGGGCTAAATGATGACAATGACAACGGCGATTTCCTGATTTTACCCGAGCTGGTCGCCGGCGCTACGGTTCACCCTGTGAATGGAGTTGCCCTCAATCCGGGAATCAACCGTATTTTTGTTCAAACATTCGACGATCCCAATGGAACCGGCAATGAGCTCGAAAGCGAATATGTTGATATCTGGTACAACGACGGTGGCGATGTGGATATTTTCGGCACGCTTGCGAGTAATACGACTCTGGATGCGGCTTCCGGGCCGTGGCACGTAACGGGCGATATTGTTGTGCCCGTTGGTGTCACACTGACAATTAACACGGGGACCACATTGTTCTTTGAACCCGGCACCGGGATAACGGTGCAACAGGGTGGCCGACTTGTGGCCGAAGGGACCCAATACCAGCGTATCAGGCTGACAAGAGTGCCCGGCAGCAGCTCGCAATGGGACGGAGTTAAGTTCGACCACACGCTTGAAGACAATCGACTGTGCTTTATTGATCATGAGTTCGGTGACAACCAGGGCGAGTCAACCGACGTTCAGTACTCGCGCGTTCTAATCGACAACGTGGTCTGGGCAGGAACAAATACGAGGGTACTTAATATAGACCACCCAACTGTGATTTGCCGCAACTCTGTCTTTCCCTCGATTGGTAGTACCGAGCCGCTGCACGGTGTTGGTTTGAGCGGTAATGAACAGTTGATCTTCGATGGCTGTATATTCGGCTCTGCAACAGGTTACAACGACATAATCGATTTTACCGGTGGCCAGCGCACCACCGGGGCTATCTTCCAGTTGTATAACAGTATCTTTCTCGGTGGCGGAGACGACGGGCCGGACCTGGACGGAACCGACGCCCATATCGAGGGCAACATCTTTATGAATTTCCACCACGAACCCGGCAGCGACGGCACATCAAATGCCGTTGCAACCGGCCAGGATGGCGGCAGGATTGCCAGTATCAACGTCGCCAGAAATATCTTTGCTAACAACGGCTATGCGGTTCTGCTCAAAGAAGATTGCTTCATGCGTGCTCAAAACAACGTGTTCGTCAACACAGACATTGCTGTTATCAATTTTGGTGAGCCCTACAGAGATCCACCCAGGGCGCCGGGTGGAGGCGTAGATATGGAAGGAAACATCTTTTGGAACAATGCTAAGATGTTTGAGCATTTCTTCCAGGAACCACTGCCCGCTTATGGCCCGACAGGTGATGTTATAATTAACAGCTCGATATTGCCGAGCCAGTGGCATTATCTTGGACAAAACAATATCGACGCCGCTCCTATCTTCGTTGATCCGAACTCTGACTTCCGTCTCAAATCTATGTCACCGGCAATCGGTAGTGGGCCGTGGGGCTTCGATATGGGGGCGTACGTTCCGGCTGGAGCCGCCATTTGTGGTGAACCTGACGAGATAACCTACCGCACTAATGCAACACTCACCGTCGGCGGGCCGGGTATCACGGATTACAAGTACTGTATCAACGACCCGAACGGGCCCTGGATTGGGGAATTCTCTGTCGATACCCCGATAGTACTTAACGGCCTGACTGACGGGCAGTCTTATACAATTTACGCCGTCGGCAAGAACTCCGCCGGCCTCTGGCAAAGCGAAGATACCGCCAGCACTTCACGCACTTGGACCGTCGATACTTCTCACTGGCGACTTGTTATCAACGAAGTCCTCGCCCGAAATGTTGAGGCCGTTGACCACAATGGAACCACTCCCGATCTGATTGAGCTCTACTACGACGGGCCCGCTTCACTCGACCTGGCCGACATAAGCATCAGTGACAATCCGGACAAACCGAGGAAGTTTGTCTTCGGCGCCGGGACCATCATAGACCCCGGTGAGTACCTGGTTCTCTATGCTGATGAAAACCCCATCACTCCGGGAATTCATCTGGGCTTCGGGCTCGACGGCGAGAGCGAGGACATTTACCTCTACGACAGCCCGTCCGTCGGAGGCGAGTTGCTCGATTCGGTCGAGTTCGGTCTTCAGATTCCCGATTTGTCCATTGGTCGGGTTGGCTACGACGGTCGATGGACGCTGACACAGCCGACTTTCGGCCAGGCCAATATCGCCCAGCCGCTTGGTGACCCAGCTATGCTGAAGATCAACGAGTGGTTTACCAACAGCGATATGCTGACGGAAAACAACTTTATCGAACTATATAATCCAAATGCTTTTCCGGTGAATCTTGGCGGTCTGTTTCTGACTGATAACCCTGTCACCAAGCCGGACAAGCATCAACTTGCTCCACTAAGCTTTGTCCCCGGCGTGGGAATGGCCGTTCTCATTTCTGATGGCGACCCGGAAGATGGGCTGAATCACCTGAACTTCAGTCTTTCAGCCGACCAGGAAATCCTCGCCCTGTTCGACGCCGACCTCAACGAAATCGATAAGGTCATCTACGGTCCGCAGACTGCCGATGTCTCCCAAGGTCGTGTGCCAGACGGCGCGGACACTTACACATTCTGCGAACCGCCCACACCGGGTGCTTCCAACTACGATACCATCGTGATAAACGAGGTGCTGGCACATTCGCCTCCCGGCGATACGGATTGGATTGAATTACACAACACTACCAACGAAATTATTAACATCGGCGGCTGGTTCCTCAGCGACAATAGCGGCAACAGGATGAAATATGAGATTGCTGAGGGAACGACAATTGAACCAAACGACTATATCGTTTTCTATGAAGATGTGAATTTTGGCAATCCAAGCGACTCCGGCTGTCATATACCCTTCGCATTGAGCGAGAACGGTGAGACGCTGTGTCTGTCCTCGGGTCTGGATGGTGTATTGACCGGGTACATAAAGATACAGGAATTTGGCGCTTCACAGACCGGTGTCTCGTTTGGCCGTTACCTTACAAGCACCGACAGATATGACTTTGTGGCGATGGACTACAATACGCCGGACGTGAATAACGCCAATCCCAAAGTCGGCCCCATTGTAATCAACGAGATTATGTACGATCCACCGACCGGCAATCAGAATGAGGAATACATCGAGCTGCACAATATCACCGGAGAGAATGTATTATTATACCGTCTCGATAAACTTACGCCGTGGAAGTTCACCGATGGTATTGATTATACCTTCTCGGCCAGCTCACTTGTAATGATACCTGCTAATGGTTATCTATTGTTGGTGAAGGACCTGGCGGCCTTTATAACAAGATATGGGAGTATGCCGCTTGGCGTTCAGGTTCGCGATGATTATGACGGCTGGTTAAGCAACGATGGTGAGAAAGTGCAGATTAGCATGCCCGGCGATGTGAACAGCGATGGAGAACGTCAGTATATCTGCATTGACCGTGTACGCTACTATGATAAAGCTCCATGGCCCACTGAGCCGGATGGGCTTGGCAAGTCACTTTCGCGCAAGGACCCGAATGATTAT
Organism: Sedimentisphaerales bacterium; assembly: GCA_049643445.1. Taxonomy (GTDB): domain Bacteria; phylum Planctomycetota; class Phycisphaerae; order Sedimentisphaerales; family Anaerobacaceae; genus CS2-K091. The sequence continues at coordinate 15,686 of JBARPZ010000039.1, forward strand.
GGCAATGACGTAATCAATTGGGAAGCGGCCACACCTTCACCCGGCATTGCCAACCCGTAGAATCCTGGGGAAAAGGCAAACATACTATCTGTTCGGGGAAAATGACAGGCGGCGGCCGGATTCGAACCGGCAAATAACAGTTTATCAATTCATGGTCGACTTTTCTTGACTTACAATGCTCCCTGGACTATTCTCAATGTAGTGAAAACTTTCTCACGAGCAGTGTTGATTAGTTATAGTCTTTTAGTGTGAAGCTATGAATGACCTTGAAATATTTCAAAAAGGAAAATCACTTCTCGAATCAGGCGAAAGGGTCGCTTTAGTAACGGTAATATCCACGCAAGGCTCAACACCCGGAAAAGTAGGTTATAAGATGCTTGTCTGGGGGGAAAAGGGAGAAACTATCGGCACTATAGGAGGTGGATTGGTTGAAGCTGAAATGATCAAAATGGCTAACAATATGCTGCCAAAGGATGAATGCCAAGTTTTCAGATTTCCCCTTGATGGTACTGAAGACGATGGAAAACCATTATGCGGAGGTTCAATTGAATTTTTCATCGAGACCTTCGATAAAAGAAATCTGCCGTTATTCAAAGAGCTTTCAACCACTATCAAGAATGGGGGAATGGGTGCACTTATTTCAATCATTTCTCCTAAAAAACAAGCCCAGAAAATCTTTCTGGAGAACGCTGAGCAGATTGATGCCGCCAATATTGATTTTCCGCCTGACATTGTAGAGTCTATAAAGAAACTGGTTGCTAAGGAACAATCTTCAAAAACTACGTTGGAGGATGGGCGTGAAGTATTTATAGAAACGATTGCCGAACAGCCGATGGTTTTCATCTTCGGCGCCGGGCACTTATCATACTATATTTCACAGTATGCAAAATCCTTAAATTTCCGAGTCACCGTATGTGATGACAGGGCGGAATTCGCAAACAAAGAAAGATTCCCGGATGCAGATAATATTATTGTTGAGAGTTTTGGGAGTGTCTTCGATAAAACTGAAATCGACAAACATTCATACATCGTTATTGTTACAAAGGGACATAAAGACGATGAGATAGTTCTTGAAAAGGCCGTCAAGACAGATGCAAAGTATATCGGTATGATCGGAAGTGAAAGAAAAACATTTACTATTCTCAAAAGACTTAACGAGAGAGGAATTCCGGAAGAAACATTAAGAAGGGTTTATTCTCCTATCGGTATTTCAATAGGTGCAGTTACCCCCGAAGAAATTGCTTTAAGCATAGTTTGCGAACTTGTAAAAATTAGGAGGTTTGGAGATACATCTGAAACAAATCACATGAAAATAGTTTTTCCAAAAGAGCTGCAAGAAGGAAAGATATGATAAACGCAATAATATTAGCTGCCGGCCAGTCAAAAAGAATGGGGAAACCAAAGCCTCTATTAAGATTTAATGATACAACATTTTTGGGTCAAATTATCTCAGTACTTAAACTCTCCGATGTGGACAAAATCACGGTTGTTCTTGGAGCAGAAGCTGAAACTATAAGAAAATCGGTTGATTTATCAGGAACAAATATTGTTATCAACAAAGATTACCAAAAGGGACAGCTATCATCCTTGATTGCCGGAATAAAGCAGACGCCTCAAGAGGTTGAAGCGATACTTTTATGTTTAGTGGATAATCCCTTCATTACTGAAGAAGTCGTCAATAAAATTGTTCAAACATTCAAAGAAACAAATAATCCAATCATAGTTCCTGTATTTGAAAAAGAAAGAGGTCATCCTGCCCTTTTTTCAAAATCACTATTTAACGACTTGTTAAA
>JBARPZ010000040.1:0-11972 GCA_049643445.1 Sedimentisphaerales bacterium
TGATAAATCCCATTTCTATTATAGCCATGCTGGTCCTGGGCTGGGGGACATTTGTGTTGGTTTCGCGTTACGTATGTATGAGGTGGAGCTTGGCTGGTAAGGGGTGATACTTTCGTGTGGGAATGACTAAGAGGCAATGCGGGGATTAGAAATATTCGGTTTCAAGGGATTGAGGGAGTTTTTCAAGGGGGCAGCCGGGGCATCTGGCTTTCGGCTTGCAGAATTCCTTGCCGATCCTTACTAATAATGCGTGATATTCATTGAAAAGCTGAACGTCCTCCGGCAGATTCGACTGAAATAATTCACGCAACTGTTCGTAATTCGCTTCGGGCTCGATTAGATGGTGCCGGAAAGCGATTCGAGCGGTATAGGCATCCACGACGAAAATGGGCCTCTCGAAAGCGTAGAGCAAAATCGAGTCTGTGGTTTCATAACCGACACCTTTTATCGCTAAAAGTTCGGCCCTAAGTTGGTCGGTATCAACGGTTTCAAGGTTTGCCGGTTTGCCATCATAATTTTCAAACAGCCAGTTTACGAAGTTTTTGAGCCGTTTTGTTTTTATATTATAATAGCCGGCCGGTCGGATAAGCTCAGCAAGCTCTGAGACGTCAAGATGATAAAGTCTTTCGGGTGTTAAACAATCGGCGGATTTCAGATGGCCGGTACAGAGTGGTTTTTGGCAATTTAACCAGAAAAAGCATTACTGCGGAGGAACTAACTGAACTCGAAAAGCCGCCTTCGAAATAACCGGCGTGACAGTTCGAACACAAAGGCCGGGCTTATTTGGCTCGGCTTTTTTTGTGTTCCTGAGGGGATGATCAGCTCTTAAGCTCTTTAACTTTCTTCCACAACAATTCGCTCAGCTCCTTTATTCCGGCGCCGGTAACTGCTGAGATTGGGTAAACCTCTTTGTTTAGCATTTTTCTCAAATCTTGTACTATTTCCCCATCCGGGTCGAGGTCAATTTTATTGGCCACGATAACTTCCGGCTTTTGAGCAAGGGCCTGGCTGTACTGCTGCAACTCGCTGCGTATGGCCTTGTAATTTTCCACGGGGCCGGAGCCAACTGTCGGCATTATATCAAGAATATGGACAATAATAGTAGTTCTTTCTATATGTTTTAAAAATTCGAATCCGAGGCCTGTTCCATTATGGGCGCCTTCGATCAGGCCGGGTATGTCAGCCATAACAAACCGCCGGAAGTCGCTTAGCTCGACGATGCCGAGCACAGGCTCGATTGTCGTGAAGGGATAATCGGCGATTTTTGGTCTTGCGGCCGAGCAGCGGGAGATTAAAGTGCTTTTGCCGGCGTTCGGCATACCGACCAAGCCGACATCGGCGATGAGCTTTAATTCCAGTCTTATATTCCTCTCCTGACCCTTTTTGCCGGACTCTGTGTGCCTCGGGGCCTGATTGGTTGAGGTAGCGAAGGCCTTATTGCCCCTTCCGCCTTTTCCTCCCCGGCAAATACAGACCTTCAATCCAACGTCGTTGAGGTCTTTGAGAAGAAGTTCGAAATCGGCATCGTAGATGAGTGTTCCCGGCGGGACAGGGATTACGAGTTCCTGGCCATTTGCTCCGTATTTATTCGCCCCTGAGCCGGGTTGGCCATTTTGAGCGCGCCAGTGATGCTTGCCGGCAAAATCTAATAAGGTATCGAGATTTTCGGCCGCTTGAAAATAGACGTTCCCCCCCCTACCGCCGTCGCCGCCGTCGGGGCCGCCCTTAGGGACGTACTTTTCGCGGCGGAAGCTCAGACAGCCATTGCCGCCATCGCCTGCCTTGACCCAGATTTGTGCCTTGTCTATAAACATAACGTTCGTATATCGTATCCGATTTGTTATATAAAAAAAAGGATGGTGTGAAACCATCCTTTTTGTATACGGTATTTTCTACTGTCAATCAGTCAACGTGGATTTTCCGGCCCTGGAAACGAACGGTCCCCTCTGAAGTGGCGAATAACGTGTAGTCCCTGCCCATACCGACATTGTGTCCTGCGAAGAATTTCGTTCCGCACTGCCGGACAATGATGGAGCCTGCCTTTACAGACTGGCCTCCGTACAGTTTCACACTTCTATATTGGGGATTGCTGTCCCGGCCGTTTCTTGTAGAGCCTTGTCCCTTTTTATGTGCCATAACAAACTGCCTTTCCTGTTAATGCTATACCGAAGTAAAAAATCGACAATCCTGTATTATAACTACTGCCAACGGCATTGTCCAGAAAAATTTTCAGGTCTATCGCTATAAAATCGAAGGATTTTACGGCTATTTGGCCTGCAATATGGCCTTGATTGCATCCAAAGGCAGCACACCAACGGTAGCGAGCTTTATTTTGCCTTCAGAATCGACAAAAATGCTACAGGGAATACCCCTTACCTGGTTGTAAGGTGCTGAAACGCTGCTTAAATCTACAGAAATAACCGTATAGTTAAGTTTTCGTTGTTCCACCATGCTCTTGACCCTTTCGGTGGTATTGGGTGGCATTGTGGTTATATAAGATATAGCCAGCATGGCCAGTTTGTCTTCGTCTGTGGTCTTTCTTAATTCGATCAGAGACGGCATCTCCATTATGCAGGGTCCACACCAGGTCGCCCAGAAGACAAGCATGACATCTTTGCCGCGATAATCGCTTAACTTGTGCTGTTTGCCGGTAATATCAGCCAAATTAAAGTCCGGCGCCATTTTGCCATACCAGGATTTGAAAGTGGTGTCCCAGCCCCTTCTGAACTTGATGACGTCGTTTAAACTCAGGCCCGTTGTTGGTTGTTGCTGCTGAGGCTCCGTGTTGTTCTGCTCAGTAGTCTGTTCGGTGTTCTGCTTTTTACATCCCGCCGAGATAACCATCGCAGCAAGTATGACTGCGGTAAAGAGAGGCGCCGGCCAAATGCACGTTCGTGTTCTATCTTTTCCGGACACTTTATTTGTCCTCCCGAAAACCTTATTTAACGAGAATAATATACCACAATTGTACTGATAGTTGAAGCTAAAGTTCACATATTTTTCGGTCTTGCAGGCTAATACAAGGAATACCGGACACTTACCGGCTGAACTTATTCCGGTGACGTAATTTCCTACAGCTCAAAAAAACCGGAGATTCTACTTGATTGGCTGCTGCTTTTTATCGTGTCAGATTCCACAACCGGCCCGGGTTTGTTGTGCAACCACTTTTCCCCCTTTGTCCAATTTATTGTTTACTAATTGCCTTTTACTGTTTATCATAAGTTTGCGACGTGCCGGGTTAATGATACATTGATTCTGGAAGAATAGAAAAATTTGGATGGACGGATCAGGAAAAGTCCCATTGATTTACGTTCTATTTTGCATATTAAGGAGTTAAACAATGAGTTTTAAGAAAAACAGCTTTAGTGAGCCGATAGTTTTGGTGGTTTGTATTGTTTTCCTGCTGGTAAATACAGGGGCAGTTTTTGCTGATGTTAAACTGCCGGCCGTAATAGGGGATAATATGGTTCTGCAGCAGGGCAAGGCGGCACACATCTGGGGCTGGGCCGAGCCGGGCGAGCAGATTATGGTCAATGCAAGCTGGCGGACTATGGCGTGGGGAGTTACCGCAAACAAGGATGGCAAATGGTCGTTTGAAATGAGTCCACCGAAGACAGCAGGGCCGCACGAAATGACTGTCAGTAGTAAAAATACGATAACAATTAAAAATATCCTGGTCGGCGAAGTCTGGGTATGCTCAGGCCAATCCAATATGCAAATGTCGGTGAGGTCTTCAGCTAACGCTGAACAGGAGATTGCAGGGGCCGATTATCCAAAGGTTCGGTTGTTTACGGTCAAGAGGACGGTAGCGAATGACCCGCAGACCGACTGCGAAGGCAGCTGGACAATGTGCAGCCCGGAAACAGTTCCGGGATTTTCGGCGGTGGGATACTTTTTTGGCAGAGAGCTGCACAAAGAACTCAACGTGCCCATTGGCTTAATTCACACATCCTGGGGCGGGACTCCCGCTGAGTCCTGGACACGGAGGGGTGCTCTCGAATCGGTGCCGGATTGTATGCCGATCCTGGAGAGATTTGACGAAGCAATGGCCAAATATCCGGAGGCAAAAAAGAAATATGACGAGAGTATGATTGCATGGAAAGAGGACGTTAAGAAAGCCAAGGCCGAAGGAAAGAACCCTCCGAGGAGACCGGGTGCGCCTTTCGGGCCGGGAAATCCTCATTCGCCGGCGGGTTTGTATAACGCAATGATCGCCCCGCTGATCCCTTACAGTATTGGAGGGGCGATATGGTACCAGGGCGAATCGAATGCCGGCCGGGCATATCAATATCGCAAGCTGTTTCCTGCGATGATTACAAATTGGCGCAAAGACTGGGGACAAGGTGATTTCCCCTTCCTTTTTGTGCAGCTGGCTAATTTCATGGCCGTCGATCCTGAACCAGTTGACAGCGCGTGGGCGGAGCTGCGAGAAGCACAGCTAATGACGTTGGCCTTGCCAAATGCGGGGATGGCGGTAATTATAGACATCGGCGAAGCCCGCGATATCCATCCAAAGAACAAGCAGGACGTCGGCAAGCGTTTGGCGTTATGGGCTTTGGGTAAGAGCTACGGTAAAAAGCAGGTTTATTCCGGACCCATTTATAAATCGAAGAGAACCGAAGGCAATAAGATTACCCTGGAATTTGAGCATGTTGGCGGCGGCCTTGCTGCCGGTGGAGGTGAGCCGTTGAAAGGTTTCGCTGTTGCCGGAGCGGACCGCAAATTCGTCTGGGCTGATGCAAAGATAGACGGCAATACGGTCATTATCAGCAGCGATGAAGTCTCCGAGCCTGCTGCTGTGCGGTACGGCTGGGCAAATAATCCGGTATGCAATCTCTACAACAAAGAAGGTCTGCCGGCTTCGCCGTTCCGCACAGACGACTGGCCGGGTGTTACGGTTAACAACAAATAAAAGCACTAAATCGGTTTTTCCAGATGACATTTCTCTGGCTTTATAGCCTACGGGGAAGGTCCGGCTTCTTCCGACCTCCTAATAACGAGTAAAAAATGGTTTGACAAAGCAGATTTTAGTATTAGCATAAATTGCTTAAGATAAGCAGCGACACGCATTTTGTTTAAGCGGTTTTCCAGCTAATGTCTTCTTATGTTTTATAGAGCTCGAAAGTGACGGAATTGCTCGATAACATCCTGGCTCAGGGCATTGAACATCTCAATCTCATTTTACTGATGGGTCTGGCCATATTTTTCGGGACGGCAGGCGCCGGCGTCTTTCAAAAATTTCGCATCCCGAAGGTAGTTGCGTACGTGGTCATAGGCTTAATCATAGGGGAGTCCGGCCTGAACCTTATCGGCCGTGATACCGTGGAGACTCTTTCGTCGTTTAATATGTTCGCTCTCGGCATCATCGGCTTTATGATAGGCGGGGAGCTGACACGCAAGGTTTTCAAGAAGTACGGTAAGCAATTCCTGATTATCCTGTGCTCGGAAGGGATAGCTGCTTTCATCCTCGTATCCGTTCTTTCCGGTTTTGTGTGCTGGCATTTTACCGGGGATCTTCAATCCTCAGTCGCTATGGCCCTCGTTCTCGGTGCAATCGCATCGGCGACGGCACCGGCAGCGACGGCAACTGTATTATGGGAATATAAGACCAGGGGGCCGCTGACATCGACAGTTCTTGCAATCGTGGCTCTCGACGATGCACTGTCGCTATTGCTTTACGGCTTTGCATCAAGTATCGCCGCCGCAATCATTGGCCAAACTCACGGTTCAATGTGGATGGCAATCCTGACAGCAATGATTGAAATCATCGGGGCAGTAGTGTTAGGTGTGCTTGCCGGGTTCCTGCTGAGCTTTATCCTCAAGTTGATCAAAGAGCCGGACAAAGCCCTTGCTTTTACAGTTTCCTCGGTGTTACTCGTCATCGGGCTGTCAATAGCACTAAAAGTCAGCTCAATCCTTGCTGCGATGGCACTCGGAGTGACAATGACCAACCTTGCCTCACGGCGAAGACAAAATACGTTTGAGCTAATAGAGAAATTCGCCCCACCCATTTACGTTTTGTTTTTTGTTTTAGCTGGTGCCCACCTTGTGCTCAGTGAAATCACAGGCTGGATGGTCGTGATGGTCGTGGTCTATCTTGTTGGCAGGACAGGCGGCAAGATATTCGGTTCCTGGTTCGGGGCCCGAATATCGCAAGCATCGGATGTAGTTCGCCGATACCTCGGCATTTGTTTGTTAAGTCAGGCAGGTGTGGCGATTGGGCTTGCGATCATATCCGGCCAATTATTTACGGGACAGATTGCCCATGCAATTATCGTTATCGTGATGACAACGACCTTTGTTGTTGAAGTAATCGGCCCAATGTTTGTCAAGCTGGGCGTGAAAAAAGCCGGTGAGGTAGGGCTTAACATTACCGAAGAAGACCTTATCGAAACTCACAAGGTTGGCGATGTGATGGACACAAAGGGACCGGTTATTTCTGCAGGCATGTCCCTGAGTGAAGTTATTAAAGTTGTAAGTAATACAGAAAGTTTTTATTATCCCGTTGTCGACAATAATAAAAGACTGATAGGTGCCATTACGCTTGGTAATATCAGAAATACTTTTGCAACACAGGAATTGAACGACTGGCTGGTGGCCCTTGATATTATGGAGCCGATTATTGCCAGGGTGACAGAAGATATAGCGCTGTCAGAGGCATTCGAAAAAACCAGACGCCTTGACATAGAGCACCTGCCGGTTGTAGCTTTTGCAGAAGATAACAAATTCGTCGGTGTCTTGAACTGTCGCGCAGTTCGCAGGTCACTGAGTGCAGAGGTGTTGTCACGGCAGCAAAAAGCCGATAGTATACATAGGGTCTCGGTTTCATAGAAATACAGGAATTTCGGGGCAATTATAGCGTTCGATACGCACAATTTGGACATAATTTTGAAACTGGATTACCATGGTTTATTCATCAGTTAGTGCGAGCGCTGATATATTCGGTCATTTGAATTTGGCCTTGTTATTCGGGCTTATTATTTTGGGCGGTACGTTTGGAGCACGCCTTTTTCAAATATTTCATATCCCCCAGGTTGTCGGCTGCATTGTCGTCGGAATACTGCTGGGTGACGTTTTTCATCTCATAACTCCAAAAACCATTGAGTCGCTTGAGCCTTTCACAATGTTCGCACTGGGTCTTATAGGCTTTATGATTGGTGCGGAGCTTCGGGCTGAGGTGTTTAAAAAATACGGCAGGCAATTTTTCATCATCCTCTTTTCACAGGGGTTGGGGGCTTTTTTGCTGGTAATGATTACCAGCTCAGCGGTTGTATGGCTCGCGCTACCCTCCATTATCGACAACATCGGCGCAACCCAGAGAGTTCACACTTCGCTTGCAATGGGACTTTTGCTTGGGGCTATTGCCTCGGCCACAGCTCCTGCAGCGACGGCAAATGTTTTATGGGAATACAAAACAAGAGGACCTTTGACGGCGGCGGTCCTGACTATCGTGGCACTGGATGATGCGCTGGCGCTGCTGCTTTACCGCGGCGCGGCAACAGGAGCCAAGGCGCTTATGGGGACAGGCCAAAGCTCAGTATTAAACACAACGCTTATATTGCTGGCTGAAATCCTTGGAGCCATTTTTCTGGGATTCCTGGCAGGTGTGCTGCTTTATTATCTTTTAAAGTTTGTAAGAGCCGAAGATAAAATCCTGGAATTTGCGATAGGCTGTCTCCTGCTTGTTGTCGGAATTTCCATGATACCTAAAATCGACCCGATTCTGCCTGCCATGGCGCTTGGTATAACGATTGCCAACTTAATGCCCCGCCAGAGTAAAGGTACTTTTCAGCTTGTCAAAAAATTCTCGCCCCCTGTTTATACTGCATTCTTCGTTCTCGCAGGCGCCCACATGCAATTCGGCAAATTGGGCTTCTGGATGCTTATAATGATAGGCGTATACACACTCTTCCGGGCAGCGGGTAAAATTTTTGGTTCGTGGTTCGGTGCCAGGTATTCAGGATCGGCAGTCGCTGTTCGTAAGTACTTAGGGATTTGTCTGCTTCCCCAGGCCGGGGTGGCGATTGGTCTGGCTATTTTGGCCAGCCAGCAGTTCAACACCGCTCTCGGGCATACTATTATCATGGTCGTAATGACAGCGACGTTTTTGATGGAAATACTTGGGCCGATGTTGGTAAAAGTGGGCGTACAAAAGGCGGGCGAAGTAGGTCTGAATATTACTGAAGAGGACCTGATAAAGACTTATAAAGTTTCTGATATAATGGATACCGAACCGACAAGTATTCCACAAGACCTGCTGTTGCAAAAGATTCTCGAAGTATTCAGCACCTCTGAAAGTGTGTACTATCCAGTCATTGACGGTCAATCCCGGATAATCGGTGTGATCACCATCCCGGATATTAAGGAGATGTTTGCGAACAGGGAATTTGCCGGCTGGTTGCTGGCCTGTGATGTTGCCGAGCCGGTACGGGACAAAACAAATCCGAACAAACCGCTTGAGGAGGCGATGGAGTGGATGAGGCGATATAATCTGGAAAATATACCGGTAGTAACCAGTGACGAGAGCGATGAGCTTGTTGGTGTTCTGGATTATAACAAAGCACTGCGTAAAATAAGTGCCGAAGTCCTGCACAGACGCAGGACGGCAGACGAGATGGCTCTGTCAAAAGGTACAGCGGTTTAACGGTTTATAACCAAAAAAATAAGAGAAATTTAAGCGGTATAATTGTGAAGTTGTTCACTTTTGTGAAAAGTAAGAGACTCGTTCGCAGTCGTCAGTTCAAAGACGTTTTGGATCGTGGTCTGCGCGTCAGTGATAGAGTGCTTACGCTGTATATGGCCCAAAATGATTGCGGCCACCCGCGGTTGGGTGTCTCTGTCGGCAAATTCTGGGGCAATGCAGTTATGCGTAATCGGTTAAAACGGCTGCTGAGGGAAGCCTTTCGGCAAAGCCAGGACCAGATACCGGCCGGCTTCGATTATGTGCTCATGATTTCGCGGAGCTGGGGGAAATCAGATAAATCAGGCCCTAAAGAGGCAGTAAAGCAGTTGACATTTGAGCAGGCAAGGGCTTCGCTGCTGGCCCTGGTAAACAAAGCCGGAAAGTCGGCTAATGGAACGGTGAAACGGTGAGTCAGAAAAAATTGATGCCAATAGGTACCGCCGCAAAAAAAGCTGGCATTTCCCGGCAGTCTTTGCAATACTACCTCATGGTCGGTCTGCTCGAGCCGACGGAAGTTACGCCGACCGGCAGACGAATGTTTGATGAGAAAATTATTGAGCGAATTAAGCTGATAAAGAAACTCAACAAAAGCGGCTATCCTTTGCGTGCCATAAGGGAGTTGTTTCTGGAAGGCCGGACTAATTTGAAAGGAAGCAAAAAGTGAGTGATTATGAAACCTCTGAAAGAAGGCGTAATTTAATCGTAGGCCTTTTCGTAGTAGGTGCATTATGTGCGCTTCTATGGTTGATATTTCAGTTCCGAGATTTGCCGGGGGCCGTCACTAAACTCAGTTCATTTCCGGTCTTCGTTCAATTCCCCACTGCGCCAGGAGTACAAAAGGATACTCCCGTGCAATTTTGCGGCTACCAAATAGGCAGAGTGGCAAATGTCATGTATCCGAAACCGCGCCGGGATTTGAATACCGGTCAGGTGTATCATCAGATATTGGTTGTTCTGAGTATTGACAAAAAACACGTTAACATTCCCTCGAATGTCGAGGTGAAACTGATGACGCGTGGTTTGGGCAGCAGTTTTATCGATCTGAAGATTGATCCCGCCCATATACCCTCGCCGAATGAACCGAATGCATTTTTGGCTGCCGATACACTGCTTCAGGGCTCGACCGGAATGACCAGCGAATTCTTCCCGGAAGAAAGCCAGAAAAAATTCGAAGAGCTGGCTGAGACACTGACCACTCTTACAAAGAACCTTAACGACGTTTTAGGTGACCCCAACAACAAAGAAAATTTCAAGATAATGCTGGCTAATATGTCTGATGCATCCAAGAAAGCTACGCAGATGTTCGAAGAATTCCGGAAATTCTCTGTTACAGGCACTGCAACGTTGAAAAGCCTTGAGGACGACACAGATAAGTTCGTTACGTCTATTGTTGCAACCAGTGAAGAATTAGGCAAAACGTTGGCAGAGATGCGCGTAACCCTGGAAAAAGTAAACAGCGGCAAGGGCTCGGCCGGCAAGTTCGTAAATGATGCGCAATTCTACGAAAGCCTTGTTGATACTTCCGAGGAAATGCGAAAGATGCTGGAAGAGCTAAGAACGTTCATGGCTAAGGTTAACGAGAAAGGTTCTGTACCTATTAAGTTAAAGTAAGGCTTCTCTCATATCCCGCACAGCCGCAGGTTCCTGCGTTTTTTCCCAGTAGACCGGGCCTACAGCTCCAAACCGAGTAATCAATTCTATGAGTTTTTCATTGCTGACAATTCTGCAAGGCGTATTTCAGGGCCCAGTCGATAAACATTGCGTGATTATTATTCTTGTAGGTGCCATCCGGCTCCTTACATGCTGCCTGAGCTTGCTTTATCTGCCCGGTAATCGGCCGGGCTTTGTTACCAATACTTTGGATTTCGCGTGCCGCGTGCAGGACAACCGTTTCTCGCCGGTCTTTTAGGCCTTTGGCCAACACAGGCAAGGCGTTTTCACACAGGTCCAGTTTGCACAACGCGCCGGCAGCAACGAATCGAACGACTGGATTTTCATCGGTCAATGCCTTAGTCAGTGCCGCTGTAGCGGGTCCTGTCTCGTCATCCAGCGTGCTGATAGCAACAGCAGCCCAATATCGAACGCCGGCATCGCTGTCTTCTAATAACTCGATAAGTTTGGGCAGTACTGCTGGTCCTTTGTTCACCAGCTCGGCGACCTCCAGGATACGCTGCTGAGGGTATTTGCCGGGGTCTCGTGCAATTTTGTATGGTGTTGAGCCTTCAGCTTGAATGTGCATTTGACCCTCCGGTAGCAGGCCTATATCAAAGCTGTCAGCCATCCATTTACGGTGTACCTTGCGCATACGTTCGAGGATGTGCCGATGTTGGGCCGAGTCAGCCAGGTTATGTATTTCATGCGGGTCGGCCAACGTATCATAAAGCTCCTCTAGAGGTTTGACAGGCTGCCAGAATAATTTCTGCGTGTCGGTAAGCGTGCCTTCTTTAACTACTCGGCGAAGCTCCTTCATGATGTCTGCCCTGTCCGGATATTCGCTTGGCTGAACATACGGCAGGTGCGGCATATAGTTGCGAATATACTTGTAGCGTTTATCACGGACGCACCGCGACAGCTCGTAGACCTCATCTACACGGCTGGCTGCTCCAAAGACATATTCTCTTTCCAGACCAGCCTGACCACCAAGAAACGCACGGCCCTGCATGTAGTTGGGTTTTGGCAATCCGGCCAGGCTCAAAACCGTCGGGGCAAAATCTACAAAACTAACAAGCCTGTCGATTTTTCGGCCTGCTTTAAGCGGTGCGAGGTTCTGATATCGGGCGGGGAAGCGAATCATGAGCGGGACATGCAGACCGGAATCGTACAGTGTTCTTTTGTGTCGGGGAACACCTAAACCGTGGTCTGCAAAAAAGAACACGATTGTATTATCAGCCAGGCCGTCATCTTTTAGCTGGCCGAGCAAATCGCCGACCTGTTTGTCCATAAAGGTAATCAAGTCGTAGTAGCGGGTCCAGATTTTGCGCACGATGGGAGTATCGGGATAGTATGGCGGCAGCGGGACTCTGGCCGGGTCATGAAGTTCTTCGGGCTTGAGCTTTGAACAATACTTTGTGAAAAATTCTTCATCGGAGCCGTTAATCTGTCCCTGATGCGTGGAAGTGAAATTAACGACACTAAAAAATGGCTGGCCGGGTTTACGCTTGCGCCAGTGAGCTGTTTGACTTGACTCGTCCCAGACGTTTATATCGGTAAAGTTGTAATCTTTTTTGTAATTGTTTGAACAGTAATATCCGGCTGACCGCAAATATTGAGGAAAACACTTGACCTGCTT
>JBARPZ010000041.1:0-2380 GCA_049643445.1 Sedimentisphaerales bacterium
ATGGGGCATGGCGGCGACCTGAAGAGCGAGGGTTTCCGTCGTCTTCTTGTTAATGCCTGCTATTGGGCGATGGGTATGGAAGATAAGATACCGGCCAGGAGCAAGGTAGATTTAGTTGGCGAGTATAATCCGAATCGGATTGGTTTCGGTGGGCACAAAACAGGCTTGAAACCGTCAGATCACAAGCTCTGATTACCGTAACCTGGCTTAGGAAATACAATGTCAGTGAAGTTGAGCACACGAGATGAACAACTTCTGAATGGTCAACACGGCGAAGCTGCCCGGATGGCGATGCGCATCCTGGTAAGAATGGCCGATGTACAGGGCGCTGCCGAAATGATGGATGTCAGCCAGGCCCATATAGATGGGTGTGGCCTGCTCAGCGAAACAGGATTGGAATTTGCCGAGACACTGGCGGCAAAAGGAGGAAAAGTTTCAGTCCCTACGACCTTGAATATGGGGCCGCTTGACCTTCAGAACTGGAAGCGATTTGGAGTAGATGAAGATTTCGCCGCCAAAGCCATCAGGCAGGCGAAGGCTTATACAGATATGGGATGTATTCCTACCTGGACGTGTGCACCTTATCAAAGTTACTTAACGCCCAGGTTTGGCCAGCAAATTGCATGGGGTGAATCCAACGCTATCTGCTATGCCAATTCTGTTCTTGGGGCCAGAACCAATAGGTATGGGGATTTCATAGATATCTGTGCTGCCATAACAGGCAGGGTGCCTAAGTGCGGCCTTCATCTAAAGCAAAACCGCAGAGGACAGATTCTTTTGCGATTGGTAGATATCGATCCTGCTATTATGCACAGTAATGCTTTCTATGCAGTATTGGGCCATCTCATAGGCTCTGTGTCTGGGGATAAAATTCCGGTTATCGAAGGTCTCCCTGTTGATGTCTCCAGCGACCAGTTCAAGGCTTTGTGTGCGGCAGCAGCTTCTTCAGGTGCGGTGGCTCTTTTTCACGCAATCGGTGTGACGCCGGAAGCGAATACTTTGGAGGAAGCTTTCAAGGGCCGGAAGCCGGAGAAAATTATCGATATACATCTTTCCGATTTACAGAAATCTCGGGCCGACTTGTCCACTGCCGCCGAAGGAGATAAGCTTGATTTGGTCGTGTTAGGCTGTCCTCATTTTTCCTTCGACGAGTTTCGTGAGCTTGCTGCGCTTATCCGAGCGAAGACTGAAAAAGGCAAAACGCTTCGTCCCGACGTTAAGTTTATTGTTATTTCCTGCCAGACATCTTATGCCCTGTTGCGAAGAAGCGAGTTTTTCAATGTGCTGACCGACTTCGGTGTTGAGGTCACCCTTGATACTTGTATTTTTCATACACCGATGGTCTCTCCGGCTACAAAGGTTATAATGACCAATTCAGGAAAGTGTGCTTATTATGCGCCGGGCCAGTTGGACGTAAAAGTTGCCTTTGGCAGTATGGCCGAATGTGTTGACTCTGCCGTCAGGGGATATGTATGCCGAAAGGAAGCATTTCTATGACGGAGAGAATTCTGTTCGGAAAACCGATAGTTGCAGGCTCAGCCACAGGTACAGCTCTTGTTTCCAAAGAGCCTCTTAGCTTTTGGGGCGGCTTATCTCCGCATACAGGCGAAATTATTGACCGCCGTCTGCAACGTTCAGGAGCAAATGTCACAGGGCGGATATTCGTATTTCCGCGGGGTAAAGGCTCCAGCACCTCCAGCGCTACCCTGATGGAAAGTATCAAGAACGGTGTTGCTCCGGCAGCCATCATCAACCTTAAAGTAGATCCGATTTTGGCACTGGGAAGTATTGTCTCGGACGAGTTATATCACAAAGCTGTGCCTATTGTTATTTTGGCCGAGAAGGACTTTTATTCAATTAAAGAAGACGACCATCTTACAATTGAATCTGATGGGACTGTGAAAGTTACAACTTGAAGAAACGGAGATGACTTGTTTCATGAAAACGGTAGTTAGAGATTATTTAATTATATCTTGTATCGCGACTGTCCTTCTCGTTGTCCTTTTCGGGCCCGTTCACGCAGAAAAGGCAACGGACCACTCGCTTCTTACTCTCGAGAGGATTTATGACTCCAATGATTTTGAACCTGAGAAGTTCGGGCCGGCCCGTTGGCTGGAAAATGGTTCCGGGTATACAACTTTGGAGGACACGGAAGCTCAGCAGGAATGTAATGAACCTTCAGCTTGTGATGAGTCGGACGATGAAAAGCCGGAGGACATAGTTCGATACGCTCCGGACACCGGCAGACGTGAAATAATAGTTCCCTCCACTCGACTGATACCGCCGGGTGAATCAGAGCCGCTCAAGATCGATGATTACTCCTGGTCGGACGATGGAAAAAAGCTGCTGGTTTTCACAAACACCAAACGCGTATGGCGGA
>JBARPZ010000042.1:0-1523 GCA_049643445.1 Sedimentisphaerales bacterium
AGGATATTTTCTGTGGCCATAAATGGAAGCTCGGCGTCGACGTGCGCCGCTATCACCTTCGGATAGACGACAAGCCCATCAAGAACATTGGCGAGGATTTCGAGAATCCCATCTACGGCCAAGAACGCCTCGGGAATAACCACCCTCCTGTTGGCTGAATCATCGAGCGTCCTTTCAAACCACTGCTCAGAAGCTGTCATAGCAGGGCTGGTAGCCAGACTCAGGACCAATCTGCTAAGGGCCGTCACTCTTTCCGCCCGCATCGGATTTCTTTTATAAGCCATTGCCGAAGAACCGACCTGAGATTTTTCAAACGGCTCTTCAACCTCTTTTAGATTTGCGAGCAGACGCAGGTCGTTACACAGCTTGTGGGCGGATTGAGCAACGGATGCAAGGCAGTTTACCACGAGGGTATCGATTTTCCGCTGGTATGTCTGGCCGGTGACAGCGCAGGTTTTTTTGAAGCCGAATGCGGCGGCAACCGCTTTGTCAAGCTGTTTGACCTTGCTGTGCCTGCCTTCGAAAAGTGCCAGGAAAGAGGCCTGCGTGCCGGTAGTGCCTTTGACACCACGAAATAGCAGTGATTCAAGTCGATGCTCGATTTCCTGCAAATCCAATGCGAACTCGTAGCACCACATTGTTGCCCTTTTGCCGACGGTAGTTAACTGGGCAGGCTGAAAATGTGTGTAGCCCAGTGTCGGAAGGTCACGATGCTTCTTTGCGAATTTGCCTAATAGATTTATCACCGCGGCCAACTTACCGGCCGTCATCTGCAGCGCTTCTCGCATAATTATCAAGTCAGCGTTGTCGCCTACAAAACAACTGGTGGCACCGAGGTGAATAATCGGTGCGGCTTTTGGCGCTGCCCTGGCAAAGGTGTGGATATGAGCGACAACATCGTGGCGGAATTTCTTTTCGAAATCGGCGGCCCTTTTGAAATCAATATCGTCAAGACGCCTGGCCATCTGGCTTATCTGGTTCTGTTTTATGGGCAGGCCGAGCTTTTTTTGCGCCTTTGCCAGCTCGAGCCAGAGCCTGCGCCAGGTGCTAAACTTCTTCCGGGCCCCGAAAAGCTCAGCCATCTCCGGTGAGGCATTTCTTTCAACGAGAGGGCTTACATAACTTTGGTTCTTTGAATCTTTTGCCATTTTTGCTCTCTTTAAAGTTTACTTAGCGGCGGTTCTTTCCTGCCTTTTGCCTAATAGCTGCTCAATCTCATCAATATCTTCCCGGCTCAGGTCCCAATCAGAGGCAGAATAAGTCTCGGCAATCTGCTCAGGTCTTCTTGCACCCACAATTGCTGCGGTAACCTCAGGCCGGCGAAGGACCCAGCTAACAGCCAACTGGGCCAATGTCCTGCCGTTGCGTTCGGCTATGTGCCGCAGCTCGTCAACAAACTCCAGCGTAGCGGCAAATTGCGGCTCAAGAAAATCAGGACTCTTCCTTCGATGGTCGTCTAAAGATAAAGCTGCGAAACGTTCCTGACTGAACTTACCTGTGAGCAAACCGCGCTGCATGGGGCT
>JBARPZ010000043.1:0-3112 GCA_049643445.1 Sedimentisphaerales bacterium
TTGGGCCGGGGCTTTGCGCTGGATGAGGGATCCTGGTCGCCGTGGACATTGCCGGATGGCTCACCGTGTCTTGTACCTTCCTGGACACCTCTTGAACGGGATGATGGACGTTGGGTGATTCGGTCGAAAACCGGCAGAGTCCTCGGCCAAATGCCGGACGGCGTATTATATTTTGAACAAATGTACTATCCTTTTGCCGAGCATGACGACCTGCAGGCGATTTCTGCCGCACTTGAAGAGTCTATGTGGACTGCGGTGGCCAGCCCGCCCGGTCCGATTGATAGTCAATCGCTGTCTGAAGGTGCAAAACGACTGCGAGAAAAGACAGGCCGTGCTATTATCGGCCTCTTCGGAGGCAATCTGTTTGAAATCGGCCAGTTCCTTTATCGCAACGACCGGTTTATGATGCTGCTTGCCGCCGAGCCAGAGCATGCTCACCGGTTCCTCGATAAGCTCGTCGAGATTCATCTGGCCAATCTTGAGCGATTCCTTGAAGCTGTCGGTGAATACATCGATATTATACTTTTCGGTGATGATCTCGGTATGCAGACAGGTCCAATGATTTCACCGCAGATGTATCGCGAGTTTTTCAAGCCCCGTCACCAACTGCTCTGGAGCCGCGCAAAACAGATCGCCGATGTCAAGGTCATGCTTCATTGCTGCGGCGGAGTTCGAGAATTGTTGCCTGATTTAATCGAGGCGGGTGTCGATGCCATCAATCCTGTTCAGATTAGCTGTTCGGGTATGGATGCCGGCCGGCTAAAGGCCGAGTTTGGCAAGGATATCACTTTCTGGGGCGGTGGCTGCGATACGAGGGACATCCTGCCCACCGGAACACCTCAACAGGTTGCCGAGAACGTCAAAGAACAGGTGAGCATTCTCAGTCCAGACGGTGGCTTCGTTTTTCAGCAGGTCCACAATATTTTGGCAAACATTCCATCGGCCAACATCGTGGCGATGTTTGATGCAGTGAACGGTAAGCCGGACTCCAATGATGTATCTTAGCTTGCGGAGAAGCAGTATATGGATTCAATTGATTACGGGATAGTCGTTCTCTATTTCAGTGTTGTAATAGGTCTGGGTTTCTGGTATCGCAGGCGCGCCTCAAGGAGTCTTAGTGCTTATTTTCTGGGGGGCAAGAGCATCCATTGGTTGGCTCTGGCTATGTCCGGTTCGGTATCCAACTTTGACATTACCGGGACCATGTGGATTATTTCAATACTCTTTGTCCTCGGTATGAAGTCTATGTGGCACCACTGGATGTGGGGCTTTTTGATGGGCGCCTTTTTTATGAGCTATATGGGTAAATGGGTACGCCGCTCGAACGTGATGACAGCCGCGGAGTGGATGAAGACCCGCTTCGGCACTGATGCCGGTGGCAGGTTGGCCCGAACTGCTTACGCACTGATGGCCGTGCTTACTCTTGCCAGTTTCGTCGGATATGCGTATCAGGGCATCGGCAAATTTGCCTCCGTGTACATCCCGCTTGAGTCCCTCGCTCAATACACATCAATTCCATGGCTGCAAAACTTACTCACGACATACGAACCCGACGTTCTTGCAGTGACGATTATTGGCATAACAACCCTGTACGTTATTCTCGGCGGACTTTACAGCGTCGTGGTAACCGATGTTATCCAGACCGTCATCCTGACCGTCGGCAGTATATTTATCGCCTATATTGCGTGGTCGAAGCTGGCGCCGGAGTTGCTGACTCAGTTACCGCAGGGTTGGTCTTCATTAAACGTACCGTGGCGCATAAAGGAATTTGCAGGAACGGACAATGCAAATTTCGAGTTTTTTGGTGCCCTTGTAATTGTATGGGTCCTAAAGGGCCTGCTTCTAAATGCAGGCGGGCCCGCTCAGATGTATGATTTCCAGCGATTTCTGGCGGCGCGTGATGCCCGCGATGCTGCAAAAGTCGGTGCGGCCTGGAGCTTTTTTCTAATTGTCCGCTGGGCAATGGCCGTCGGGATTGCCCTGCTGGGTCTTACCGTAATTACTAACATTACGGATACCGAACAAGTGATGCCTGTAGTGCTCCAGGAATTTTTACCGACCGGGATCAGGGGAATTGTCATTGCCGGCCTGCTGGCAGCGTTTATGTCAACCTTCAGCTCGACAGTCAACAGCGGCGCTTCTTTTATCGTTCGCGATATCTGGCAGCCATATTTTCGTCCACAGGCCAGTGACACCGAATCCGTGCGATTCAGTTATCTGGCTACCCTTTTGCTGGTTATGGTTGGTATTGGTATTGGTTTTCAGGCCAAATCGATTGCTAAAATTTGGGGTTGGATGATGATGGCACTGGGTGCAGGCATTGTTATTCCGAATGTCCTTAGATGGTACTGGTGGCGCATCAACGGCTGGGGATATTCCGTTGGGACCTTCGTTGGTATTATTTTGTCTTTTACAATCCTTTTCTTCCCCGATGCGCCGGTGTATTATGTGTTTCCTTCTATATGTGTGGCCTCGCTGCTTGCCAGTATTACAGTATCTTTAGCGACCCAACCGGTTGACCGCGATGTTCTTATTTGCTTTTATAAATCCATTCGGCCCTTTGGCCTGTGGAATCCGATTCGAAAAGAATCAAAATTATCTGCGGAGGAGTTGGCCGGCAAATCAGAAAGCGTATCGCTGACAATCGTCAATATCATACTTGCTATGCTGGCGATTAGCGGTTTGTATCTATTTCCTATGTACCTCGTGGGCCATTGGTATCTCAATTCGATAATATGGTTTGGGCTTGCGCTTGCCGCCATAGTGGCTCTCAGATACACCTGGTACAATACTCTGCCCGAAGCCGGCGGAGATGCTGACTCGGCTCGATAGATGCTGTAGAATACTTTTCAAATTTCTTGTTAAGGAGCACAAAATTGAAACGTGAGATTATCATATCAATAATGATAATAGCGACGGGTATGGTGATAACGGTTTGTGCCGGTTGCCGGGAAGTAGGAAATGTGGACACGGGATCAACAGCTGCTTTGGACCGGCAGCGAGGGACCATATCAATAGCAGGTCAATGGCGATTTCAACTGGACCCCGAGAACAAGGGCGAAAAGGGGAAGTGGTACAGCAGCAAACTGACCGACCGCATCAAGCTGCCCGG
>JBARPZ010000044.1:0-6274 GCA_049643445.1 Sedimentisphaerales bacterium
AGAATTTCAGTCTCAGCCGGGCTTACAGCAGGCAATTTTCGTTTTGTCATAAAAAAGCTCCTTTGACAAATATATTTTACATATGTACAAGTATAATATCGTACATTTGTACAAGCTGTCAACAAAAAAAATAAAATTTTAAAATTTATTCCCTTACCCTTTCTCGCTTTTCTCTTCTAATTCTCCCTTGTCCCGCCTGCCCCGTGAAATAGTGAAACGTTATCTCACTGGGGCGGATTTCTCTTAAAAACGCGGTCTAATTACTGGTAACTGGCAACTAAATATGAAATCTGAGATATGAAATTATCTCTTCACGTTTCACGGCATCCTAATATTCGCAATTCAGGTGTTCGTTCAGCCTTCCATGACTACTTTCATGTCCATCAACCGTGCGAGGTGCTGCACGCTTTCCATGTGGTCGCCGTAGAACACCACACGGTGCAGCAGCGTCATGGCGTCCTCGGTCTCAAGAACACTGCTCCAGTTGGCGGCCATCTTCGAGGCATCTCGAACTTCGGTGACGATCTGGGTGCGACAACCGTGGACCGACTTCTCCGGAACTTCGATAATCTTGCCCGTTGAGGCAAGTATCGTATCTAAATTGATCAGCTTGCTGCGGGTGATGGTCTCGCCAAGGCGGTATTGGATTTCGGGCACACAGCCGCTGCCGCCGACCTCGGAATGCCCGCGCAGAAGGTATGGCGCTTCCTTGCCATTGGGACCATCCATCTTCAGCGGTGCCGTGCAGTGGGCGGTCCACAATGCGTTGCGAGAGGTATCGAATGTAGCGTTGCCCTGAAATCCGGGGCGATCGATCATATATTGAAACAGGATCATGGTCAACAACGAGTCCATGTCCCCCTCGCACGCCGCGGGAATACCGTTGTCGCGAAGACGGGCAAATCCCAGACAGGGAAATCCTTTTGACAGCCATCCCATACAGGTGCCCACGGCCAGCCCCTGGGCCCGTTCCTGCTCCATTAAGCGTTGCAGCGCCACACTGATGCGGGCGGCCTTCCTGATGTCCTCTTTGTCTGGTTCGATGATTTCCTTCGCGTTCTTTGTCCAGCGGTTGATTTCAGCTTGAACGGCCTCATCTTCCGCGGCCGATATCATCTCGTCGAATGCCTTCTCTTCTACAGCCACGACATCGGCACCCAAACGCTTCTTGACTTCAACCGGAGACTGCGCGGCCGTCGTCCCTCGAGCAGGAGGGAACAGGAGAATCCGAGTCTGCTTCATCATGGGAATCACCCTCAGCAGACGAAGGGCTCGTTCGAGCTCGTCGTAGTCCCTGCTGGCCATAAGGGTAACGCGATGTCCCCTGCTATGCCAGCGGGGAGCATACATCCAATCGTGACCGCTGGCCGGCAGTGAGAAGAACACCATGGGATGCGACCCGTCCAGAACCGGCTGTATTACCCTTGTTAAGGCAAAGTTTTGCACGTTGATAGCGAGGACCGGTGCTGCCGGCCCCGCCTTCTCTAACAGGGCCGCCGTTTCCTGGGCATTTCTCGACTGCCCCATTATTAGTTCGACGTTTCCCAACTCCTTTTCCGCCCTGGCCAGACGGCTTTTCATCGCCTCTACTTGCCCGGCGTCCGCTCCCCAATTACGGTCATCCGGTTGTGGCGTACCGGTGAAGACGACGCAAATTCGCGACTTTTCCCGGATTTGGCCCGGCGGTGATTGCGAAGCCCAGGCGTGCTTCCATGTTGCGCCGGCGAGAATCATCCCACCAGCCACTCCTGCTCCCAAAAACTCACGTCGCGTGCAGTGTTCACACATGGCAATAACCTCCAAATGATAAAATAAAAGAAAATTCAATTACAATATACACAAGTGACTATAGCAAAAGGGATTTGATGATTCAAGAGAAAAAAACAGCTATACCCGAATCCCTGCAAGTCTTGGGCAGGGGGCAGGGATCCAGCTATTTACGTGCCTATAAGGCACCTGCTCTACTGTTCTAATGCTCTAATCCTCTAATTCACCTTGACCTTTGTAAAGTTCTCTGATATAAAGATGACAGTAACTCAATGATAGGAGGTATCCAATACGATGTGTAGGTTAATTCAGTGTTTGATTTTTTGGTTAGTCTTTCCCAATCTTCTATGGGGAGCCTCTTATTACGTTGACCCTGTTAATGGGGATATGGGCAATCCTGGCACAGTCCAACTCCCCTGGAAGACTCTGGAGGAAGTATTGTCCCGGAAGAAAGTGTTCAATGCCGGGGATAAAATATTTCTGCGTAGCGGTTATCACGGAGCAATCGTCCTCAGTACTGAAAATGATGACTACGTCACGATAGAAGGGCTGAAGGGCCAAAGTCCGATGGTAAGCCGTATCCAAATTAAAAAGGCAAGATTCTGGCATATTAAGGGGATAAGTATAAGTCCTGAAAATGCGAAAGTATACACTCGGCAGACTTTGGTAGATGTCTCGGATAAGGCAAGTGACATTTCAATCGATAACTGCATGTTGTTCTCCGTTAGAGACTCTTCAGGGTGGTCAGCCGATGATTGGGTGAGCAAATCTTGCTTCGGATTCCTGGTCGGCGGAACACGAATCCGTCTAACGAATAATCACTTGCTTAATGTGGGTCATGGAATGGCAATCTCGGGAGAGCATAACATTGTCGAGAATAACATTATTGAGAACTTCTCAGGGGATGGGATAATGGCCTTGGGAAATCATTGTGTTTACCGGCATAACATCATTAAGAACTGTTTCAAGGTCGATGATAACCATGATGATGGAATTCAATCTTGGAGCGTTGGTCCGGGGGGAGTAGGTACTGGCACTGTCAGGAATGTGGTAATAGAGGCAAACTTAATCATCAATCATTCCGACCCCAACCAGAAGTACAAGGGCACGCCGCAGGGTATAGGCTGCTTTGACGGTTTCTATGAGAATTGGGTTATTGCCAACAATATTGTGATTGTTGACCACTGGCATGGTATTACTCTTGGCGGAGCAAGGAACTGTAAGATAATCAATAACACCGTAGTTGACATAAACCAGGAATCTCCCGGCCCGCCCTGGATAGTGATTGACAAACACAAAGATGGCAGGGAAAGTACCAACAACATAATTCGCAACAACTTAGCGAAGCAGTTCATTTCCAAGCCCGATATCGGACAAATAGACCACAACATGGTCATTACGGATTATAACGACTTTTTCGTAAATTATGGAAAATTTGACCTGCGGCTAAAAGCTGGGTCCCCTGCATGTGATGCCGGCTCTAACGAAGGAATAACCACTAAGGATTTTTCTCGGAATAATCGATTGCACGGCAGCACGGTTGATATTGGAGCGATTGAGTTTGTACCTCAAAGAAGGTAACTCATCGCCTTAGGTATTTGGGGAAGAATCTGGCCACATAATTCATGCCGCAATCTGAAATCTGAAATAAAAAACGTCATCCCGACCGATGTGGAGGGATCTATTAAAAAAAGGTCATTGCGAGGCCCGAAGGGCCGCGGCAATCTCACCTCTTGTCATTCCGAGTGCAGCGATGCACAGCATCGCGCAGCCGAGGAATCTGTTCTAAAATTCGTCATTGCGAGTCCGCCTATGGAGGACGAAGCAATCTCAACTTCATAATTCGATATTCCTTGTTCAATATTCGATATTCACCATCCGTCGTCTATGATCCGCTAAACGCTATTTTTTCTATTTTCTTTTTCCCTTTTCAATTCTTTTCTGTTATTTTACTTCCATAAATGCGTGATGTGGACATCTTGAAGAGTGCAGCGAAATATGAGATATAAAAATCAATCGATTATACTCTCACTAAAACTGGATCAGTTTTCGGGGGGCAGGCCAAACCTATTCTTCCGCTGCCTGTCGTGTGGCGATGGGTACATACCCTGCCTCCAGGCCCGGCGGCGGGGTTACAATCAAGGCCGGGTCAACATCCGCCAGTTTTCCAATCGTGGGTGGCGCCAGGTAGTCGCGGTCTTTTTTCCAGCTCCGGTGGAGTTTTTCCACCCGCGACTGCAGGCTCTCCCGCTCTTTATCCGTTAAATCGGCGTTGAACAATGCAGGCTGGTCGGCGAATCGATACCAGTAGTACGTCACCACGCTACCGTCACCCGGATGCGCCTGGAAAGGTCCTGCCGCGGGGCCGGGCTTCTTCCAGCAACTCTCCGCATCGTCGGGAGTGACGTAGGGTTCTGAAGGGAGCCCGGTGGGCCGAGAAAAGCTGACCTCTGTGAGTCCTGTTTCAGCCGGGACCTGGCCCGGTGGTATCGGAACCCACTTAGCTTTTTTGCCATCTTTGGTCAGGCGATAGTATTCGGGGAGCGTCACCAGTGGGCCATCCTTTGAATCTTTTCTCGTGACCAGTTCGTAGTTCCACCGGTATCCAAAGGTGGTTGGATCAGGCGCGACGGGTGTAGCAAAAGAACTCCAGGCGATAGGGACTTTTTCTTCCCTGGGTACCGGTGGCTTATATATCCTCCATGTTGCCCCGCCTCGTCCGGGGAAGCTGTGTATGACTGCCTCCCGGGGGTCGATAGCGCTGTCGGCCTGGGGTCCGCCCTCGAACCAGGCCTTCACGGCATCCCAGAGCGCCTTTTTGTTGTAGGCGGTGACGCGGTGCACGACCGCCGAATCGCCATGGGGCCCTCGGGGGAACGAGGTTGGGGCTATTCGGGCATAGGTCTCCCCCTTCGCGTCAATGGACTGGACGCTGGGGACGTACTGGGTTTCCATTTGCAAAGCCCTATTGGGATTAGAGGGACGGGTATCCAGAAACATTCCAGCAATGTTAGGATTATCCACAGTTGCGCGGGACCAGAAATAGGGGGTGAAGAAAGCAACCGGTCCTTTGAAGTTTCGCGTATTCAGAAACAAGGTCCAACAGTTATTTCCGGTAGGAACGTTTTTCCCGGCGGTGGTGGATTTGGCCGTGGTCAGCGGAAGCGGCAGGTACCCGTACCCGAACAGTTCACCGATGGTACCTTGTTTCAGATTCAGGCCATCGGGGGGCCACAGCACCCAGGGACTGAGTTGTGCCACACCGTACTTGCCTCTCGGTTTGTCCCAGTCCCTTCCTTTGCCGGCCCCGGGCCCGTTGGCCCATTCACTGAAATTCAGGGCCACACCGCCCATAATGAACTTCGGTGTTTCCGTGGCAAACCGCGTGTCACGCCACCAGCCTAGGCCGCCCTCGATATCGGAATACATTTTGTCAGGCGTAGGGCCGTCATATTGAGCGTGCATCCAGGTCCCGAACAGACCTGTTTGAAAACGACGCCCCGGATATTCCTGCAACAAAGGCCAGGCTGCTACATACATGGAGAACCCGGCGTTATACGTTTCTTGAACTCTATCGTTAGGTACGAGCAGGTATCCGGCCATCTCTCCTTTCTGAATCTGATTGGCGCCGATCACCGGTGCCGGGGGCAAGACCAACACGAGGGCCAGGCAGGAAGTGAACAATGTAAAAAACCTTTTTTTCAACATAAGGGAAACTCCGGCAACTATTTTTCTTTCTTTATTTGCAGCCTCTAACTTAGAGCTCTAAAAACATACAGCAGACAATGGACGTCTGTCAAGCAGGATTTTCGGGTATTATTCAGAACGTCTGTACTTGCAAAGGGCTATGGCACCACGGGCCTAAGGCTCCGATATTTATATACTTATAAAGCACTTTTTCCTTTTTTCACTTTTCACTTGTCACTTATCCCTTTTTAAGCTTCCCCCGCCAGTCCCTGCATGTATTAGGCAGGGATCCAACTATTTATGTGCTTATAAAGCACTTTTTTTGTCATTTTTTTGGTTTGACAAGTCCCCGAAGTTATGGTAAAGTGATTTTTCAACCCATAGGGATTTTCTTTGCTGTTATATGCGATTATGGGCCGTAGGTGTGATAGTTTGGCTCAATAATGGGATATTGGGGAACTGGAGGCAGAAAAAATGGTTATAGCGAGGATTTCAAATCTGTTGGGGAAAATCACTATATTTTTTGTTATCTGCTGTTTGGTCATAGTCGGCTTATGCGTAAATACTGCTCTGGCTTTGGATGGCTCAGGGACGGAGGAAGACCCTTGGCGAATAGAGTCGTTAGAGGACTTTAATAACTTTGCCGCTGATGCTAATTACTGGGCGGGCTTCACGAGATTGGAGACAGATGTTAATCTGGCTGGGATGGTATACGAGAGGGCTGTTATTGCTCCGGATGTGAATGATGCTTCATGGTTTCAAGGGACTCCTTTTACGGGTGTGTTTGATGGGAACAACCATAAGATAACAAACTTGACCA